>CAZTBA010000084.1:0-17222 GCA_964611725.1 uncultured bacterium
CCTGAGGTCAGCCCCGGTGTCGAAAAGCTGATATTTGACGGACGAACTGCCACAGTTCATAACCAGTATCTTCAATCTATCCTCCCTCAATAAATCACAAAGCTCGACAATAAGGTTCCCTAAGTCTATCCCACCAGGATCTCCCTCTGGCTGAAGAAAAATGCCACTTCCTTGAGGGCGTTCTTCCGGGAATCAGAAGCATGGACAGCATTTCTCTGGACATCTTCGGCAAAAGCCTTCCGGATCGTCCCTTCAGCAGCCTCGGCAGGGTCGGTAGCTCCGATTATCTCCCTCAGCCCCCTTACACCATCCTCCCTCTCAAGCACAGCGACGACTATCCGCCCGGAGGAGATAAAATCCAAAAGGCCATCATAGAAAGGCTTACCTCTGTGGACAGCATAGAATTCGCTTGCCTCCTCACGGCTCAATCTCAACATTTTTATCGCCGTGATCCGGAAACCGGCGGACTCGACAGAGGAGATTATGGGACCAACCAAATTCTTAGAGACAGCGTCAGGTTTTATTATGAAAAGGCTTTTCTCCAAGTCCTGCTCCCTTTTCCATCAACTCCAAATTAGCTCTTAAAATAGGAGTTCAGAGCCCATTTGTCAATGATTTTCGGGTCTTGTTACCCCGGCAATATGCACATCTTAAGCACTTTGTCTTTACCGTTCACGAAGAGATCAAGCGCCTCCTCAAGCTTCTCAAGGGGCATAAGGTGTGAGACTATCCTGTCATAGTTTATCTTGCCACTCTCTATAAGACGAACGGCCTTACCAAGGGAGAACGGGGGCATCTTTGAACCTATGATCTTCATTTCCTTGAGGTAAACTTCATATGGATCGACCTCCATGCGCGATCCCTCGGGGCAGACCCCGAATACCATCATGGTCCCCGCTTTCCTGGTGAGACGGATCCCCATTGCAACGGAATCCGGGTCACCTGTCACATCGATAACGTATTCGAAGCCTTCGGGATATTCTTCCCTCAGTATAGGCTCAAATTCATCCTTCCGGGCGCAGATGGCCCGATCGGCTCCGATTTCTCCTGATACTTTAGCTCTCATCTCTACAATATCTATCTGGACGATCTCCACCGACGGGGTCAGCCTCAGAATCTGATTCCAGATAAGTCCCATCGAGCCAGCACCCATTATGAGGACCCTACCACCTGGCATGAGACCGAGTCTGCTAAAACCGTTTATGACACAGGCGACAGGCTCAGCGAGGATTCCACCATTAACGCCTGCATCCCCGGATATCCGGTAAACCTGTTTCCTTGGCGCAACGGTGTACTCCGCGAATCCGCCTGTCATACGGTAGCCTATAACCTTGTAGTCCTCACAGAGATTGAACTTCCCGATACCACAGTAGTGGCATTTCATACAGGGTATCACAGGATCGAGGCAGACTGTCTGGCCCTCATCAAGATCATCCACATTGTCCCCGGTCCTGTACACCTTGCCGGTTATCTCATGTCCTATAACCACCGGAGGCCTGGCGAAGGGGACTTCTCCGGAATAGATATGATGATCCGTGCCACAGACCCCGCAACCACCGACCTTCACCAGAACGTCATCAGGTCCCGGCTCGGGCATATCAAGTTCCATAAGCTTCATCTCGAACTTTCCAAGGTAAACCTGTCCCTTCATAGCTAAATACTCCTCATCAGTGATATAAGCCTGTTCATGATTCCCTTAGATAGCTTCGACCTCCTGCGATGATCAATTGTCAGTTCCAGCAAATCCCCCGATACAGCTCTAAGCGGGTTATCTCTGAAAAGCTCATCCCCCACCTCCACACCAAAGGCCTCAGAAACCTCACTTCTGGCAGTAGACATGACCATCGGCCTTGTCCGCGGATCGTGGGCATCACTTGCCACAAAACTTATCATACCTTCCTCTATAAGCCTGAACACGGACTTCCTGATCTTCCTACCTCTGACACCCAGGAGGCTCGAGGCGTTGACCTGGAAGAGCATGCCACGCATAGCCATCTCAGGAAGCTTCTCCATGACGTAATGGTTCCTTTCAGGATGAGCAATTATGGGAGATATCCCCATAAGCTGCAACTTGAAGAGGGCCTCTTCAGATTCAACAGGTATGGGCCATGGAGGAAACTCGAAAAGGACATATCTTCCGGACCCACCACCGAAAACTCCGATGCCGGTTTCCGCTATGAGGTCAACGTCAATGTCCTGATAAAGTAGAAACTCCGCACCGAGGAAAAGCTCGAAATCCATCTTCTCAGAGTCGAGGAGTTCTCTGAGTTCCTCGAACTTTTCCCTGATTACCTTGAACTGCCCTTCTATATCGCCGAAGAGATGGGGCGTTGCAACAGCTCCCTTTATACCATCGACTATTCCGCCTTGTATTATCTCTAATGACTCCTCGAAGCTTGAAGGCCCATCGTCCACTTCAGGTATAAGATGGGCATGTATGTCGATCATAAGCTAACCCTTAACATGAACAGCTTCGGCGAATTCCCTCACGAGAGATTCTCCCCCGTCTCCCTCTATAATGTTCCCTGTGACAACCAAGGATGCCCCGGACTCTATCTTATCACGTGCAACACCGGGCTCCCTTATGCCTCCTCCGACCATGATGGGCAGAGAACAGTATGCTGCTACAGAGCTGATCATGTCCTCCGGAACTGACCACTTGGCGCCGCTGCCGGACTCAATATATATGAGCTTCATCCCGATATACTCGGCTGCCAAAGCACACGCCATGGCTATGTCAGCTTTATCCCTCGGTATCGGCTTCGTGTTGCTCATATACTCGACTGAGGTCATCTTTCCCGACTCCACCAGCATATATCCAGTGGATATCGGCTCTATCCCATAGTTCCTCAGGATAGGAGCGGATTTAACATGCTGTCCTATGAGAAGCTCAGGGTTTCGTCCACTTACAAGGACCAGGAAAAGGATAGCATCAGCACCAGGGGATATCTGAGAGACTCCGCTTGGATGTATTATCAACGGCACATCTATATTTGACTTTATGTCGCGGATGGTTTTCCCAAAATCTGCTGATATAAGGAGGCTGCTTCCAACAAGTATGGCATCAGCCCCTGCTGAAACACATCTGAGTGCTACGTCAACTACCCTATCAGGATTTATCCTGTCCGGATCGAGAAGAGTCAGATAAACCCCACCTCTTTTTTCCCTGACTTCCATAAGATAGCTGAAAATAGACATCCGTTCACCTCCATCAAAGGGGAACCGAACAGTGATCGGAAGGTTCTTCAAATGGCAGGGAAATAAAGAAAAACATATGAGATCTAATACCCATTTTGGTTGAATATGAGACTATTTATTTTGTCCATAAGAAATAGCCACGGTTGAATCCTATCTCATAAGCCTTCAGCGATCAGCAGTCAGCAAAGGTTAAGAGCTGAACGCTGATGGTTGAATGCTTATCCTGCCAGATCAGTATCATTTTTGGGTGAAAAAGGTATAATCTATCTATCAATAGAATTTCGGACACCTTTTCCGTCATATTTTATCTGTCCGCAACCTCTCCCTGACAATATTCTCAACGGCAGCAAGCGCTTCATCAAGCCTGTCTTTATCCTTTCCACCAGCCTGGGCGAGGTGTGCTTTCCCGCCCCCACCACCACCGACGATGGCCGCTATCTTCTTCACAAGGTCGCCCGCCCTGATACCCTTCTCCTTTATAAGGTCATCCGTAACAACCACGAGTAAAGAAGCTTTATCGCCCAAAATTGCCCCCAGTACTCCCACCCCGCTGCTGAGGCTATCCCTCAAGGAATCCGCCATTTTCCTGAAGGCACCTATGTCGGGGACATCCACTTTGGCTGCAACAACCCTCACCCCATCGACATTTACCCCTCTCCGGGCTATGGAATCTACAAATTCCCCGGTCGAGCCAGACCTCGCGTCTTCCAGTCTCTTCCTCAGAGTCCTGTTTTCCTCCAGAAGCCTCTCTATCCTGCTCTCAAGGTCTCCCTGTGAGACGTTTAAGAGCCTGGAGGCCTCCTCCAGCAATTTCCGCCGTCCCTTCATAAGCTCAAAGGCAGCCATCCCGGTAACAGACTCGATCCTGCGAACACCTGATGCAACAGCTCCCTCCGAAACTATGGTGAAAGATCCGATCTCCCCGGTCGAATGGACATGCGTCCCCCCACAGAGCTCGAGGCTGAAATCATCTATCTTTACAACCCTCACAACTTCATCATATTTCTCCCCGAAGAGGGCTATGGCTCCCATCTTCTTGGCCTCATCGAAGCTTTCCTCAATTGCATCCACTTTCATATCTTCGATTATCCCGCGGTTCACGATCTCCTCGACCTGCTCGATCTCCGTTTGGGAAAGGGAGGCGAAGTGGGTGAAATCGAAACGGAGCCTGTCAGGTGCGACAAGCGACCCGGCCTGATGGACATGGGTTCCCACAACCTTCCTGAGGGCCCCCTGGAGCAGATGCGTCGAGGTATGGTTCCTGGCAGCCGCCATCCTGAGCTCACGGTCGACCTCTGCAGCAACCTTAGCGGGCCTGTCCGGAAGCTTCCCTTCGGTCAGCTTCCCGCGATGGACTATCTCACTCCCAACCCACACGGTATCCTCGACCTGGATGGTAAAATCCCCGGAATATATTCGCCCGACATCGCCCACCTGTCCTCCGGATTCCCCGTAAAATGGGGTTCGATCGAGTATGACTTCAACTCCGCCATCTCCGAGATTCCTGTATCTTACGAGGGTTGACTCCGACGAAAAGGTATCATAACCTACGAATCTATCCCCTTTTCCATCGGAGAGTATCGCCCATTCACCCTCTTCGGACGTCATCCCGACGAACTTCGAGGCCTCCCTGCCCCTCTTCCTCTGGCGTTCCATCTCGGTGTTGAAGCCATCCATATCGACCGAGAGGTTCTTCTCCGAGGCCATAAGCTGTGTCAGGTCTATTGGAAAGCCGTAGGTATCGTATAGTCTGAAGGCCTCTGATCCCGGGATCACATTTGTGCCGGACTTCAGGGCTTCTTCTGCTGCACTTTCAAAGAGCTCTATGCCCCTGTCGAGTGTCCTGCCGAAGCCTTCCTCCTCCGATCTTATGACCAGAGATATGTGCTCACATCTATCCAAAAGCTCTGTGTAGGCATTACCCATCATATCGGAGAGGCGTGGGACAAGCTTGTATATGAAAGGATCATGAACGTCGAGCATCCTTCCGAACCGGGCAGCCCGCCTGAGTATCCTCCTTATCACATATCCCCGACCCTCATTCGAAGGCATAACGCCGTCTGCAATTGCAAAAGAGAGCGTCCTGATATGGTCGGCTATGACCCTGAACGGGATCCCGCATTCTGGGTCACCGTAGCTCTTGCCCGATATCTCTTCGATCTCGGATATAATCGGGAGGAATAGATCGGTGTCGTAATTCGACCTTTTCCCGTTCACAACGGCGGTTATCCTCTCCAGCCCCATGCCTGTATCGACATGCTTCGAAGGAAGTTCATGAAGCTCTCCACCTTCATCGCGGTTATACTGTATAAAAACAAGGTTCCAGAGCTCCTCGTACCTGCTCTCCCCTTTATCCTTACAGAAAAGGCAGTTGGGACCGCAGTCCGGTCTGCCACATCCGATTCCGGGGCCGAGGTCCATATGGATCTCACTATCGGGACCGCATGGGCCAATATCTCCCATCTCCCAGAAATTTTCCTCCTTGCCGAACCTGAGCACCCTCCCGTCACCTATATCGGTCACTTCGCCCCAGAGATCATAGGCTTCGTCATCGGTCTCATAGACAGTGGCCCAGAGTCGTTCCTTGGGAAGCCCGAGATGTGATGTCAGAAATTCCCATGCGAACTCTATGGCCTCCTTCTTGTAATAGTCTCCGAAGGACCAGTTCCCGAGCATCTCAAAGAAGGTATGGTGATAGGTATCCCTGCCCACTTCTTCGAGATCGTTATGTTTACCGCTGACCCTTATACACTTCTGTGAGGAAACAGCCCTCTTGTAGTCCCTTTTCTCCAGGCCGAGGAATATATTCTTAAACTGGTTCATCCCGGCGTTTGTGAAAAGAAGGGTAGGGTCATCTTGTGGGAAAACAGGTGAGCTTGAAACCCTCCTGTGTCCCCTCTTTTCGAAGTAATTGAAGAAAAGTTCCCTTAGTTCAGCCGATTTCATCTCCTTCAACATCCCTCCAGATATCTTCAACAGCCTGATTTATCGTTTCCCAGTCGAAACCTCTCCCGAAAAGGAAATCGGACATCCCCTTCAGGGCCTTATATCTTTCAAGATTCCTGTAGCGCCAGAACCTCTTCGAGAGAAGGGACTTAGCCACAGCAACTTCATCAAGGTCCTTGAAAAATTCACCCGCTACGCGCTCTGAAAGATCGCCCGGTATGCCCTTAACCCGGAGCTTTTCCTCCACCTTTCTGCGGCCCAACGGGTTCCTCTCAATGCACTGCTTCACCCAGTCCCTGGCAAACTCAAGATCATCGAGGAGTCCCAGCGACTGCATCCTGTGAATCGTGTTTTCGACCGAACTCCCGGAAAAACCTTTCTTAAGGAGCCTGTCGGCAAGCTCCTTTTCGGTCCTCCTCCTATAGGAGAGAAGCCTGAGCGCAGCCTCACGTGCCCTCACAAGCTCATCTTCGCCCTCGATCTCCCGAAGGGTTTGTCCGTCGAGCTCATCACCGACTTTCAGCTTTCTCCTGTAAAGGATCTCCCCGTTCAGGGTGATCGGCTCAGACCCCTCGAAAGATATCACGAACCTGTTTTTCTTCCTCTTTTGAGGGGATATGGCACTTATCCTTATACGCTCCAAATAGAGATCTTTCAGTTACAGTATCCTGCAGAACTCCGGAGCAGGGCATGCCCTGCCTCTACCGTGCCGGGTACTTCTCCCGCATGCGGGGGAGTAATGGAGTGGGTTCCCAGGTACCCAGATCACTTCTATGACCTTCTGCAAAATGCTCAAATAGGCACTCTATAGTCTGCCGAAAAGAGAATTCCAGGATCCGAAAGGTGGTGCCAGAGTGGATCGGAGACAATTTGAAAAGACCTCAGGACTCCTCATCAGATCCGCTCCGGGCTGGCGGAGCACTTGGCTTAAGCCCCATGGCTTCTCTGATCTGCGATTCTACCTTGCTCCTAAGCTCTGGATTTTCCCTGAGGAAAATTCTGGTATTCTCTTTACCCTGTCCAAGGCGCTCATCACCGTAGGAGAACCATGTGCCACTTTTCTGGATTATCTCATGTTCCACCCCGAGATCTATGAGGTCCCCCTCACTGGATATACCCTGGTCGTACATTACGTCAACTTCAGCCTCGCGAAACGGGGGGGCTATCTTGTTCTTTACGACCTTTATCCTGGCTCTGTGGCCCACTACATCCTGTCCGACCTTGATTGATGCGATCCTCCTTATATCGAGTCTGACGGTTGCATAGAACTTAAGGGCGTAACCTCCGGTCGTCGTCTCAGGATTTCCGTACATTATACCTATTTTCATCCTGAGCTGATTGAGGAAGATCACACAGGTCTTAGATTTTTGAATCGATGAAGTCAGCTTCCTCATAGCCTGTGACATAAGCCTCGCCTGAAGGCCAACCTGGGAATCGCCCATATCCCCCTCGAGCTCGGCCCTCGGGACAAGCGCTGCCACCGAGTCTATGGCTATGACATCTATCGCACCGCTTCTTACGAGCGTATCCGTAATCTCGAGCGCCTCCTCCCCCGAGTCAGGCTGTGATATGAGCAGGTTGTCAAGATCGACCCCTATCGTCTCTGCCCAGGAGGCATCGAGTGCATGTTCAGCATCCACGAAGGCTGCTACACCCCCCAGTTTCTGTGACTCAGCCAGTATGTGCAGTGCGAGGGTCGTTTTGCCGGAGGCCTCAGGGCCGAATATCTCAACGACCCTACCCCTCGGAACACCCCCTATGCCGAGCGCAGCATCCAGCTTAAGTGTCCCGGTCGGTATGGCTTCGATGGAAATCCTGGACTGCTCATCTCCAAGCCTCATTATGGAACCATCGCCGAACTGTTTCCTTATCTGACTCATGGCCAGATCAAGGGCCTTCTCCTTGTCTTTCTCATCCCGTGCTGCCATAGGACCACTCCCTTCTTTTTGTAGCGAGTGCCACCCGCCAGGCCGTAAACTTCCAAAGGGGAGCTTTTCCTGCCTCTATAATAAATCATACTGATTTCAATTGATAATGAGACTATTTCTTCCGTCCACGAGAAACAGCCATGATCGGAACTTGACCCATAAGCTTTCAGCAATCAGCCAAAAACCTGAAAGCTGACGGCTGAACGTTTGTATCTACTAGTATCATTTTGAGATGAAAAAGGCATCAGATGATATCCTATGAATTCAAAATCCGGCCCTGAAGATCAGCCGCCGAAGCCGATGTCCTCCTTCCAGTTTTCTCAAGAAACAGATCCGGCTAAAATTAATAACCGGATTATGATTTGTCAAGCCTTTGTTCCCGTCAGATCAGCTCATATCTCGCAAGCGGGGTGTATATCGGTCCGGAGGGCCTGAGGTCGCTTTTCATAATCACGACCTCGCTCACAGTGATCTCCTGCGGGGCAAGAGATACCCTGTCTACCTTAGATGCCACCTCACCCAGTTCCCTTGGGGATTTCACACGTCCTATGGTGAGATGGGGTGAGAATTTCCTTTCCTCCTTCGGAAATCCCTCGTCCGAAAGCGCTCCTTCGATCTTATCGTATATCCCTTCGAAATCTTTTCCCCTATCCCCAACGCCGATCCAGAAGACTCTGGGCCTCCTCAGGTTCGGAAATGCCCCGATCCCCGAGAGCGTCATCCCGAACGGCCGGGAACCGGTAAGGGCCCTCCCTACGGTCACCTTGAGAACCGAAAACCTTTCCGGCTCCAGGTCCCCAAGGAACTTCAAGGAGAGATGGAGGTTCTCCGGTGGCACCCACCTGACCCCGCCGCAGAACTTCCTGAGCTCCGATATGACGCCGGATATCACATCTCTCACATTATCAGGTATCTCAACAGCTATGAAAGTCCTTACGGTTTCTCCTCCGGCCATAGTCCCTCCAGAAATCTCCTGACAAAGTCCAAAGCTGCCTGTGATGACCTGTGACGATTCGCATCCCGGTTTCTTCTGAGACGGTATTCCCTGCTCCAGGACCCACTCGGCGTAGATAGCCCTATATGGACGAGGCCGACCGGCTTCTGTGGGCTCCCCCCAGAAGGACCAGCTATGCCGGTCACTGAAAGCCCTATCTCAGACCCGGAAACTTTCCTCACCCCGTCAGCCATTGCCACGGCAACTTCAGCGCTCACCGCCCCGAAAGCAGTTATCAGACTCTCAGGGACGCCGAGCATCTCGACCTTCGACCTGTTGCTGTAGACGATAATTCCCCTGTCGAAATAATCTGAGCTTCCCGGTATGTCCGTTATACGCTTGGCTATGAGCCCACCGGTGCATGACTCGGCCACCGAGATCTTCCATCCCCGCTCCCTCAGCATCACACCTATGAGTTCCTCGATTTTCTCGTCATCCCTGCCATACATGAACTCGCCGACGCGTCTCTTTATCTCCTCACATATGGAATCGAACTCCCTGCGGGAGATTTCCTCCTCGGGGCCAACAACCCTTACGTCCACACCTTCATATCCCGGGAGGAAAGAGAGGTATTTAATGCTATCCATATCCTCCAGCTTTTCATGCAGGGCCGATTCGGGTATCCCCGTAGTCCTCAAGGTCCTTATCATGATCCCCTGGCGTCCCTCAAATCCCCTGAGGATGGGGATAACCGAGTCCTCCATCATATTGACCATCTCTTCGGGAACACCCGGCAGGACGAAGATATGCTTCCCTTCACCCGGCGATATATGGTATCCGGGAGCTGTCCCAACACGGTTTTTCAATATATCGGCATCATCCAGCACGGTAGCCTGATTCAGCATCGCATCGGACGGTATCCTGTGGCCACCGTATCTCGCCTTCAATCCGGAGAGAACGTCATCGTCGAGCCTCAGGCCCATGCCGAAGAACTCGGCGAGCGTCCCCCTTGTGATATCGTCATGTGTCGGGCCCAAGCCACCTGTGATTATGATGATATCCACCCTCTCGAGGGCCTTCTCGAGTACTCCGATTATATCCTCCTTCACATCCCCAACGGACGTTATGAAGCTTACAGGCACACCTATATCGGCGAGGCAACGTCCTATGAAAGCGGAGTTGGTATCTACCGTCCGCCCGAGAAGTATTTCAGCCCCTATGGTTAAGATCTCAGCTTTCAGAGCTATCCTCCCAGCCACATCGTTATAAATCTTACAATGATCCTTGTGGATACACCCGCATATATGCCAGCTATAAGGTCATCGACCATAATTCCCCAGCCGCCGGGAAGTCTCTCGGACATCCTGGCCGGAAACGGCTTTACGATATCGAAAAACCTGAAAAGCAGAAATCCGATAAAGACGGAGAGGCCAGAGTTACCTGCTATGGAAATGGTTATCCAGAAACCAGCGATCTCATCTATGACTATCCTGGGAGAGTCTTTTCCCCAGACTTTCTCGGCATATGAGGAAACAGGGATCCCGAGGAAAAAGGTTGCCGCAGTTACGGAAAGCCATGCGGCCCTCGGAATCCCCTGAATAAGCACAAATATCAGAAGCCCGAGCAAGCTTCCCGCCGTCCCAGGGGCGAATGGACAGTACCCAGATAGCAGCCCCGAGGCAGCGAGTTTGGCAGGCAGTTTCATCCTTACCGGAATGTCAGGCCCCCCCGACCCTCTTCAGGAGGCCTTCCCAGCGCTTGTCGACGCTCTCCTGTATCGACTTCAAAAGCCATTCGTTCTCCGGCTCGAAGACATGTTTGAACCTTCCCTGCGGCTTAAGCCATGCATCGACGGGAAGTTTCTCCTTAGGCTTGTAGTTGATCTTCCAGACGTCATCCTCGACCTCGTAGAGCGGCCAGCAGCAGGTATCAGTCGCCAGCTTCGCTATCTCTATCGTCTTTGAGCCAGGATAGCGCCATCCCCTCGGACAGGGGGCAAGCACGTTGATGAAGGCCGGTCCTTCAATATCCAATGCCTTCTCGATTTTATTCGTGAGATCACGCCAGTTACCAATCGAGGCCTGAGCCACATAAGGGACATGATGGGCAGCAGCGATAGCCGTAAGATCCTTCTGTACCTGTTCTTTCCCTTTATGTACCTTTCCGACGGGAGATGTGGTTGTGTTCGCGCCGAGCGGGGTCGAACCGGACCTCTGTATCCCGGTGTTCATATATGCTCCGTTATCATAGCATATGTAGAGCATATTGTGACCCCGTTCCAGGGCACCCGAGAGCGACTGGAGACCTATATCGTAGGTGCCACCGTCCCCGCCGAACGCTATGAATTTGAAGTCGCCCTTAACCTTCCCCTTCTTCTTAAGCGCCCTGTAGGCGGTCTCTGCACCACTTACGGTAGCAGCAGCGTTCTCAAACGCGTTATGGATGAACGAACACCTCCATGCGGTATACGGGAAAGTGGTTGTGGAGACCTCGAGGCATCCGGTTGCAACTCCACAGACCAGACTTGACTCGGTGCATCTCAGCGCAAGGCGGACCAGTATCGGGGCCCCGCACCCGGGGCAGAGCCTGTGTCCCCCGCTCAGAAGCTCAGGTCTTCTAACAAGTTCCTTAAGTCTAGGCATCTATAACCTCCTCTATCCGAAAAAGCTATTATTCTCTGACACCAAGATACGTCACGGGTTTCTCAACCTTTCCGGTCTTGGCGGTATTGAGGGCTTCCCTGAAAACCCTCTCTACTTCCTCTATCGTTATATTTCTTCCACCGAGACCGTAGATGTAGTCAATCACGTTCAAATCCGTGTTGTAAAGGGCAGATTTGATCTCAATGAAAAGCGGGCCGCTTCCGGTTCCGGGGGACATCGACCTGTCCATAACCGCAACGGTTTTGACGTCCTTAAGCGCATCCGCTATAAGCTCAGAAGGGAACGGGCGGAAGGACCTTATCTTGAGGAGTCCAACTTTCAACCCCTCCTTCCTGAGGTTGTCAACGACAAACTTAACAGTCCCGGCCGTAGAGCCGAGCGCGACTACTGCGACTTCCGCATCATCGAGCTTGTAGGGTTCTATGAGGCCATATGCCCTTCCGAAGGCCTCTCCGAACTCTTTCCCTATCTCGGGTATTATATCGATCGACTTATCTATCCCGGTTACCTGATCCCTCTTATGCTCAAAGTAGAAATCGGAGAAGTCAATCGGGCCGAAGGTTATCGGGTTTTCGGGATCGAGCAGGCTATATGCCGGTTTGTATTCACCTACGAAGTCCCTTATCTCGTTATCTTCGCAGACATCGACCACCTCGAGTCCATGGCTTATTATAAAGCCATCGAGGGTTATCATAGCGGGGGTCAGGACCTCGGGGTGTTCGGCGATCCTGATAGCCTGTATGGCATTATCGTAGGCCTCCTGGCTGTTCTCACTGAAGAGCTGTATCCAACCCGAATCCCTCGCCCCCATGGTGTCGGAGTGATCACAGAGTATATTTATGGGTGCTGAGAGCGCCCTGTTGACCACAGGCATAACTATAGGCAGTCTCGTTGAAGCGGCTATGTAGACGATCTCCCACATAAGCGCAAGTCCGTTAGCACTGGTAGCGGTCATCACCCTGGCGCCCGCAGCGGAAGCACCGACACAGGCGCTCATCGCGCTGTGTTCGGATTCCACGAGGATCAGCTCCGTATCCACATCGCCATCCGCCACATAGTTGGCAAAGCTCTGCATCAGGCTTGTCTGTGGCGTTATAGGATACGCAGCCACAACATCGGGATTTATCTGTTTCATAGCGTAGGCAACGGCTTCGTTGCCTGTCATTGCTTTCCTTTCCATATCTACCTCCAAGCTGAAACTGGAGTTTTCAGTTTTCTATTCTTTGACCATAGTTATAGCAGTAGCTTTCGGAGGGCAGACCTCCGCACAGATACCGCAGCCCTTGCAGTGCTTGTAGTCGATACCTGCTACTTTCTCATCCTCCAGGAGAATCGAAGAGTCCGGGCAGTGTGTCCAGCAGTTGAAGCAGTTTATACATTTATCCTTGTCGAACACCGGTTTGAAGGTCCTCCAGGTACCGGTTTCATACTCCACGGCATTGCCTGCTTCAGTTATAAGCCCACCTATCGGAAGCTCGTTATATTTAGGAAGTTTCTCGTTGCTCATCCTATTTTTACCTCCTCATAAGCCCTCTTTATAGCTTCTATGTTACCCTCAACGATCTTAGGGCTGAATTTTGAGCCATATTTGCTCTTGAAATCCTCTATAACCATGTCTACCGGTATAAGGCCGCTTATCTTCGCAAGCGCGCCGATCATTGGCATGTTAGGTATCGGCCGTCCTATGCAGTCCATTGATATCTTGGTTGCATCGATCGTCGCGACCTTGCCATCCTTCATTTTAAGCTTCAGCCTGACCTCCGATGGATCGATTGGGGTATTGATTATAACCGACCCTCCCTCGGCAAGCCCGCTCGTGACATCCTCTACGGACAGGAGCGAATCGTCGAGGACGATTACTATATCGGGATCGGTTATCTGGGTATGGGGGAGTATCGGATCGTTGCTTATCCTGGTGTATGCCTTTATAGGGGCGCCCTCCCTCTCAGCGCCGTATTCCGGCATAGCCTGAACATATTTCCCTGAAGCCAGCGCGCTTTCCGCAAGCACTTTCGAAGCCGTCACACCTCCCTGGCCCGCCCTGCTGTGCCACCTGACCTCGATCATTTTTTCGGACATCCTCTACCTCCTTGTATAGTAAAAGCTAACCAAGCTCCTTACGTCCCTCAAGGGCCCTCGCCAGGGTTACCTCATCGGCAAACTCGAGATCACCTCCGACGGGTATGCCCCTTGCTATCCGGGTCACTTTAATGCCCAGAGGTCCTATCAGCCGAAAAAGATAGGTAGCGGTCGCTTCACCCTCGGTATCCGGATTCGTAGCGAGGATGACCTCCTGCACCTGTTCCCCCTCAAGCCTCTTTATCAATTCCTTTATCCTGAGATCATCCGGGCCTACTCCGTCTAAGGGGGAGAGGGCTCCGCCGAGAACGTGATATAGACCCTTATACTGCCCTGTTCTTTCTATGGAATAGACATCGCTGGGCTCTTCAACGACGCAGATAGTGGACCTGTCCCTTCCGGGATTGGCACAGATACGACATGGGTCAGACTCCGTAATGTTGTGGCATACGGAGCAGTAGCGGATGTTTTCCTTGAGTTCCTCTATCGCCCTCGCAAGAGAGGTAGCTTCCTCCCTGTCAGCCTTCATAAGGTAGAAGGCCATCCGCTGTGCAGTCTTCCTGCCTATCCCGGGAAACTTTGAAAACTCGGCAACAAGTCGATCGAAGGAACCGGCCTCGAACTCCATGTCTTCTCCTCAGATCTTGAGACCACCCATGTCCGGCATAATTCCACCCGTGGCCTTCTTCATCTCCTCTTCGGCTACTTTCCTCGAATCGTCCACAGCCTTCCTGATAGCAGCCACGATCAGGTCCTCCAGGACCTCGACATCTTCCGGATCAACCACGCTGGGATCTATCTTGATTCCCAGCAGGTCCTGTCTGCCATTAACGACGGCGGTGACCATTCCTCCGCCCGAGGATGCCTCGATTTCCATTTCTTCGAGAGCAGACTGGACTTCCTCCATTTTCTGCTGCAGCTTCTGCGCCTGTTTCATTATGTTTCCGAAACCTTTTGGCATCTTACCCATCATTTTAGAAGTTCTCCATCGAAAGTGTCCACAAGCATTTTGACCATAGGCTCCTTGGATAAAATCCCCTCAAGGAGCCTGTCCTTCGAAGCCTTCGTCTTCCGGGAGGAATTCCCGGCTTCACTTTCAGATTCCCGGCCCTGCTCAGACAAAAATTTAATCACTGCTTTCTTATCGAAGAATTTCCCCAGCACTTCTTCAATCTCGGATTTTCTCCTCATAAGGTAGCTTATATGGAAGGAGGCATTTCCTTTGAAGGAGATCTCGAGCATGCCCTCGGAAAGTCCAATGGGAGTTCCTTCGGAGAGGAAAGAACCGATGGTGCCCTTAGCTTTCCTTAACTCGGAGATCACATTATCCCATCTGCTGAGCACATTCTCGAAAGTAAGCGGAAGCTTCTCGATCGCCTCCTCAATCACTTTTGAGGGGCCCTTTTCCTCTACTTTCCCTTGAGACCTGTTTTTGGCAGCAACAGGTCCTGCGGAGGGTTTTTCGGGGTTCCCTTCCGCCTCGCTTAGTTTCTCAAGGATCTCGCTCAAAAGCACCGACGATTCAAGTTTGGCAAGTTTGACGACTGTCATCTCGAGGTGAAACCTGGGATAGACGCTCCTGCCTATGTTCATAACAAGGTCGGTGACTATATTTATCATTCTGAGGAGATCCTCTTCCGAAAAGACATTGGCGACCTCCTCGTACCTTTTCTTCTCATCCGCCGGGACCCCTATGCTGTCCGCCCCGCCTTTAACCTTGGCAAGGAGGATATTCCTCAGGTGCTCCAGAATGCCACCTACGAACTCTTCGATATCGCCGCCGCTATCGATGAAGTTTCCGACAATTTCAAGCGCCTTTCCAGAATCCTTCTGAAGGACCGCATCGGTAAGATCGAAGAAAATCTCCCGGCCAATTATCCCCGTGACGGCTTTCACCGTCTCGAGGTCGACCTTTCCGCTCCCGAACGCGAGGACCTGGTCGAGCATGCTCTGGGCATCTCTGAGCGCGCCATCAGCTCGCCTCGCTATGGTCAACAGGGCATCGTCGTCCGCCTTGAAGTTCTCGTGTTCGCAGATCTCACGGAGGCTGCGTGCAATATCTTCGGCTGGTATCCTTCTGAAATCGAAGCGCTGGCATCGGGAGAGTATCGTCGCGGGAACTTTATGGGGTGCCGTCGTGGCAAATATGAAAATCACGTGTCTGGGGGGTTCCTCGAGGGTCTTCAAAAGCGCGTTGAAGGCCTCCGGGGTGAGCATATGGACTTCGTCGATGATATATATCTTATACCTCGACTCCGATGAGGCGTAGTTTACGGACTCCCTGAGATCCCTTATCTCATCTATGCCGCGGTTGGAGGCGCCATCTATCTCGAGGACATCGAGGCTTCTCCCATTGGCTATCTCACGGCATCGAGCGCATTCCCCGCATGGCTCGGGCGTCGGTCCGTTCTCGCAGTTAAGCGCTTTGGCAAGAATCCTTGCGGTCGTAGTTTTTCCGACACCCCTGGGACCCGAGAAAAGGTAGGCATGGGCAATCCTTCCTGAGGATATGGCATTCTTGAGGGTCTGGGTGACATGCCCCTGCGCCAGGACACTATCGAAAGTACCTGGCCGCCACTTCCTCGCTATAACCACATATGACATCTATAAGCCACCCCGATAAAAATAAAAACGGCCGTGCACCCATCTTCGACCTTCCAACCCAGGCATCCCCCAGGCAGCCTGCTCCGGCCAGGTTGCCCCACGGCACACAGGAGGTTTCGCCTACCGCTGCTACCTTCCGGTCCTGACGGGGTTTAGCGATTTCCAGTTGCGTCGGACCTGACCATCAACGCCACTTTCCTGAGGTACATCCTGAAATGGAGAGGCCTCGGATAGGGAATTAAACCCCGCTGTAGCGGATTGCGGGTAACAGGGCACCGCTACCTCCCCGTCTAGCACGGCCATAGAAGTTATTATCTCTCTTGTATGCTTAAATGCTGGCTTGGACTGCGATGGCTCAATATCCATAAGTGACCCCTCTATAGGAACCTCTATGGATACCGGCATCGGCCTATCCGGCCCAGCCTTATGCTCTGCCAGGCTACAACAGTCTTCATAATGCAGGCCCAACAGTGTTCTCGTCCTTGGTCTTAAGTGATTTACGGAACCAAACTCCCATTTATCTGAGGCCCGTTATGGTGTGCATAATATACAAATACCCACGTGGAAAATCAAGTGAAAAGCATGTTGCCGGACCTCTATATTTGGATCACTGAGCCCCCTCAGAATTCCACAAAAATCTCTTTCATCTCCTGCCGGTGAGCACGTTTCAGTGATGTTTTAGGGCTTCTGCTTATGGTACCTGGGATTTTCAGTCGCTATTGCCTTTTCAGGTGTTCATCTGTAGAGATACTTCGGATGAAGGAAATAATCGGGCAACATTTTGGGTAGTGATGATTATAATATCCTAAAAAGCTTCTTTAAGGGCAGGGCATGCCCTGCCCCTACAACAATTCATCGAACGTGCCTGTA
>CAZTBA010000085.1:0-16980 GCA_964611725.1 uncultured bacterium
CGCTCACCACTCGCTTTTGCAGACTTAATTGACTGGTAATTCACACCAAGCGTTTCAGTATCATCCTTCGGGAGCACATCCATGAGCTCTACCCTCACCTCAGCCTTGGCTAAAGGCTCCAGGAAAAACCTTGACAGAAGGAGATAGTCGTTTTATAATGCGCCTGTAAAACACTGTAGTTCCCTCCCTGAGCCAAACCGTGACTCGGTTCGTCGTTAAGAGATAGAATTCTTTAATGTAGTTTTGAAATGATAGAAAAGACGTGAATGCTTATCTCACAGGGTAAATCAATGCCAAATGGTTGAATCTATTTGGGTGAGGTTTTCTCAATGCTTAAAACTATAAAGGCAAATGACCTCAAGATTGGGATGTATGTTATACTCCCGCTATCGTGGTTTAAACACCCTTTTCTGAGAGGCAAATTCAGAATTGATTCTGAAAAACAGATTAAGAAGATCATCGATAGTGGTATTGCTAATGTGGTGATTGATACAGATAAAGGCTGTGAGGCTGTTGAAAATGTAGAGACGATAAGTGATGTTGATGTCCGTTTGCCAGTTCCCAAGAAGTGGGAACCTGAAAGACTCCTACCAAAAAAGTTCAGGAGTGTTATCAACGACAAGAGCTTGCCACCTCAAAAAAGGGCGAAATTCATTTATGAATCCTCTATTGATATAATGAACAAATTACTGAGTAGCCCTACAACACAAAATATCAAAGAGTTCAAAGAAGGAATTTCCGATATAGTTGATGTTATCCTCGCTGATGACGAAACATCTTTTTACCTCCTCAGTATTACTTCCCACGATTTCTATACATATACCCATTCCGTAAACGTTGGAGTGTTGTCCATTTTACTGTCAAAGGCCCTGTTTAAGAGCTCACATTTACACAACATGCAAGAACTGGGGGCAGGCTTTTTTCTGCATGACATAGGTAAGGTCAATGTGAATTCTGCCATCATTAATAAACGGGGGAAACTGACCGATGATGAGATGGCTGAGATGCGAACCCATCCATATCAAGGATACAAAATCCTCTCTGAAGCAAATCAGCTAAGTGAGGAGTGTAAAGTCATCGTTATGCAGCATCATGAAAGGGAGGATGGTACAGGATATCCTCAAGGGCTCGAAGGTTACAATATTCACCCCTATGGACGTATTTGTAGCATAGCTGACGTTTATGATGCATTAACGTCCGAACGCCCTTACAAGAAAAAACTTAAGCCACCTGATGCACTGGAACTTATGAAGAAAGAAATGATCAATCATTTTCACAGAGAAATATTTGACGAATTTGTCCTGCTATTTGAGTGACGCCGTATATTTGAAATAAAGCTGATCCTACGTGATTTGCCCGGAGAGAAAATCCTGCGGCAATGTTATGGGGAAATCACATAATTTTGCCGAAGTTTGGGCAAAAAACGAGGTACTAATTACCATCGTTTGCAGCTTTATTTCCTTAAAACAATACCCTTCGACAGTATCATCGACGGTTCGTCATTTTCACCGCAGATAGAATGGTCTCAAGATGTCAAAAGATATCTTAAATCCCTCCGAACCCCTCCATATAACGCTCGGCGTAAGCTGTTCCCTTCCAATCTTCCAGGAGTTTCATACCAAGCTTTTCTGAAAGCTCCTTATCACCGAAGGAGTATAGGACTGCCGCCCTGTGGTAGAGCATGCCGGCGATCGGTTCATCCTCAAAACTCGCTATACGCTTTCTAACGCCGCCTTCCTCTTCGGGCTCCTCCCAAAGATCGAGGTTTTTGAGATCGTCAGGCAGTTTCGAGTAGAGTTTCTTCAGGTGCTTGAGCTTATCACTATCCTTACCACCATCGGTGAATACATGGAGTCCGGACACAACATCCCACTTCTCCAGAGGGAGCTTATTCCTGCGGTGCATCGGAGTTTCGGCTTCCCTCCTCCTATCGTACATTTTGATCTTTTCGTCATCAGCTATCCTCTCCATAAGCCTTACGAGCTTCTGGTATGTCAATACCGACTTAGGGAGTCTATCCTTTTTGGAGAAGTGGTAGACGAAGAAATCGCTGAATCGTCCTTTGTGCTGGTATTTCAGATGCGTGCAGCGTGGGGTCGGTGCCCCCTCATTATATACCATGAGAGAGAAGCGTGCTTTCTCGCTGAAACGGGGGGCTAAAAACGGCGGCTCTGGCTTTTCTTCAGGCTCTTCGGACTCTTCAGGAGGAAATTTCGGCTGGAGGGGTGCGTCCTCCGGAACTTCCACCGCGAACACTTCAGCATCATCTTTCGGGAGCACATCCATGAGCCTTACCCTCGCCTCACCCTCGGGGACGAACGCCTCGAGGTCGAACTCGAAGCCCTCGGGAAAATCGCCCGGTGCCGGTTTCTTTATGAATTCCTCCCCGAACTGGTCTATGGGCACGAGTATATCGGCTGTGCTGCAAGGTATGAGGACAGGGTTAGTTATGAAATCAACAAGGTGAACGGGCGATGCTGCCCTCCAGTTCTCGTCGCCTGGTTTATCCTTGCCCAGGAGTTTGATCGTCCCATCGGCAACTATTTTAACTATATTCACTATTGGGACCGGCATCTCCTCGGGCTTAAGGCCATCGTTGAAGCGGGCATTTTTCGAATAGAGGAGATTATACGTCAGGTTCACAAGAGGGGCGTTCGCAACCGCTGCGGTCACGGGAAAGATCTCCGCACATACCATAAGGGTCTGATATCCCCCTGCGCTCCCACCTATTAGCCCGATCCTCGTCTGGTCCACATATGGGATCCTCTTCGCAAGCTGAGGAAGCTGTATGGAGATGTTGAGCCCATCCCCGACGAGGTTTGCCCCGTGATCAAATCGAAGGTAGCGAGGCGTAAGGACCATCCAGCCGAACCTCAGGAACTCCGCCGCTCCACCGGCTCCCATCTCGTAGTGTATGTCAACTATAAGCGGGATTTCCCCCTCAGCGCCTTCGGGGTAGAAGAGGCGGGCCTCACCCGTGAGCGGACTTCCCTCTATTCCTATATAGGTAAACTCGAGATCATATTGCATAGCGGAGATTTCCGTTTCCGTCTCCGTTTCGGGATCTCTGTATTTCAAGTCAAGTTTTTCGGAGCCAATTACTACGAAAGGGCGGTACACCCCGGTCCTCATCGAGTCAAGCCATTCGGATAAAGATGGTTCTTCTTGTGCCATAACCTTCTCCTCGGAAACTAGGGCAAAGAAAACACTTAGGAAAACCCCGATTTTCATAAGCTTTTTCATAGTAAGCTTCCCCTATAAAAACTCGGAGATGTAATATGGGAACCGGGTTTAAAGGCCACCCGATCCCCATACAGTATTTATTTCACCTTAAAGTTAAGCTTTTTCAGGATGTCCCCTTCAGCGGAGAGCACTTCCACGCTCCAGGGGCCGGTCCATGTCTCCATGATCTTCTTGGAGCTCCATGTCCGCCAGCGTGCAGCTTTCACCGCGAGCGCCACCCTCGTCACCTCTTCACCCTTGTAATACCATACATGTTCGACTGCCGTCGAATCCTTCGCACCTTCAATTTGGGTGAAGCAATAGAGTGCGCCGACATCCTTGGAGAACGTGGTATCGGCACCTACCGGCTCACGCTCCTCGATGTTAACACATATTGCAGCCCTTGTCACCACAAGGGAGTCGGTCCCTTGAGCAGCCGGAACTCCCGCAACTGCAACTGCAATAACGAACGACAAGACAACTGCAGCCGATAGTTTCGCTCTACACATATCGAATCACCTCCCTTACTTATTAAGCCGATCTGATACAGCAGATCTCATATTGGGTACCACCAGTCCATAACCATCTCATCAATAGTGGCTTCCACTATGTAAAACTTTGCGTAATCCCCTTCCTTCGTCTTCACGGCATAGTAGCGTCCGATTGAGGCAACAATCCGATTCGGGTCCTCAGGATCGAAATCCAGTCTTTCGTAGAAGTCGCTTGTCCCCATGTCTCTTATCCTTGCAGGAGACAGAGCATCTATAATTACTTCTTCCAGTGAACTGCTGAAGACAGCCGCTATATCACCTCCCAAGTCTTTCACGAGTTCTCGCTTTGAGAAGTCAAAGGATTTCTCAAAGGAGCTAGCTAAAGGGATCGAATAAGCCCCTTCCGTCTCCTCAGGATCGGTTGATTTTTCTTTGCTGCATTCAATCCCAGACATCACCACAAGCGCTAAAACCACAATTATAGAGACAGATTTTCCCATAACGGTCCCTCTCACTCGGATTTCAGTGGCTGTGTTCATGTCCACGTTCATGCATCTTACTGTGTATCGCCTCTCTCCCAGCCTCGAAGAGCTTTATCATCTCGAGGCGTTTCTTCTCATCCCTGAAAACTCCGATGTTCTTTGCCCAGGTGATGCCCCCCTCTATCAAGGTAAGCATATAGGTAGCATCCGCGGGTGAAAAGATCTCGCTCTGATCGAGGTAGGCATAGATCGGCGAGGTGTGGGCAGAAAGCGACCAAGGTTGAGCCATCCCCCAACAGCGAGCAGCGATCCAGCAGCTTTTATCTACAAAGAGTTTTTCCCTGAGCGATATCTTCCCCGAGCCCTTCCGTGCGGATGCTTCCAGGACAACCCTGCCGTTCTGTACTATCTGGAGCCTCTCGAGGGGATGGGCGCAGGAAGCCTCTGCCTCGATCTCGACGGTCCCTCCGGAGGAGGACATTTGTATCGTGTCTCCAAGCCCGAGACCGTCGACCGAAAGAGATATAAGGGGGCCAGTGGACGTGAAGCTACGGCCGCTGCGTATAGCCTCGCACCAGTTGACGTAGGTGAAGGGCTGGCCCCTGCCGATGCAGGCATATGTCCTTATCCCTCCGACAGGGACCGTGTTCACCATCTTGTCCGTGCCGCCGACGCAGGGGAGCCTGTATCCGAGGTTGAGGTACCTGTACCACTGACCGAGGGCATAGTTGTTCATACCACCGACCGAAGGTCTTATCTCAGCGGCATCTATCTTCCCCAGGGCTATATCTGCAGCGAGCTCGCAGTGGGGATTCGGAAAATGCGGCGCCACAACGAGACCCTCCTGTTCGTGGCAGCGGTCACACCAGTCCGCTAAAGTCACCTCGTTCGGATCACCGAGATATGCCTCATCGGCTCCACCGCTGCTCAGTGGGAAAACCGGTTCCTTAAGCCCCAGGAGTATAAGATGTCCGAGCACATGATGACGGTTCTCGCTGTTGACATAGATTATCGTATCATCGGTGGAAACGCCGCTCGGCGCTCCTGTAAAGTCTTCAACGTTTGTGAAAAGCTTGCCCCATTGAGCCGCCAGTATGTTGGCGACGTTTATACCTTCACATTTCGCTTCAAGTAGCCCGGTTTGCGTGGAGATAAAGTGGACATGCGTATCGCCGCTGTAATAGCCGAGCTCGTTCATGTCCGTCCAGCGCCTGATCTGGAGTTTAAGCGTGCGCTGTCCCTTCTTTATCTCGAGTTTTTTTCTCACAGGCCTGTATTCGAAGCCCTTAACAATCTCGACATAGACCGGACCCACGGGAAGCTCTATCTGGAACTTGCCATCTACATAGGCATATGCCATCCCGCCTAAAAGTAGATCCCCGCCGACGTCCTCGAACCAGTTCGGATTGACGTCGGTCTGATGTCCATATGGAGCTATGTACTCGCCGCCGGGGCCCCTGAAATGGACCCTCACCGGGGTCGGTTTTCCGGTGGATGCGTCGGCAACCTCCGCATGTACCCAGGTCTTATCTCCGTAAAGGGGACCCACCTTCACGACACCATCGGAGGATTTTGCACCGCTACCCTCAAATATATCGCCCCACCTTACAGATCTCTCGCCATCCTTTGTCTTCAGCTTAAGCTCGGCGGATGGAACCCCGTAGGCCTCTACGTAGGTCGATTTACGGGTTAGCTTCTGCGGACGCTTCTCTCCCCAGCCCTTTAAGGGGGCATTTATGAAGTCCTCAGGCCTGCCATGAAGGGGAGACACCTTAACGACCACCCCTCGGTCCATCTCAACATCCACATCCCACTCAGCCCTTGCCTCTTTCCCGGTAAAATCGACCCTCACCGCCTTACGGCCATCGTGCTGGAAGGGGTGTTCGCCCTCATGCCCCAGGGTTATGGCTGTGACGGCGATCGGATCGCCACCCGTAGCTGCAAATTCTATTTCGACTATCTTCTCATCGGGTTCCGGATTGGGCCAGCAGTAGAGCCAGTATTTGACGCGGGGGCCGTAATCTCCCCCGGAGACGCCGGTCTGCTTCCGACCCCATGGGACCGGTTGATCTGCCGGCACATGTCTGCTGTGCGACCTCGAATTGAAGGGTAGCTGCCCCCACCCATGGGCGTAGTCGCTTATCTCGAAACGCCTCCTTATAGGTTGAGATACCGATTTCCCATTGCCAAAGTGGAACACATAATCGGCCATATGCTCTCCGGGGTTCACGGCCCCCCACATCTCGCTTTCAGCAGTGTTGGACATATCGGAGAAATGGGCGATTATGACGTAAGCTGCCTTCTTCCCTATAGGTATGGTAACCCTTTGGGGGAGACCCTTTCTTCTGGCAAGCACTACCAATCCCTTGCCATCGTTTTTCGAAGGATCGGGTATAAGGAACGGTATCCCGTAGAATTTCTGCTTACCGATCGGAAGACCCGCAAGCTCGGACTTCTCTCCCTCCTTCCAGAGCCACCTCCCACCGAGCTTCACGTTTGAGAACCCGAAATTGCAATATCTGTGCAGATCGATCGCTGTAAAACCCGACATCTCAGTCCTCCCAATCGTTGGTTTAACGGATTGAAGGCTATGATCACTATACTCCCTAACGAAACAGCTTGCCCTTATTCCCGCATTCTTGCCGCATAAATGGCTGCCCCAACCGCAGCGAATCCCGCTGGAATGACGGGATTGATTGAAAAGCCAAACAATCTCAATATGCCAACCATACCCAGAGAAATTGCCAAGGCTGTCAGAATCGAACCCACCATTAACTTCGCGAAATCCGATCTGATGGGAAGCTTGCCCAGGACTTTTTCGACTATCATTTTCAAACCTCCTTATGCACCCGCCTGTACACGATTGATATCATCGGGGGCTGACGCCCAACTTTTGTAGCTCAATATATGGGACTTCTCCCGTCCCAGTTCCTGAAATCGGGCACAGGGAGCCAGACGCCACCCCGGTTTATCGACTCCTCCGAGACAAGCCCGGGCACCGTGAAATCGAGCGCCCTGTATAAGTCTATGGGAGGGCTGACATTCTTCACTATACTGTCCACGAAGTCACGCACCACAAAATAATCGCCGCCCCCGTGTCCTGCCTTGAGTGCCTCCTCAGGGGGGTTCTTCCATATGTCTGGGAGGAACTCTTCCTCGAACTCCCATAGGGACTTCCACTCGTTTGGATCTTTGCAGTAATCCGCAAGCCATACCTTATGTCCGTCCCCGAAGCCTCGCGGGGCCTCATAACATCCCTTCGTTCCCTGCAAGGAGTAATAGGTCATATTGTGCGGTCTGTTTGAGAGCATATCGAGACGCACCTTTATGAGCGCATCGCTGTCGGTCTTACAGAACATAAGGGTGCTGTCCTCATTCACATGCTCCGGATCGGTGTGCACGCCGGTCCCTATGCAGCTCAGGCGATTCAATTTCTCGCCAAACCACTGGAGCACAGGTCCAAGGCTGTGGGTCGGATATGTGCA
Source organism: uncultured bacterium (assembly GCA_964611725.1). Taxonomy (GTDB): domain Bacteria; phylum Latescibacterota; class CAZTBA01; order CAZTBA01; family CAZTBA01; genus CAZTBA01. The sequence continues at coordinate 7,681 of CAZTBA010000085.1, forward strand.
TCCGTTTACACCCACCTGCCAGGTATACCTCCAGGTCGGCCTGCCATCCTTATCATGGTGGAGACCCTTGACATCGTGGACGTATTCCCCTTCCCCGAAATAGATCTCGCCGAAGAGCCCGTGTTCGACCATGCTCCTCACGAGGACGTTCGGCTTCATATAACAGTAGTTCTCGGCCATCATGTACTTCATACCGGTTTTTCTGACCGCCTCCACAAGTGTGTAACACTGTTCGAAGCTAACAGCAGCGGTCACCTCACTCATAACGTGCTTCCCCTTCTCCATGGCCATAACGGACTGGGGAACATGGAGGTGCATAGGAGTTCCGATAACCACAATATCTATATCGTCCTCGAGCATCTCTTCGTAATCAAGATACTTCCTCTCGATCCCGTGACGTTCGGCTACACTGTTTAGCACTCCCCTGTCAATCTCACAGAAAGCTGTGACCTCAGTCTCGGTCACGGACCTGAACCCCGCTATGAAGCTTGCGCCCCTTTTCCCTGCAATCCCAACTTTCAGTTCTCCTTTCATACTCCCCCCTCTGGTCTGTTCCCGGGTCAAATCTATGCCCACTGTGTGAAAACATAAATCTGGGAAACCCGTATGTCAAGCCGAAAATCCCGTGGAGAACTTACACCTTTATCTCAGCGAAAACGCCCAACAAAAAGTAGGCTTTCCTCCGCTGCAGGTTGGCGTAAAGGAAAGGTTTATTGAATGAATTTCATATGGAAACCGATCAAAAAATAAGCTATATTCAGAGAGAAAGCAAACCTTTTAATAGACGGATCGAGATAAATGTCCACCCTACGTTTTATGGCATTTTTGCTGGCTGTCCTGTATCCGATCTCTGCGATCGGCTCCTCCGGGGGAAGCCAAAATGGGACAGTTCACGGGTATGTAACTGACATGGGCAGCGGAGAGCTTTTACCCTACGCCAGCGTTATGATCGAGGAGCTTGGGATCGGGTCAATGACGAACACCTCGGGATATTACGCTATCCCGGAGGTCCCGCCCGGGACCTGGGAGGTAAGCGCCCTTTATGCGGGATGTCGACCCGCCGCCCGTTCTGTTGAGGTTATACCAGGTGTGGAAGTGAAGGTCGACTTCCGACTGGAAGTGGAGCTTCAAAAGATGGAGCCGATATCCGTCGAGGCGAAACGGTTCGAAGAAAGGCCCGGGGAGAAAGCAAGTACGATAAGGCTTCCTGTACACCAGATACGCCGCATCCCCGCTACCATGGAGGTAGATCTCTTCCGGGCACTGCAACTGCTCCCGGGAGTCAAGGCCAGCTCGGAAATATCGAGCGGGCTCTACATCCGCGGGGGGAGTCCGGATCAGAACCTGATCCTTCTGGATGGTATCACGGTCTATAATCCCTCCCACTTCTTTGGTTTCTTCAGCACCTTCAACACAGATGCCATAAAGAGCGTCAGTCTCATCAAAGGCGGATTCCCGGCCGAATACGGTGGGAGGATCGGTTCCGTGCTCGAAATAATAAACAAGGAGGGGAACCGCCAGAGGACCTCCGGCAGCGCATCACTCGGGGCCGTAAGCAGCAGGGGCCTCCTCGAGGGGCCGACTCCCTGGGAAGGCGGGTCATGGATGATTGCAGGGCGCAGGACATATCTGGACCTGATGCTGTCCGCGTCAAAGAATCTGGGGCTTTTCGGTCTGAGTAAAGATGACGAACTTCCGAGCTATTATTTCTATGATTTCAACTTCAAATTGAATCAGGGTTTCCAGAGTGGCGATAAGCTGAGCATTAGCGGATATATGGGAAAGGATAACCTTCGTTTTGAGACAGAAGAAGACGACTCCCGGATGGCAACCGAGATCTTTTGGGGAAACCGCACGTTCAGTGCCATATGGAAACACCTGTATGGAAGCCGTCTTTATTCCAATATCATCTTCGCCGGAAGCAGATTCGGTGCTGAATTCCTCTTTGAAGATGAAGAAGACAGGGTCAGTGCCAAGAACAGTATAACAGATGTATCGATAAAGGGCGATCTCGATTATTTTGTCAGCAACAAACACTCCCTTAAGCTCGGATTCTGGGGGACGAGATACCGTTTTAACCTCTCGCTTAACTTCAACGATCGGACTATAGCGGAGCTTGGGAAAGACTTCGATACCAACTATCTGGCAGCTTACATACAGGATAGATGGAAGCCATCTCCCCTCTGGAATATCGATCTCGGGCTGCGCGGAAACTATTTCTCGAAAGGCCGTTATTTCAGAGCCGAACCCCGTCTGGACGTTCGTTATCACCTGACCCCTGATATATCGCTCAAGGGAGCATCCGGACTGTATTACCAGTGGATCAACCTTATAAGCCCCAGTGAATTCCTCCCCTTCGCCGATTTCTGGCTTCCTATAGACAATGAAGTAAAGCCAAGTCGTGCCATACAGTACATAGCCGGGGCATCCTGGAATCCGGGGAAAAACTATAGCCTCGATATCGAGGCCTATTACAATGGCCTGAGCCAGCTTGCGGAGCTGAACACCGATGCGGGGAATGTGGAGAGCCTGAGTGACTTATTTCATATGGGAAGAGGCAGGGCATACGGGGTCGAGCTCCTCCTCCAACGTAGAACAGGAATTTTAACCGGATGGATCGGCTATACGCTTTCCTGGGCATGGAGGCTTTTCCCGGAACTGAACAGTGGCCGGGAGTATCCGCCCAAGTATGACCGGCGGCACGACCTGAAAATCGTGCTTAACTGGAAGGTGTCGGATACCCTGGAACTCAACACAAGCTGGACATATGCGACCGGTCAGCCTTACACCAAGGCATTGGCGCGCTATGAGGTAAACCCTCCGATCCACGATGTCGAGGAAGACAATATGAACGATCTCATACGTCCGGGCACGAGAAACGCCTTCAAGCTTGCCCCCTATCACAGGATGGATCTGAGCCTCGCATGGCGTTTCCTCCAAAAAAGGAACGCCCGGATCTACCTCCAGATCTTCAACCTTTACAGCCACAGGAACGTCTGGTTCAAGCAATACGATCTGTACGAAAACCCGGCAAAGATCACTGTCGTGAGATTGCTTCCGATTATACCCACTGTTGGTGTAGAATTGGCGTTCTGAGTTCAGTCGTCATTCTTAAAAGGAATTTAACTGCGAAGCATTGCTCGCTCACAGAACCTCACCCCCGTCCTCTCTCCGCTCGCGGAGAGGGGCGCTTTAACCCTTTTCCAGGGATGATATAGGAATTAGGCCAAGATAGTAGGTACGAGAAGTCACAAGAGCATTTCGGAGATTACTTGAGCACCTTTCAACAGCTTCCTATTTTCCTGTTTTAGAGACGCCTCACATGAAGGTTGAGAAAATAATCGGGCAACATTTTGGGTAGTGATGATTATAATATCCCACAAAACTTCTCTAAGGGCAGGGCATGCCCTGCCCCTACAACAATTCATTGAACGTGCCTGCAGAGCTATTTCGTGGGTTCTCCCTGTCCAAATCCCATTCGAGCGGATTGGTCCGGATATATTCCCGAATATGGCTCAATTCGGCACCGTTACTGACGACATGCTCGTAATAATTGTGTTGCCGGATTGAGCCGTCAGACTTTCCCTGAATTCTGTTGATTAGCCTGACTACAGGAGATTTATAGAAACCGACAATGGTATGCAGCGATCAAGGTGGTATATCCCCGAAACTACGATTCTCGTGTAGGGGCAGGGCATGCCCTGCCCTTGTATCGGTTATCATGATAATACCATGAATATGGTTTGGCATCACAACCATCTCATTTAGCATCACACTGTGAAAATGAAGAGGGATCTCCACCCATATATCGTAGATAATTTGTCGTAATTCTGATAATACCGTTTTTTCGTCTATTATCTGCCCAAACGGGCATTTCTGTCCGTTGGTGCAGAAGATCACAAAACAGACACCAGGAAGGGAATAATCGTATCCTTGGACGGATGGAACAGCGATCATATTTCATGAAGTTTAAGAATTCATCTGTGCAAGAATTTACGGACGATTGGTTTTATGAGATGCCGAAACAAGTTCGGCATGACAGTTTGCCAGATCCGCCACAGCAGTATACCAGAAACGCCGCCTTCTAGCGTCATCCTGAACTTGTTTCAGGATCTCCTTAAATTTACAAGATGGCCCGATTATTCTGTTAATATTCATGTCAGGCGTTCTCAAAATGTAAAAAGAGAAAAATGTCTCCTGAAAGATGACCACGTTTCTCTGAACTGTAAGAATGCCCGAAGTTTTTGTTGACCTGAGGAGGAAAGTGTTTTAATATCTGGGTAGGTGATGATTAAAGCTAAGAGCATATCCGGCACAAAAAACGGAAGGGAAAAGGGGTTATTCCCGTCACGGCTGCATTTCATCTCGCTCGAGCAGCCTGTCGGCTGAGCTCGTGAGCGAAAAGAACGTTACATGATGTGAAGGAGGTTGCATGGGTGCGGAAGTAAATATAACCTGGAAAAATCTTCTTGATATAGAGAGAAAAGACATAGAAAATCTTCGCAGGCGATACTCGATTGACGAAGATGGCACGATCTGGGATGTTTCAGAAAAATGGCAGCATCTCCTTGTGCCATCGGGGGCAGCGGATATATCCTCACGGTTTGCATACTATTTCGAGGCAACAGGTGACCCAGAGGCTCGGGAGCTTGCGGAAAAGTACATCGACTATGCAATAAGGGGAGCTGTCTTCCACAACGGAGTCTGGTTCTGGGTGGAAGAACCATCTCCGTCTCTGTGCAGCCAGGGAAGATCACTGAGAAATCTGTTTTATGCGGCATCCATACTTGATGATGAAGAAGCGCTGAACTGGATTTCGGAATTCCTGAGAAGCTGGCCGTATCTGGAAGATGAACATAGATTTGTCGAGAGATTCATCCCCGGGATAGTAAGGGAGAGCAACAGAGGATTCACTCAGCCTTTCAACATGGTGCTCGAAGGCGCTGTCGATGCATCTCTTGTGGGAATCAGATTGAGAGACGATTTGCTCTTGGAGAGAGGACTCGACACGATAAAGAACTTTTTCCTCCCATACCAGAGGGAGGACGGCCTCTGGGATTACAGATACGGACATGAACTCCAGGTCAATTACTCACTCTACTGCCTCGTCCAGCTCTCACATCTTTTAAGGTATGATTTTATGAAGGACCTCTTAGCAGATACCATTTCCAGATCTCTACAGGCAGTGAGAGATATATCGATAAGGACTGATGGAAGCGTTTATGCAAAGGTTCATTGGGGCGTCATTCACATCTTTGAATCCACGGGACTTTACGCCTATGTTGCGTGGATGCTGCACAAATACTGTGGATTTGACTACACGAATGATGTGGCAAGGGCACTCGGTTGGTTGATCCTCTGTGACACAGGTGAAATACCTGTTCTTTTTCCGGAACTTATATTTGAAAGGGTGGATGTCAAAGGTGAGATGGGAGAAATAGAGGATGTAATAGAGACGCTTGAATGGATAATCTCAGAGTCTAAACATGTTGAACCCCCTGTAAATGACCAAAAGATATGCTTACTCCATACCACAGAAAAAAGGAAAAGGGAAAAGATCAGGCTTTTAGTTGAGCGTTTGAAAAACGGGGACTACCAATTTCCCAATTAGCGAGTGTACAAACCGCACCAACAAGATAGCTATGAGCACTGAGAGCGATAATTTATGAGCTCCTTAATTCGGAAATTGGTATAAGTTATCTTCTATGGGGCTAATCTTTCAGGACGAATTACGAGCCATAAGGCCAAACTGACAGGCCAACCCAGAAGCGCAACTAACAAGGCAACCAGACCACCTGGTTTCCCACGAGCCGCTGCATCTTCGTAAGCCCAAATAACGCTCCAAATGTAAAGTCCGATAATCCCAAATGATATTATGATTTGGTTGATATCAACATCTCTCGGAAATAGCAGAAACCAGATCAGCCAAACCACCAAGATAATGGTTATAGTCCGAATTTTTCTCTTGTAGCTCATTTGTTGGCCCCCTTTACTCAACGTCGCATAAGGTGTTCTATGCAGACTGATCGGTTCAGATTCTGGCTCATTCCCTAGCATTTCAAGTCTTATGCTATGCAGCTTTAGGCCCTCCACTTTGTCGATAAGTCCACCTGGGGCTTGATAAAGACGATTCTCCTCTGAAGAATTCCCTCCTTCTTGCCTTCCATACAGTTTTGGCTTTTTGAGCAGGGACATCTCTGATGTAGTTATCCAAGGTATCAGCTTCTTCGGTGTAATAATCTTCTGGGGAATCTATATGAATCGTCTTGAGTTATAAAGTAGGGCGTAGTTCAGGTATCTCCGAGAAGCTTCAACGGTAGGCCAGAATCCTTCTTTGGGGAATATCCTCAGTCGCAGTGTCTTGGTTACCATTACTGTTCAAACCGTTTAACCATGTGGTAAACTGTTCGCAGCCAACCTACCAATAATATGCTCTAAGGTTCTTTCAGATTGAATATAATACGTCAAGTGTAATGTGTCAAGTACAATAGGCTTCACTCCTCTGACTCATCCAGAAGTTCCTTTCTTCTCTCTTTAAATACAAACATCTTGGTAAAAGATTTATCACCTCTTGTAGACTCTACAGATTCCGTAACAAAGGAATCTTCCTCCATAGCCAGCATATCACACCGCACATTCCCAGAGAGAACACCTGCCCTTCTCACTTCGATCTTGTTTGCAGTTATTGTGCCTCCTTTGACCTTACCGCTGATAATCATAGCGAAACACTTTATATCTGCCTCAACCTCTCCCTTTTTAGTGATAAATACAATCCCGTCGGTTTTTATTCCTCCTTTGAATGGACAGCTCACTCTCAGATTCCCTTCGCATGATATATCACCTTCAACCATCTTATCACCTTCAAGGATTACATCGAACTTGACATCCGAAAACCTCTTGAGTTTTCCTTTATCCATGACTATCCCCTCCTTTCCTGTTACAAATAATTGAGATATTTTTGCTCTATGTATACTTGACGCATATTTCTACGCCTGTATATTTATGGTAGGACGCATATTGGTTCCCTCGTAGGCTCTGGCTCGGTTGCGACTGAGTCAGGGCCTAAATTTTGGCTCCCGACGGGTTCTGGCTATACTGTTATTACATTATTTCAGCATTTAAGATCTCTCGGTCAGAACCTGTCTTTTTAGCACCTTATATCTGTTTTGGTGAAGACTGTTTCTGTCTTTGTCGCTCAAGCTCTTCACAGTAAGCCTTAAATAGACCTGGTTCTATTCTCCCAACCTGGATAAATGCCTCAGCAAAGGAAACCTTATTCTTCCTGCGGAACTTGTTAACAACCCTCCAGAATTGTTTGATTTTCGTATCCTCCACCTCTCCACCCATGAGTATTTGCACTTTCTACCTGAGATATTCCTGATTATTCTATTTCTCAAAGAAGCTCCTGCCGTTTCTCTTTAAATATTTCGATATCACCCTTTATAGGCTCTCCAGATTCTTTAACAGAGGAATTCTCCTCCATAGCCAACACTCTGCACCCTATTATACCAGAGAGAACACTCTCCCTCCTGACTTCGATTCTATCGGTGACAAATACCCTTCCATCGACTTTGCCCTCGATAATCATAGCAAAGCATTTTATATCTGCCTTAACTTCACTATTTCTGCCGATGAATACGACCCCACCTGAATTTATCTCTCCACTGAATATGCAGTTTACCATCAGATTACCTTCACATGATAGACTGCCTTCCAACCTATCGCCGTCGATAACTACATTAAACTCACAGTCTGAAAGCCGTCTGCGGGGTTTCTCTTCCATAACCTCATTCCTCCTCTCTAATGTCTCTGGCCGAATTTCACCTTCCAAATTCCTAAGTCTTGAGGTTATCTTCCCCAAAAATGTTCGAAAATAGTCTTTTTTATTCCAAATTGTCAATATAACAGCAACTTAGGGAAATAAAGGTGATCTGTCAAGTGTAATAAGCTGTTACTCTATTTCTTTCAAGGGGAATTTTGGGATGAGATCCAGGAATTTGAGGAGTAAAAGAAAAGCCCGCTGACCTGCTCAGAGCCAGCGAGCACGAGTTTCATATATAATGCTTTGTTGTGTGAAATCTTTCGATGGGTTCGCATTAGGAGGGAAACCCACGTGTGAAACGATTGTGAAATTCAGGCATATTAGCCAAGCCCAATTTCTTTCTTTAAGACTCAGGATTACAGGGGTTTAAGTTGACTTTATTCTTAAGCCCATTTCTTTGTGTGAAATTTGTGATACTTTTGAAAAAAATAAAGGGGGACAATCGCTTATCCCCCTCTATCGTGTTCAAGTGGAGCAGATGGGATTCGAACCCACGACTTCCAGAGTGCGATTCTGGCGCTCTCCCAACTGAGCTACTGCCCCACACACTATCCTGAAGCTCAGGCTTTCTCTATACTTATGGATCCGGCCCTGCCAGCGACCCCTTTGAACAACTTCGGGTCGCCAATGATCTTCCCTATAAGATTGACGGAGCTTGCCGGCCTTATCTCATCTCCGAGACTGGCCGGGGTTCTACCGTAGAATATGCAGAAAGCGCTTCCCGGAGGCCAGTAGGCGATATCACCTTCTTCAACTACATCCACGGGGTCTTCAAGGTCGGTCTTAACAGGGATGGAGAAATATATCTCATCCCCCCATGTGTTCGGCCTCGCCTCGATAGGAAGGGCATCATATATCATAGCCGCAGTCTTGCTCTCGTTGAGCTCCGCCTCCACCTCGAGTTTCCCAAGCCTTATCTTTATCTTAGCCATAATGGATTGAACCCTTCAATTGCGCCTGGAAAGTGGCGGAGAGAGAGGGATTCGAACCCCCGGTAGAGCTTTTGACCCCACACGCGATTTCCAGTCGCGCCCTTTCAGCCAGCTCAGGCATCTCTCCGCTGAAAATATCTATGGCGGAGAGGCAGGGATTCGAACCCTGGGTGGGGGATTAGCCCCACAACGGTTTTCGAGACCGCCCCTTTAAACCACTCAGGCACCTCTCCACTCAGCTCTCGCCGGAACGAAGCTTCTCGAAGAACTCGCTCAACATCGACCTGCTCTCATCCTCGAGGACCCCCCAGGACACCGAAAGCCTGTGATTCAACCGCTCATCTCTCACGATGTCCATAAGCGAACCACAGGCCCCTTTTCGGGGATCATGTGCGCCGAAGACCAGCCTGTCAATACGCGAAAGGACCAGCGCACCGGCACACATCGGACAAGGCTCGAGCGTCACGTAGATCGTACACCCGTCAAGCCGCCCTGACCCGACATAGACGCACGCCGCCCCTACAGCAAGTATCTCGGCATGCGCGG
>CAZTBA010000086.1:0-1810 GCA_964611725.1 uncultured bacterium
GCTGGCAGTGGAACGTTTGACTATTGCACCATCGAGTATGCCGGCTATGGTATTAACACCTCTTCCACAGCCACAATTTCTATTTCCAACTCCACCATCCAGAATAACACCAATGGCGTGTATGCTACGGGGGGTACGCAGAGCTTTATAAACAACCATATTATCAACAATACGGGTTACGGCATCTATCTTTCCGGAGCGGTATCGCCAAGCTTCGGCAGTAATCTGAGCGAATGGAACGACATCTATGGCAGTGGTACAAGAGATTTCTATAATGGCACTTCAGACGTCGATGCACAATATGTCTATTGGGGAACCGTAATTGAGTCTGAGATCCAGACCAACATCTGGGACAAAAACGATGACTCGGGACTTGGTGTAGTAAACTACACGCCCTGGTCCAACGCAGGTCATGATCAGGCCCTCGCTGTTCAGCTTGCCTCTTTCACGGCAACGACATCCGACGGGAAGGTTACGCTTCACTGGTGCACAGAAAGCGAAGTGGATAACCTCGGCTTCCATATCTATCGCTCATTGGAAAAGAATGGCACTTACGAACGTATCACCTCGGAGCTGATCCCAGGTGCAGGGAACACCTCCACCCGGCGGACCTACAGCTTCGTCGATACCCGTCTGACCAACGGTGTCACCTACTGGTATAAGCTGGGGGACGTCGCCTTCGATGGAACGAGGACTATGCACGGTCCGATCTCGGTTACAATACGGGTATCGGAGCCTGTGCAGGTTAAAGCTATTCCAACGGAGTTCGGTCTGTCTCAGAACTTCCCCAATCCCTTCAATCCCACCACTGAGATCCAATATCAGCTTCCCGAAGCCTCATATGTAGTGCTTACGGTATATGACATGCTTGGGCAGGAGGTACAGGTGTTGACAGAAGGTCCCATGGAAGCAGGCTATTGGTCGGTGGCGTGGAATGGTAACGAGTCAGCCAGCGGACTTTACTTCGTGAGGATGCAGGCTGGTGACTTCATCGAAGTGCGTAAGATGGTACTGATGAGATAGTATCATGTGACTCTGGATAAGATCAAGTCCTCTGAAACAAAGCTCTTTCATAGTGGGTCCTCAGAGCTATTCTGAGGACCCATTTTTCGAAACGAGAATCCATGTTCCGTTATCCATAATAATACCACTTTCCTTCATACCTGTAATCCTCTATCACAACCCCTCTGCCGCAACAAAAATCTCACTCAAAGTCAAGTAATTTCCGTTTCTAAAGAGCTGTGCCTGGAATGATTCAGCGGTCGCTTCCCCGATAAGCATCAAAGACCTTGACAAGATATGAAAATCACTTTATAATGCATTTATTTGCAGCCTATTGGACCTCTCCAGAAACGATCGCTTTTTCCCAAAGGAGGTACGCGCGGATTCGATATGCTTATGTTTACGGATTTGAACGGCCAAACCGTCCTGAGAACAGATCACATCAGGAATGTGAGATTTGACGGTGTCATCAGAAGAAAGGATAAAGCGAAAATGAAAAAGCTTCCGAGCATCACCCCTGGAATGGAAGTCACACTTCATAAAGGCTTGGTGGCTTCTGTTTTTGCGATCGTATTGCTGTGTCTGAACGCAACGTCGCTGTGGGCTCTCAACCATTCAGGTACCATAGCAAGTGATACAACCTGGTATGCTGCGGATAATCCCCACATTGTTACAGGAAATGTAGCAGTCAACGCCACAGTAACCTTGACCATAGAGGATGGGGTTAGTGTACAGTTCAATAACAGTGTGTATATTGAGGTCCGTGGCACGTTGACAGCCCAAGGAAGTTCCGGCACTGGGATTGTAT
>CAZTBA010000086.1:1910-3506 GCA_964611725.1 uncultured bacterium
GCTTATCAGGCACAGTCTCTATTTCCAACTCCACTATCCGGAACAATACTTATGGCGTTTACGCTGCGGGCGGCACGGTGCAACTGACTAACACCACCATCCAGGATAACACCTACTATGGTTTCTATGGCAGTGGTGTAGCTCCCACCTTTATGGATACCAACAATGTATTTGAGAACAACCCCACCGGGATCTATGTGACAAATGTCCCCGGGGTAAGCCTGACCACAGCAGTCACCATCCGCAACAACACCAAAGTGGGAATACATTTGGCTGATTGTAGCACTCCCACCTTAGACAATCTGGTCCTGACAGGCAATGGCGGAGTATCGCCCGATTACGGTGCCATTTACATGGACGACACCGGAGACTTCACTCTGAGCAGTGGAAACACCATTTCAGGCAATAGCTGGCCTCTGTCGATTGGGGCAGGAGCCTATCCCGGTTCAGGCATCACCATTCCCACCTCCGGCAATACCAACAATGACATTCAGGTGTACGGTGGTCAAAGCGACAAGACCGGCACGTGGCGTGATTTCAGCGGATTAGATTACATCGTTGCTGGTTCACCTTCCATCTCTTCGGGTGGTGGATTGACCATAGAGGATGGGGTTAGTGTGCAGTTCAATAACAGTGTGCGGATTGAGGTCCGTGGCACGTTGACAGCCCAAGGAAGTTCCGGCACTGGGATTGTATTCACACGGAGTGGTGCATCCAACGGGGGTGGGTTATACTTCTACAGTGGAGGTAGCGGAACGCTTGACTATTGCACCATCGAGTATGCCACCTATGGGATTAACGCCCAATCTGGCTTATCAGGCACAGTCTCTATTTCCAACTCCACTATCCGGAACAATACTTATGGTGTTTCCGCTGCGGGCGGCACCCAGAGTTTCATAAATAGCCAAATAATCAACAACACGAGTTACGGCATCTACCTTTCGGGAGCGGTATCGCCAAGTTTTGGCAGCAACCCGAGCGAATGGAACGACATCTACGGAAATGGAGGAGGTGCTGCTGGAAGAGATCTGCGGAATGGCACTTTGGATATCGACGCACAATACGTCTATTGGGGAACCGCAATTGAGTCTGAGATTCAGGCTAGAATCTGGGACAAGAGCGACGATGCCTCCCTCGGAGTGGTGAACTATACACCCTGGCGCACATTGCTTCCCGCGCCTGTTATCACCAGTGTTACGCCGAATTCGGGGCCGACCACGGGAGGTACACAGGTGGTCATCCTGGGATCGAACTTCGGCACATCGGTGAGCTTTGGGGGGTCGGCAGCTACGATGGTATATGACAGTCCGGATTCGCTGGTGGTGTTAACCCCATCTCACGCCGCAGGTGTGGTGGATGTGGTCGTGACCAATACCGATGGACAGTTTGACACGCTGGTGAATGGATATACGTACTATGATGTCACCCCCGAGTCCATCACCGTGACGTCCCCCAACGGTGGAGAGGCATGGAACGTGGGAAGTGCACAGACGATTACATGGAACTCAGGGGGAACGATCACCAATGTGAAGATCGAGTACTCCACGGATGGGGGATCTTCCTGGAGCACCATCGTGGCCTCCACCACCAACGATG
>CAZTBA010000086.1:3606-16926 GCA_964611725.1 uncultured bacterium
TCGGATGTGAGTGATGGAACATTCACCATTGCCACAGCCCAATCCATCACCGTGATATCTCCCAACGGAGGAGAGGCGTGGAATGTGGGAAGTTCACAGACAATCACATGGAACTCAGGGGGAACGATCACCAATGTGAAGATCGAGTATTCCACGGATGGGGGATCTTCCTGGAGCACCATCGTGGCCTCCACCACCAACGATGGCTCTCATCCCTGGACTGTGCCGGCTGCACCATCCTCAAACTGTTTGGTCAGGATCTCAGATGCCGCCGACGGTGATCCATCGGATGTGAGTGATGGAACATTCACCATTGCCACAGCCCAATCCATCACCGTGACGTCCCCCAACGGTGGCGAGGCGTGGAATGTGGGAAGCACACAGACGATCACATGGAACTCAACGGGAACAATTGCCAATGTGAAAATCCAGTACTCCCCAGGCGGGGGATCCTTCTATATCCCCATCGTGGATTCCACCCCGAACGATGGATCTTATACCTGGACGGTGCCGAATATGCCATCCACCAACTGCCTGATAATGATCCTGGATGCCGCCGATAGCGATCCGTCCGATGTGAGTGATGCAGCGTTTACCATTGCCACAGCCCAATCCATCACTGTAACATCTCCCAATGGTGGGGAGGTGGTGTACGCGGATAGCACGTATGCCATCACATGGACTTCCACGGGAACGATCAACAATGTGAAGATCCAGTACTCCCCAGGCGGGGGATCCTTCTATATCCCCATCGTGGATTCCACCCCGAACGATGGATCTTATACCTGGACGGTGCCTGATTTTCCATCCACCAATTGCTTGATAATGGTCCTGGATGCCGCCGATAGCGATCCATCGGATGTGAGTGATGCAGCGTTTACCATTGCCACAGCCCAATCCATCACCGTGACATCTCCCAATGGTGGGGAGGTGGTGTACGTGGATAGCACGTATGCGATCACATGGACTTCAACGGGAACGATCGATAGTGTGAAAATCCAGTATTCCACAGACGGGGGATCGTTCTGGAGCATCATCGTCGCTTCCACTCAGAACAATGGCTCTCATACCTGGACGGTTCCTGATGCACCATCCACCAACTGCCTGGTGAGGGTTCTGGATGCGGCTGACAACGATCCGTGGGATGAGAGTGATGGAGCATTCGAGATTGTTGCCCCATCCATCACCGTGACATCACCTAATGGCGGTGAAACGTGGGAAGTGGGAAGCACGCAGACGATCACATGGAACTCCGCGGGAACAATCCCCAATGCGAAAATCGAGTATTCCACCAATTCAGGATCATCCTGGAATACCATTGTGTCTTCCACCACCAACGATGGCTCTCATACCTGGACGGTGCCGGATGCACCATCTAACAACTGTCTGGTAAAGATCTCAGATGCCGCCGACAACGATCCATCGGATGTGAGTGATGGGTTATTCGTGATTACTTATGTACCGCTGGGAGATGTTATGGTAACATCTCCCAACGGTGGGGAGATATGGGGACAGGGAAGCAACCGGATGATCACCTGGACCTCTACGGGAGGAACAACGGCCTATATCGATAGTGTGAGGATACGTATTTATCTCCGTAAGGCGGGAGCGGGAAGCTGGGGAGACTTGGGAGATATCAGCATAGATTCCACCCCGAATGATGGGTCTTATCTGTGGACGGTGCCTGGGGTGTTCGCCGACTCCTGCACGGTCAGCATCTGCGGCATCACACAATATGGCTACACCCTGGGTGATTTTAGTGATGGGCCCTTCGAGATTGTACCACTCTGGCAGTATGGTGCCACCGAAAAGATAGTTTCCCTCTCCGAGTCGGACGATTCTGAGTCGGACGATCTCCAGGCGCTCCGACGGTACAGAGATGAAGTGCTCAACCAAACACCTGTTGCAGCCGAGCTGGTGAGAAGGCTCTATGAGCATTCGTACGAGGTCTCAGAGATGCTGCTGCGGGGCGATGCGCTGGCAGAAAGAGTCAGGGACGTGATTGTACGGAACATGGACGGTGTGCGGCGTATGCTGGAGGGAGATACGGTAGCATTGCAGGACGCGCTGGAAGTGGATCAGATTCTGGCGGATGTTGCAGAGTATGCCAGTTCCAGTCTGCAGGATTTGATCCGCGACGTGCGGAAGGAGTTGCGGGAGGATCGGACCGTGGAGCAGTTCGGCTTCCAGATTACGGAAGAGCTTCCTATTGGTGTCCAGGCTGAAGAAGAAACTATTCCTGAATCGTATGCACTGCTTCCCTGTCATCCCAATCCCTTCAATGTGGGTACCATCATCTCCTATAATCTTCCCGAAGCAAGCGACGTAACCCTGACCATCTACGCGGTTACAGGACAGAAGATCGCCGTGTTGGTAAATGCACACAAGCAAGCCGGGCATCATAGGGTCCTCTTCGACGGTTCAGGCTTTGGGACCGGCGTGTACCTGTGTCGTCTGAAAGCCGGCACGTTTATCCAGACCCGGAAGATGGTGCTCATCAAGTAGTACCAGGCGATTCTGGGCCAGATCAAATTTTCTGAGACAAAGCTCTTTCACAGTGGGCCCTCAGAGCCATTCTGAGGGCCCATTTTTTGAAATGAAAATCCAGCTATCTTTCAGGAAACATTCTCCTCTTTTCCTGTTTTGGAGACGCCTCACCGAGGCATCTCTACAGATAAACATCTGAAAAGGTAACAGCAATTGAAGAATCTCAAGCGCCATAAGCAAAAGCCCAAAGACATTACTGAATTTTGCTTAGTTCCCGTGACCATTGCCAGGACTCAGACCAAAATGGGCTTGACTAAATCGGGGCTTGTACTTATTATTTCCATCGCAATGACATGAGCTTTGCTGGCCAGTTTGCCAACATCGTTATGATAACTCCACCCCAAATCTACCCCAGGCAGGGATTAAAGCTCCCCTCTCCCGCGGAGAGGGGATGGGGTGAGGTTTCGAGAGCAAACAACAAAAGCTTCGTAAGAATTACTCAGATCCTCAGGAGGTACAATGCTTGAAAATGTCCGTTTATCGAGACTTTTCAACAGGGACGAAAACTGTGTCATAATAGCCACCGATCACGGCGAGTTCGATGGTCCGATCCCCGGCATGGAGAACCTGCCGGAGACACTGAAGAAAATCAACCCCGAAGTTGACGGGATACTTCTGAGTCCCGGGATGCTGAAGCAGTGCGGCAGGATTTTTGGAGGAAAGGGCGCACCGCTTGCCATCGTTCGCCTCAACTGGGGCACGGTGTACTGCTTCGAATGGGGTTATAAGGAGGCCCACACTGTATATGCATTTTCGGCAAAGGACGCCATACGGTCAGGTGCGGATGTGGTGCTGGTTTCCCTCACACTTCAATCGGGAAGCGAGGAGAGGGATGCCAGAAATGTTGAGCTTTTCTGCAGGATGAAGTCCGAAGCCGAGGACCTCGGAATACCCGTGATCGGGGAAGTCTTTCCCGCCGATGACGAGAACCTCAAACCCGAGGAGTTACACGATAACGTCCTGAGATCGTGCCGTATAATCTCGGAGCTTGGGGCCAATCTCATAAAGACCTTCTACACGCACAGATTCAGTGAAGTGACGTCCTCCTGCCCTATCCCGATCCTGGGGCTCGGGGCATCCAAGCTTCCCACACAGCTCCAGGCACTCCAGCTTGCGAAAGATGAGATAACGGATGGTGCCCGAGGTGTGGTGTTCGGCAGGAATGCCATCCAGGTGAAAGATCCTTTCGCATTTCAGGCCGCCCTCCTCGACGTCGTCAAGAGAGGTGTTGAACCTGAGGAGGCAGTGGCAAAACATAAGCTCGAAGATTAAGCACAGCGAGGGCAGGGCATGCCCTGCCCCTACAGCATTTGAATTCGATTTGATATGTCTGGTTTCACAGAATTAAGTGATCTTCAAAATGCTTTTGTGGCTTTTCGATGTCTGTTCCTTTTGGCCTAATTCTTGCCTCTTTCCCAGGCAAGGGCCAAAGCTCCCCTCTCCGCCAGCGGAGAGGGAGCGGGGGTGAGGTTCCAGTAGTAAGCACCAAAAGCTTCTTAGAAATCGTTTAAATCCCATTTGGAGGAAATATGGCTGACAAATTTTTCGATATTGAATACGACAGTGACTGGTTTAAGATCGATCTGAGCTCGGTTCCTGAAATCAAGATCACTCCGCCCGGACCGAAGTCACGCGAGTTCCATTCCCGCGCCGAGAAGATAATGAAGGGTTACTCCTCCCAGGTAACGCTCTTCCCCGTGGTCTTCGAGAAGGGACATGGAGTGACACTTACCGATGTCGATGGAAACACCTACATCGACTTCTCATCGGGCATATACGTCACAGGCCTCGGCCACTGCCACCCGAAGGTCTCGGAGGCGGTATCTCACTATGTAAAAACCCTTATGAACTGCCATGATTTCACGACCCCTGTTAAGACACACCTTCTCGAAAGGCTTTCCGAGATACTGATGGGTGACCTGAACGGCGTGCAGTTCTACGACAGCGGCACCACTGCGGTCGAGGCAGGGCTCAGGGCAATCCGTGCGGCTACCGGAAAGCACGAGTTCATATCTTGCTACATGGATTTCCACGGCAAGAGCCTCGGCTCGGTATCGCTTGCCAGGATGAACCCCACGAATGCTTCCAGCCGCGCCCCCGGGTTCTACATGGTTCCCAGACCCTATCCCTACCGCGCACTGTGGAACAGGGAAGACGGCATCATAGATACCGACAGGTACCTCGACTTCTACGATGAATTCATAAAGGAGGCGACTACAGGCCAGATCGCCGCCTTTGTGCTCGAGCCGGTCCAGGGTTGGGCCGGATCGGTTTTCCCTCCTGAGGACTTCTTCCCTAAGCTCCGTAAGTTCTGCGATGATCGCGGGATACTCCTTATGGCCGATGAGATATTGACCGGGATGGGGCGCACTGGAAAGTGGCTCTGCATGGAACACTGGGATACCCTTCCCGATGTCGCAACCCTGGGGAAAGGTCTCGGGAACGGCTTCCCGGTAACCGCGATGGTCGCGAGGGAGCAATACAAAGGTTATTTCGAGAAGATCTCCGCCTCCACAAGCTACGGCGGTAACCCCATGGCATGCGCTGCTGCCCTCGCCTCGATAGAGGTCATAGAGGAGGAGAACCTGTTAGATAATGCCCTGAAGCTCGGAGAGTTCTTCGAGAAGAGGATGCTCAGGATGAAGGAAGAGCACCAGATAATCGGAGACGTGAGGGGCAAGGGCTGTCTCCTCGGAATAGAGCTCGTTAAGGATCGCTCCACGAAGGAGCCGTTCAACGAGGCCGGCAGCATGGTCTATCAGGAGGCGTTCAGGAGGGGGCTCGCTTGGATCCCCGCAGGACATATCCTCAGGATGTCTCCGCCGATCATAATGACCGAGGAGATTGCAGCGAAGGGGATGGACATAATAGATGAGGCAATAGGGGCTACGGAGAGACATTTTGGCATGGGAGGTTGACGCCTTTACACTTCTCAATGCCCTCTCTAATACGGAGGCGGAATCATGGTGAATCGCATATCTCCTCGTATAACTTTCCTGGGGCTTTCGCTATCCCTCTATAAAGAATCGATACCTGATGCGATCGAGCGTTTTAAAGGCTTTTTCGGCGAACTCGAATCGACCTTAAGCGAATTCGGCAAGGTTGTCCACAGTGCCTTCTGCACCGAACGCAATGAGGTCGAGGCTGCGATCTCGGAGGGAGAGAACAGGGGTTCGAACGTTTTGGTTATAGTCCTCCTCTCCTACTCCCCCAGTTTGGTTTCGCTGCCGATGCTCATGAGGACAAAGCTCCCGATCGTTATCTGGAACACACAGAAGCTAAAGAGGATAGATCAAAGCTTCACGAATCAGGACCTCATAGACAATCACGGTATGCATGGGGTGCAGGATCTTGCCAACGTCCTGAAGCGGTCCGGGATCTCTTACGGGCTCGTGAGCGGACATTACAAAGACACGGACTCGCTTAACGAACTCCGTGGTTGGATAAGGGCAGCGGTGACAGCCTTCGATCTGAGGGATATAAAGGTCGGCCTTCTGGGGAGACCTTTCCAGGACATGGGAGATTTCGGGATAGATGAGACCCTCATGATCTCGAAATGGGGTCCGACTGCAGAGAGATTGACCCTCGATGAGCTTGCATCCATCCTACAGGAAGCGCCCGAAGACGAGATCAGGTCCCAGATGCAGCTTGACAGGGAGGAATTCGACATCGCCCCGGAAGTAGACGAGGAAGTGCACAGGCCATCCTCAAAGCTCGAGTGGGCGCTCAGGAAACAGGTTGAGAAACATGGGATCTCGGCTATCACGATGAACTTCAGGATCTTCGGGGAGGACCCGAGGATAGAGACCGTTCCATTTCTCGGCATAAACAAGCTCATAGCCTCCGGCTACGGCTATGCCGGGGAGGGGAACGTCACTGTGGCCGCCCTCAGCGCAGTCCTGACGAGGCTCTGGGGCGAGTCCAACTTCACCGAGATGTTTACCGCCGATTATGCCAACGATGAGATCTTCATGAATCACATGGGTGAGGGGAATTACAATATGGCCCGGAAGGATACGAAGGTAAAGATGAAGAGAGTCGAGTTCAAATTCGGCAGGGCGAAACCTTACGCCGCCCTCGTATTCGGGATCGAGCCTGGTCCTGCGACCTTTGTGAACGTTACAACCGATAGCTCAGAGAATTTCTATCTCATCGGATTTGAGGCGGAGGTCGTAGATTTCCCTCCTTTAGAGGACTTCACATCCCCGCATTATAAGGTAAAAGTCGACCGTAAGCTCAGCGATTTCCTCACCTCCTACAGCGAGCTTGGCGGAACACATCATATCTCCATGGGCAGTGGGAAGCGCCTCGGGGATGTCGAAAAGCTCTCGAGGTTCCTCAGTGTACCTCTGAAAAAGGTCTGAAGCAATGGAGTTGCTTCTCGGATTTGACATCGGGACAACGAACATAAAAGGCATCGGCATCGACCGGGATGGAAATGTAAGAGCCTCGGCATCGGTCAACTATTCCCTTATGAAATCCCCCGAGGGCCACATAACCCAGGACCCGGATGACTGGTGGGAAGGTATGAGGTTGGTCATATCGGATATCGGAGAGAAGATCGACCTCGGCAAAACAGTGGCGCTCTCCCTCTCCACTCAGGGGGAAACCCTGGTGCCTGTGGATCGGGAGGGGAACTCCGTTTCACCAGCGATATCGTGGATGGACCATAGATCGGAGAAGGAAGCTGAGGAACTTAAGGGGAAGTACAGCTTCTGGTTCGAGAGGACCGGAAGTCGGATGAGCCCGTACGGAACTCTCTCCAAGATAATATGGCTTGAGAGGCACGATCCGGAGCTCTTTAAAGGCGTGTCCACCTTCTCACAGGTCCAGGATTACCTCGTGCGGCGGCTTACAGGGATGCCTGTCTGCGACATTAATAACGCCTCTTTCACACACTACTTCGATGTCAGAAACCGCACTTGGGATGGGGAAATAGCCGAAATCTTCGGGCTTCAGGGGAAACTGCCGGAGATAGCCGAATCGGGCACGCCGCTGGGCAAGGTAAAGGTATCCGCAGCGCATGAGCTTGGCCTTCCCGAGGGCATAGAGATCGTGGCCGGAGGGCATGACCAGGCCTGCGCCGCAATAGGGGGAGGTTGTTCGGTTCCGGGCAGGATAATGCTCTCGACAGGGACGGCCTGGGTGCTTTACTCCGTGCTCGACAATCCCGTTTTCGATAAGGATGAAGCGATAATTATCTACTGTCATGCCTCACCCGGGAAGTGGGCCTTCATGTCCCCTTTGAACGGCGGCGTTGTTCTCGATTATTTCATCAGTGAGTTCTGCGCAAAGGAGTCCCAGGAAGCCGAAAGGTCGGATCTGTCGCCCTACGATCTCCTCTTCGATGGGTCTCCGGACCCTAAAGGAGTGATCTTCATACCCCACCTCTACGGGTCGGCTGCCCCTGATTGGAGAAGCAACGCAAAGGGTGCAATCTGGGGGCTTACGTTGAGTCACACCCGGAGGGATGTGGCGGCAGCCATAATGGAGTCGCTGGCCTTCGAGGCTCTGAGGAACATCGAGGTCATGGGGAGGCTTGGCGTATCTCCGGAGGAACTCTCCATGCTCGGGGGGGCAACCAGGAGCTCCAGTTGGCCTCAAATGGTAGCCGATGTGATGGGACTGAGGGTTATGATACCCAGGGAAACCGACGCCGCGGCGCTTGGGGCAGCATTTCTTGCGGGCGTTGGCTGCGGAATGGCCAGCTACGATAGCTTCCCTGAGGTACAGGCCACAAATGCGTTCGATTTCTCCGCAGACAGGCACGCTGCCCTTATGGAAAAGTTCAAAATTTACAGGAGAGCGATAGAGTTTTCATATTCGGTTATCAGCGGGAGCAAAGATGGACAATAGATACGGGGCAAACAGTACAGATACCGGTGTATTTTTTGAGGAGCTTGATGGCTTCCTCCCGCGCAATATATTCGATGCGCATTGTCACATAGCTTTGAAGGAGCATTCCGGGGAGATAAGCGAAGATAGGAAAAGGGAGATGTGGCCATTAAACTGTCCACGCGACATCTCGGTTGAGGAGTTCTTCGGCTTCTACAGCGAATTCTTCCCTGGAAGGGAGATCAGCTCAATCTGCTTTGGTATGCCTATAAAGGAAGCGATAATAGATAAGCAGAATGCTTACCTCCAGGCTGCCTCAAAAGCGGATGACAGGCTCCATCCTCTCTACGTTGCGACCCCTGAGATGGACGAGCAGGAGCTTTCGGAGGCATTGGAGAATGGGTTTGTAGGGTTCAAGCCATATCCCGAATTTGCGAAAGGCAAGTCCCCGTCCGATATAAGGATATCCGACTTCGTGAGCCCGGCAATATGCGATGTGGCCGATCGCTATGGAGCTATCATGACCGTACACATACCGGGGCTGCAGAGGTTCGCTGACCCCGCCAATATAGGGGGTCTCCTTGAGGTCAGAGGGAGATATCCGAACATAAGCCTGATCGTAGCCCATCTCGGACGATCCTACAACCCGGTCTATCTCAGGAAAGGACTGGATCAGCTTGGAGGTGAGATACCCTGGCATTTTGATTTCAGTGCCGTTATGAACCCGGAAGTCTTCAAAATTGCCCTTTCGGAGATACCCACCGGGAAGCTCCTCTACGGGAGCGACCTGCCGGTCCTTGCGGCGAGAGGGTACCGCACCTGGCCCTCCGCCGAATCGTATAAGACATATATAGTCGGATACAACTGCGAAGGGGATTATCCGACACTCTTGTACCAGGAGATGATGGCCTTCAAGAAAGCCTGCGAGGAATGCGGGATATCGGAAACCCAGGTGGAGGATATCCTCTGGAACAATGCCTCTGATCTCTTACGGAGAACGGCCGAAAATATTAAAAAGGTTGATTAGCCTCCCGGATCCTTCCCGATAAAATGCTTGACTGAAGTTCGTATGAAAGTTAAATTTCTGCTTTTGGAATTCGGGACATCAACCATCCATTCCACTCGAAAACTGGTTTGCCTGAAAGGAGGATAGCGCACGCTGAATCGGAGGTGTGCCGAAGGTCTATGGAAAATGGAACGTATGGAGTCGGCATAATAGGTTTCGGTTTCATAGGAAAGGTCCACGCTTACGGCTATATCAACATACCCCTCTTCTACGATCCGCCGCCTTTGAGGACGAAGCTTATCGGGGTCTGCACATCGCACAGGGAGACGGCCGAGAAAGCCAAAGAAGTAGCAGGGTTCGAGTTTGCGACGACCGACTTTAGGGAGATAATAGATAGGGATGATATAGATATAGTCAACATATGCACCCCGAACAGGTTCCACAGAGAGGAGCTCCTCGCCGCCATAGAGTCCGGAAAACACATATACTGCGATAAGCCGCTCGCCTTCAATTCCACCGAGGCCGATGAGATTGCAGAGCGGCTTGATGGCTACGACAGGGTCCATCAGATGACCCTTCAGAACAGGTTTTTCCCGGCTACAATGCGGGCAAAGCAACTTGTCGACGAGGGTTTACTCGGAGAGCCGATATCTTTCAGGGCTGTCTATCTCCACTCCGGGAGCGTAGATAGGGACAAGCCCCTATCATGGAAGCTTGACAAGCATATAGGCGGCGGGGGCGTGCTATATGATCTCGGCCCGCATGTGCTCGACCTCATTTTCCACCTTATAGGTGAGCCCAGGGAAGTCTTCGCTGAGAACAAAATCCTTTTTGGGGAAAGGCCTGCCTCGGACGCTCCTTCGAAGAAAGTTAAGGTGGAGGCAGAAGATCTCTCGGTCCTCGTACTTAAGATGAAAAATGGGGCGCTCGGAACCGTCGAATGCTCAAAGATCGCCACGGGTATCAACGACGAGCTCCGTTTCGAGATACATGGAACCAGGGGTGGGATACGTTTTAACCTTATGGAGCCTAACTGGCTTGAGATATATGATGCCACGCAGCCGGATAGTCCGATCGGAGGAAGATGCGGTTTTACGAAACTTGAGACCGTCCAGCGTTATCCCAAACCTGTCTCTTTCCCCGGACCCAAGTTCTCGATAGGATGGATCAGATCCCACATGGCCTGTCTCTGCAATTTCTTAAGTGCCATCGCCGATGGCAGAAGCGCCGAGCCCTCACTCTTCGTTGGGGCAAAGCTCCAGAAGTATATGGACAGGATGTATAAATCGGCACTCGAGAGGAAATGGGTAGATGTCTCAGATATATAGCCAAGGATGTAAAAGGCTGAAGGTGAAAAGTCAGAGGTAGAAATCGGAAACTGCTATTTCAAGTCATTAAGCTATTGAGATATGGTGCAGGTTGGAGTTTTTGGTATTCATAACTCCTGTCCTTTCTCTTTCCCCAAGTCTACCACCTCAAATGCCGAAACTGGAAAAAATCAGTTTAAAAAAACTGCTTGACAGGGATATTTCATAAACCTTATATTTAGTTCAATCTTTACTAATTTTTATTAGTTTATTGCGTTTTTTATTCAGAACCAAAGGTGTAGTTTATGGCCACCAGGGTTTCGTCCCGGAAAGAGTCCAGAGCCTATATAGAGCACATAGAAGCTCTATCGAAGATAAGCAGGGCCATAACTTCGGACTTATATCTTGAAGATCTCCTGTCGCTCATAGTTACAGTGACAGCTGAGGTCATGAAATCCAGGATATGCTCCCTTATGATATTCAATGACAAAGGGGAGCTGGAGGTCCGGGCAACCCAGTCGATCAGCAAAAGCTATCTGGAGAAACCACCGTTGAGGCTCGGTGAGGGAATTGCGGGGATGGCAGCGAAAGAGAAAAGGCCCATCATATCCCCTGATGTAAGGAAAGACCCATGTTACATCAATGTCGATGTAGCGAAGGAGGAGGGTCTGTGCTCATTGTTGAGCGTTCCGATGATAGTTAAGGGGAGGGTCATAGGTGTAGTCAACTGTTATACCTCGATGCCACATGACTTCACCGACACGGAGGTTGCGGTCCTTACGACAGTTGCTAATCAGGCGGCTGTGGCCATAGAGAACACCGAACTGATGGTCAGAACACGTGTCATCCAGGAGGAGCTGGAGTCACGCAAGCTTATCGAGAGGGCGAAAGACATATTGATGGCCGATAAAGATCTTTCGGGCGAGGAAGCCTACAGAAAGATGCAGAAGCTCAGCATGGATACCCGCAAGTCGATGCGTGAGATTGCCGAGGCTATCATACTGACAAGTGATCTGTCAAGGGGTTAAACCTACCGCCGATTCTCCATGGAAAGCTCAAAGATGAGTTTTTGCACAAGGGTGTGCCTACTCGGGGAAGTGGCTTTTCTTTAGAGGAGTGCACCCTTCTGTTTGGGAACTCCGTTAGACACCGGGGTAACCCTTAGTATTTTGTGATCGAGTGGCCGGGCAACTTGAGTTGCTGTGACAAGGGCACGAGAGTCAAAATATTCGGGTTAAAATCAGAAACGGAGGTGAAAGGATGGCAAAACTTAATCCTTTTAAGATTGCACAGAAGCAGTTGGATACGTGTGCGGCAACTATTAGGTTAGATCCAAATGTACACGGGATGATCAGGGTCCCGATGCGTGAGATCCACGTATCGTTGCCGGTTCGTATGGACGACGGATCAATCCGTGTATTCCAGGGATTCAGGGTTCAATACAACAATGCGAGGGGACCGACGAAGGGCGGAATTCGATTCCATCCCGATGAGACGATTGATACGATACGTGCGTTGGCTTCCTGGATGACATGGAAGTGTTCACTTGTTGATCTTCCTTTGGGGGGAGCTAAGGGGGGAGTGATCTGCAATCCCAAGGAGATGTCCCGGGGAGAGTTGGAGCGTTTATGCCGTGCATACATACAGGCTATCCATCCGCTTATCGGACCGGAGAAGGATATTCCTGCACCTGATGTGTATACGACTCCTCAGATGATGGCATGGATGATGGATGAGTATTCGAAGCTTTATGGTAAGAACCAGTTTGGGGTCATCACGGGCAAGCCTCTCAGTGTGGGAGGATCGATAAGGCGTGATGATGCCACAGCACGGGGTGGTTTGTATACGGTTCGGGAAGCGGTCAAGGAATTCGACATAGACATTTCTAAGGCTACCTTTGCCATCCAGGGTTACGGTAATGCCGGATACTTTGCGGCACATCTTGCCAAGGCGCTTTTCGGCTGTAAGATAGTAGCTGTCAGCGACACCGGAGGAGGTATATACAACGAGGACGGGCTTGACCCTGAAGTAGTTCTAAGCCATAAATCAAAGACAGGCTCAGTAGCCAACCTGCCAAACACCGAACTTGTCTCCAACGAGGAGATCCTGGAGCTTGAGGTGGATATACTGGTTCCTGCTGCATTAGAAGATGTAATCACCAAGGACAATGCCCCGAAAGTCAAAGCCAAGATCATTGCCGAATTAGCCAACGGTCCGACCACACCGGAAGCAGATGATATACTCTATAAGAAAGGTGTCCATGTCATACCCGACTTCCTGTGCAATGCCGGTGGAGTGACGGTTTCATATTTCGAGATGGTGCAGAACTTCTACATGTATTATTGGGATGAAGCGCAGGTGGATGAGCAGCTGGATAAGAAAATGGCCGATGCCTACTACTCGGTGCTTCACACTTCCAAGAGATACAACATACATATGAGACAGGCTGCCTATGTCGTTGCTGTCGGCCGTGTGGTGGAAGCAATGAAGACCCGTGGTTGGTTCTAAGCCCTCAGCCCTGAGAAAATCGAGGTTCATAGAGATGCCCCGGATGAAGTTTTGAGATTTATCCGTGCAATGGGACAATTGGTTTTATGAGACGCCGAAACAAGTTCGGCATGACAA
>CAZTBA010000087.1:0-16858 GCA_964611725.1 uncultured bacterium
GCGATCATTTCACCTTACAGAATGGAGGTAGGTTATGTCGCTTCTCAAAGAGAAGGTCTTCGGATGCCTTATGGGAGGAGCGATCGGCAATGCCATGGGGGGGCCTTTGGCCAATAAGGATTACCGGGAGGTAGAGGGAAAGCATAGCAGAATAACAACGATCCCAAACCCTTCGAGCATGAAGGCGCAGGTTCACAACACATTGACCATCCTTTTATGCGAGACATATATGGAAAAAGGGGGGCGTGTGAATTCGGACGACCTGACGAAGAAGTGGCTTGAGGAGATGGACCCCAGGGCATATTTCCCATACATAAGAAATGTTTATGAACTCACTAAACGGGGCTTTCCGCCGAGGATAGTAGGAACTTTCAGCCTTAATAACGGCGATGCCATGACGGCGATATCTCCCATCGGAATCTACAATGCCTGCGATCCGGAAGCGGCCTTCCAGGATGCCAGGGAGATAGCTTACACGTTTCAGCCACAGCTCGGAGCCGACTGCGCATGTATATTGGCAGCAGCGATAGCTGAAGCCATGAAGATAAGGGCGACGGTGAGAAGCATAATAGATTGTGCGCTCAAGTTCGCTCCCAGGGAGCCCTATATAGCCCTCGATGACAGGGTGCCGAACAACATACACGATACGCTTGAGAAGGCGCTTGAGATAGCTTACCGGCATGAAGATGTCTTTGAAGTCAGAGAGGAGCTCTACCGTAATGTCCTCCAGTGGCATCCGACAGATCCCCTTGAAATTCTATCGCTCACGCTCGCACTCCTGTATGTGGCCGGAGGAGATATCAACGACTCGATAACAGGAGGGGTGAATATAGGCAGGAGTGCCGATATTGTAGCCAATCTTCTGGGAAATATATCTGGTACTATAAACGGTTTCACCTCAATACCTGTCGGGTGGGTTGAAGTGATCGATCCTGAGATAGTCATGCGCTTCGAGCACATAGCTGAAAGGATGATAAGTCTGATAAGGATAAGGGTGGAAAACATGAGGATGGGGGTCAAGGATCTCGATATAATGATGGATGAAAGTTATTTCTGAGTATCTCTCGACATAGTTTTTACGAAGTTAGCTCTCCAACTTTCCATACTGAACGCAAATTGACTTCCAGAATTTGCTGCGAACTTTTCAGAAGTTCCGGAGACGCCTCACCGAGGCGTCTCTACAGATGAACATCTGAAAAGGCAATAGCGATTGAAAAATCTCAGGTGCCATTACCAAAAGCCCAAAAACATTGCTGAAACTTGATTACAGTCTGTTCCAAAATTAATTTGCGCTTGGCATAATGCCAAATCGCATCTCCCTTCAGATCACCCGAATTTCCTGCCGAGGAAGCCTTAGATCTCATGTGCCGTTCTCGCTATTATCTCGTCCTGGAGCCTCCTATCGAGGGTAACGAAGTAGGCACTGAAGCCGCCAACCCTCACGGTAAGGTTACGGTACTTTTCGGGATTCTTCTGTGCTTCGATGAGTGTGTTCTTATCGACGATATTTATTTGGATTTCGAATCCGCCGAGATCGCGCAGGTAGGTCTCTATAAGGGATATAAACTTTCCGATACCATCCTCGGTCTCGAGAACTGAGGGTATAAACTTGAGATTAAGTGCGAGGCCGCCTATGGCACGGGAATGGTCGAACTTTGTGGCGGATTTTATGACGGCGGTCGGCCCACTGGAATCCCTGCCCTGGACCGCCCCTATGGAATCAGCCAGCACCTCTCCAGCGTTTCTACCATCCGGAGTTGCGCTGGTCTCGAAACCAAGGATATGGTGCATTATCCAGCAGAGGAAACCGGCATAGTATTTTCCACCTATGGGGCTCCTGTACTTCTCGACCTCGTCGTAGAACCTCGTTGCTATCTCTGATGCCATCGAATCGACCTCGTCATCGTCATTTCCATATTTCGGGAGGCGATTTATTATGCGGTTTTTGAGATCTTCATAACCTTTGAAATCGGTACTTAGTATGTAGGTAAGATGACCCAAGGTATATTCACCGTTTTCAAAGACAAGTTTCTTTATGGCCATAAGCGAATCAGTGGCGTTCGGCAATCCGACTCCTTCGGGTTCGACGAGGTTGTACCTTGCGCCGCCTGACGTTATATCGGCTCCTTTTTCGATGCAGTCATCCACGAAGCAGGAAAGGAGGGGAAATGGCGTATATTTCTTTCTCGAAAGCTGCCATCCGTTCACTTTCTTAGCATTCATATCGATCATATATTCCATCTGGGAAAAGTAAGCTTCCTTAAACTGTTTGAAGTTTTTGAAGCTATCCGGGGTACCGGTCTGGATCCCGACAGTTTCACCTGTCATCGGATCGGTGCCATTGTTCATAGCCAGAAGGACAGCCTTAGCCAAGTTTATGTAATCCGATGCCACCCAGGGGTTGGAGCACCCTATGGGAGAGATCTCAACACAGGAACCGGGAACGTAGTGTCGTGCATCCTCAGGGGTGACGCCCGCCCTGATGAGACCTGGAACTATGACCTCATCGTTGAATATCGCGGGGAAACCTATTCCTGTTTTTATGACTTCTACGGCCTTCCTCATAAGTGGTTCGGCAATTCCCCTGTGCCAGCTCAGAGCCACTGCCGGGTGTATGAGCGTGAGTTCCTCGCATATGTCGAGGAACATATAGGTTAGTTCGTTCGTGGCATCGCTACCATCGTGGTTCTGTCCACCGATGATAAGGACCTGAGGGGATCCTGTAGGATCGAACTCGTTATATTTTATGAAGAGGCAGGCAAGCAGTTCTTTCGCCTCTTCAGGGGTTATGCTACCTTCCTCAATATCTGATTTGTAGAACGCATAGAGATACTGATCTGCCCTTCCAGGGCAGAAGCATCCATGTCCCTCTCCGTTCTCCATAGCTATCATGAGGTGGAGGAACCAGGTAAGCTGGACAGCTTCATAGAAGGTGCGCGGAGGGCTGTGGCTTATGTACTCGCAAATCTCAGAGATCTTTCTCAGCTCAGTTCTCCGTGATGGGTCCTTCTCCAGGAGGGCCATCTTTTCCGCCTCCCTGGAGTATCTGCTTATGAAATTGGAGGCGGCTGTGAGGGACAGCTTGGCTGCGTAGTAGAAATCTATCTTCGACTGATCCTTGTCCTTTGAAAGGAGGATCTCTCTCAGCTTGATATCTATCTGCTCCTCTATTCCTGCGAGCCCAAAATAGATGACCTTCTCATTGTTGATGGTCATATGGCCTGTCATGCCGAAGCCCTTGGGCTGTCTTTCCCAGAACCTCTCACATTCATCAAGCCAAATCTTATCCGCTTTGACCCTGGGCCTTTTCGGATGACGCCCCACGATAAGCTCGTCCGGACCTATCTCCACACTCACATTGGAGAGAAGATATAAGAGGGCCTTGGTCTGCCTGAATATATAGGGTTGACCTACCGTACGCCTGTAAGACTCGGTCCACAACCTGCGTCTGTCAAGGAACTCGCCTTTTACGTTCAAGACCCTCTTTCTGAGTCTGTCTAACCTCTCCTTTCTCTGGTCCTCAAGCTGTATTCTCTCCGCACCTTCCATCAAGCTTCCAGATGACATACCCTGCTCTCCCCAATTTTCCCCGACGGGATCTGCCGCCGGGTCTGTTCATGTGCTGCCAGGAAATCACCTCCACGATTAAGCTATCTGATCAGGACCGGTTCACCTTTGTCCGCGGAGCTGTAAGCTGCCAGAGCTACCTCAAGAGCCCTCAGCCCATCCAGTCCGGTTACGGATGGCGGTCTGTCTTCCTTTATGCTATCTATCCAATCCCTTATCAACCTCACATCCATGTTGCTTCCCCAGTTAACCCATTCAGCCTTGATTTTATCGTTGCTATAAAGATCGATATTTTGGGAGAAAACGTCAAGTGAAAGTAGCCCTCTCGTCCCAGTTATTTCCATAGTGACATCTCCCCAGGTAGGGAAAGCCTTCACAGGACGGGACCAGCTCGCATCAAGCGTAGCAAAACCACCGTTATCGAAATCCATTGAGATTATACCGCAGTCATCCACATCGAGTTTATGGAACTTAGTATCCGTCTCGGCGTAAACCGACTTGATTTCAGTTCCGATCATCCAACGGATGAGGTCGACAACGTGAACAGTATGGTCGATCACCGCACCACCACCCGCAAGCTTCCTGTCCGTGAACCATCCACCCGGCATAACACCACGGTTGGTCCCGCTCACGGCGAGCACCTTGCCCAACTCTCCATTCCCTATTATATCTTTCGCCCTTATAACAGCGGGATGGAAACGGCAGGGAAAGGCTATCTGGAGTCTCACACCTTCCCTTTCAGAGGCTCCTATCATCTCCTGCGAATCCTCGACTGTGGTCGCTATCGGCTTCTCACAGAGTATGTTGGCCTTAGCACTTGCTGCTGCCAGCGCAATTTCCTTATGCCTTGAATTCTCAGAACAAATCAGTGCTCCGTCAAGCCCCTCCTTCAGAAGGCTACCGTAATCCTTGAAATACCTGGTCACGAACTTCTTGGCTGCGCCTTTCCCTCGTGTTTCATCCTCGTCGGCTATGCCAACCAGATCTACATCATCAAGGGCCTTGAGGCACGAGGCATAGCTTTCGGCGTGTATATGGGCAAAGCTCAGTATTCCGATCCTCAACATAGCTGCCCTCCCCTTATATCAAAGTTCCACGACTTTTCCGGTTTCTATGGACTCAAGTGCAGCAAGGGCGACCTTGAGCGCCTCGAGCGCATCCTTAACAGTTATATCCGTCTTGCGGCCCTCGAGTATGCAGTTTACAAAATGCTCCTGTTCCAGGAGGTAGGGGTTCTTTTCGACCGGGCTTTCAGGGACCGCCACGCCTTCGGCTCCCCCTTCCTCGGCCTTCACCATGACTTTTACCGGAGAAGATCTGCTGCTGTCGAAAGAGACGAGGCCCTTATCTCCTGCGACCTCGTATTTCGTAAAGAAGCCCTGAGGTAAAGCCCAGCTTCCCTCAACATGGGCTATTACCCCGCTCTCGAACCTGATGAGAACGAGGGCATAATCCAAATGGTTTGCCAGCATCTCCGCGCCGAGGCCTTTGGCACTTACCCTGACCGCTTTCCCAAAACACCAGTTCAGAAAATCGAAATCGTGAATTATCATATCGAGCACAACACCCCCGCTTATATCATACTTCGAATACCAATCGTCCACTCCGTGCGGAAGATGCGATGTCCGGCTGAACCTGGCTATACCGGGATTCCCTATGCCTCCGGAATCCATGATATCCTTGAGCTTAAGATATTCGGGGAAAAACCTGAGGACGTGTCCGACCATAAAGGTCCTGTCAGATTTCTCCACCTCCTCGGCTAACCTGATGCCGTCCTGTAAATTCCTCGCGAGAGGCTTCTCACAGAAAACGTGTTTTCCGGCCTCCAGGGATTTGCGGGCATAATCTACATGTGTAGATGTAGGTGTACATATACATATTATGTCGATATTCGGATCACCGATCAGATCATCCGCACTCGGATAGGCCTTCGCTCCTAAGCTCTCAGCGAGGAGGCTCGCCCTGCCGAAATCGATGTCGAAGATACCGACCACAGAGGTCTCCGGAATCCCTGAATAGCAACCTGCGTGGTTACTCCCCATCGTCTTGGCACCTATTATGCCTACTTTCAGCATTTTACTTCCTCCCGAGAATTCTATCCATTGCAATGGATGTGTTGTAGATCAAAGCTTCAGGATGGTGAGGATACGGCGGCATCATCTCCGCGGTGAGGTAAGAGTCGTACCCAACCTCCCGAAGTGCATCTATTACCGCTGACCAGTTGACATCTCCCTCGAGGAGGTCAACAAAACCATTCAAGTTTCCGATAGCCCTCCTGAAATCTTTGAGATGAATCCTCTTTATCCTCTTACCCAGTATCTTTACCCAGTGCTCGGGATACCCCGTGAGTAGAACATTGCCTACATCAAAATAGACCTTCACATGGTCGCTCCCGATGGAATCCACAAAGTCCTTCATCTCCAGGGGGCTCAACAGAAGTTTGTTCCAGACGTTCTCGATTGCTATACATACCTTCTTTGACTCAGCATCGGGGGCGAGCTTCTTCAGGGCCTCCGAGGACCTCTCGTAAGCCAAATCGTATGGTATGACCTCACCTCCGGGAATAAAATCCACACCTACGGCGCCCGGAACGACAAGTATGGCATCGGTGCCAAGCCAGGAGGCAACATCTAGCATCTTCAGCACGATCTCCATCCCCTTCTCCCTCACTTCAGCTTTGCCGCTGGTAAGGGAGTACTTCCAGAAGAGCCCGGTGGCGAGGCTACTTATCTCTATCCCGATCTTTTCAGCATATTCTCCGATCTTTGATATATCACCCTCGGATGAACCAAGCGATATATCTCCCTGTTCATCGATAGCAAGTTCTATAGCTTCAAAGCCCGCATCCTTGGCAAGTTTCATCCAGCTTATAAAATCTCCTCCCTGGAAAGACCACTGGCTTATACTCTTCTTCATAGAAGATCTCCTTTCTAAAGCTTTAAGGAACAGCCTTACTTATCTCAGGTTTGATATCTTTAAGGAAAGGGGAACGGCTATAGCTACTGAAGAGATTATAGAGATCCCTTTTCCTTTTTATGCCTCCAAACGGGAATCTTACACCGGGGAACGAGATCACAAAGGAATCTTGCTCTTCGGGCTCTATCCCCCCGTGCCCGCAGAGGTCCCTCTCAAAGCTAAAGAGAAAACCATTGTTCCTGCCACCAAATACTATGATATCCCCTGATTTACCAATTGCCATGAGGTCCCTTATCTCCCGTAAAGTCTTTCTGAATTCGGGTAGATCACCCAGGGGATTCTCGCCTTTGACCTTTATCCTCCCATCCACCTTTATATCTCCGCGGGATGACATCACAAGGATCCCGCTCTCCAACTTGGTCACGACACATCTTATTCCAGGGTGTCCGGCTATAGCTCTCAGAAGCCCGGGGTACTTCTCCTCGATCTCTCCGTAGTAGACCTTCCCCCTCTTGAAACCGAAATAGACATGGGCCATCCCCCCCGTCGGGACCACAAATATCTGCTCCGCGTTTTTCCAGTTTAGCTTCGGCCAGCCATCAGGAGCCCTCTCGCGAAGTCTCCTGATGAAACGATCGCAAAAAGGCCTTAGCGGCTTCGGAAGAAGTGATTCAAGGTGTCTTACCTGGTCTATGAACGAAAGTAGCTTCGAGAGCTCAGCCTCTTTTTCGGGGCTTAAGGGGTGGGTCTCGACCCCTATAGCGGAGCTCTTGACCAGGAATTCTCTCATACTTTCCCCGAAATAGGTCTCGAACGGGACTGTCGGTATCTGTCCATGGTCCGAGAGTATGAAGAGATCATATTTCCCCGGTTTTTTCCTCTCAATAGCCTTATGGATCCTCTTTACCCTCCTGTCTATAGCTTTGATCTCCTTGAAAGCAGCCTTGCTTTCAGGGCCCCTGTTATGTGCCATCTCATCGTAGGACATGTAGGTGGTGAATATGGATGGCACCCCACGACCGATATCGGTAACGGTGGCCACCGTACCTATTTCCTTCAGGATAACGTTTGTGATCACTCTTATAATTGGGAAGAACAGCCCACCCGCACAGCGTGGTTTTCCTGTGAGAGAGGACCTGAATCTGTCGAGGATATCGCGGATAGACTCGAGAAATGAGAAGAGGATCAGCCTCCATCCTATGCCGACATTTACAAGGAACAGGACTGCTATATCCCTCATCCTTGCCATAATTGGCACCAGACTGTCTACTGTCTTGGAGAGGGTAAAGAGGGATCTCTTTGCTCCTCCGGAGAAGATGTTTACATAGCTGCTTCCCTTCTCGAGTATCCCCCTCTTCCCACGGGATGAGATATCGGATTCTATTCTCTGGACATTAGCGAAATTGCTCGTCGTTATTATGTTCTCACCATCCTTATCGAGCCATCTGAAACCTGGGGCGAGGTTATCTTCACCGTACATCACACCGAGCTGGAACGAAGTCGTTGTGGAGGGAAGGCCGCATCTGAACCTCTGAAGTTTATACTCCTTCTCCTGAACAAGCTTTTTAATGAAAGGAGCATAGCCCTGCTCCATGGCCTTTTCCAACATGTAAAAGGGAAGGCCGTCTATCTGGATGACCACAAAGCCCTTCCTGGACAGATCACCGGAGCTCTCCTGAAGTCCGAGGCTGTTTCTGATCACGGATTCCCGTATCCCACGGAGTTTCAAGACTACCTCCCAGATTAGATCAGTCCGTCTTCATTCTGACGGTTCTAAGTCTGTTTATCGCTGCAGCCACCTCGAATTTCCTTGGCAGTGCGTAATCCCCTACAGGGAAAGGGGAGAGTATGTCAAGTCCCTTTTCCTCTATATCCCCCATAACCAGATCCATGATCTCGCCCAGTGTATGTCCTCCGCTCATATAGCTTGACTTGGCATAGACTATGGCGTCGCCTATGGATCTTATCTGACTCGGGGTGACAAGTTGTTCCACTGCCGTGAGATCTATCTCGCTCCTTCCAAAGAGGAGAGTCTTTACACCCTTAGCGGTTACCTTCACATCCCTTTTGCCCTTGCTCGGATCTATGCTATTGGCAATCGGAATCCTGCTGGATATCCTCCCGAAGGTCCCACCTCCTTCCGATTTCCTCTCAGCCCTGCACTTACTGGCTATAAGCCTGGCCTCGGTAGTTGCATCCTTCGGCAGATAATCCTCCATGACTATGACTTTATCCGCTACGTCGAAATAGTCTCCCGATCCACCTATAACTATCACGGTGGAGACTCCCATCTCCCTGTACAGATGCTCCACCTTATCTATGAAGGGGGTTATAGGTTCCTTATCCTTCGAGACAAGCTCCTGCATCCTGTGATCTCTGATCATAAAGTTTGTCGCTGAGGTATCCTCATCTATTAGGAGGACCCTCGCTCCTATCTCGAGTGCCTCCATTATGTTGGCAGCCCGAGAGGTACTGCCGCTCGCATCGTCGGTGGAAAAAGCATCAGTGTCCCGCCCGAACGGAAGGTGGTTTATAAACGAGCTTATGTTAACTCTCTCTATCCCCCTTCCATTCTCGGCACGGATCTTGATCGCTCCATAGTCAGAGGCGACAAGCTCTCGGCCATCCCCGGGGATATGGTTGTATATACCTCTCTCTATAGCCCTGAGCACGGTGGATTTGCCGTGATATCCCCCGCCTGCTATAAGCGTGACACCCTCCGGTACACCCATACCGACTACGCCGCCAGAGTTAGGCAGCTCAAGTGCAACCTCGAGCGAAGGCGGGGACTTGAAAGGTATAATCCTCCCCTTAGAGAGTGGTCTGTCATCCACACCACTTGCTCTCGGCAGTATGCTGCCGCTGGCTACGAAAGCTATAAGGCCGAGTTCGCCGAGTTTTCCCCTTATATAGTCCTGGTCTTCTGAAATCTCTATATGCCTGTAGAGCGACTCCCTGTCGAGATTGCTGAAGATCAGGGAATTTCTCACTATCCTCGGTATCTCATGGAAGAACATCTCCTCGGCTTCCCGACCCAGAACCCTCCTGTCGGCAGCGGGAAGCCCAACATAGAAACGGGCCTCAACGTAGCTTTCATCTACAAACACCGAAGTTCTTTCAAGTACCTCCTGTCCAGGACTATCGATATATATAACGCCGCTCTTACCACTTCCCCTGCGTCCCTCGGCTATCCTGAAGGTCGCTCTACTGAAACATCTCGTCAGGAAATCCCTCAGCGCGATTCCCCTGCTTTTGCCCAGGTAAGTATCCTTCGGAAAAAGCGCGGTCTTTTGGCTCACCCTCACCCTGATACAGCTCGGTGAGGCGAAGGGATCACCCTGGACGTGATCTATATGAAGTATATATTCGCTGAAATCGTAATCTCCGCGTATATCCTTATATGCCCTGTAACCTCTGCCGTCTATCCTCTTGAGGATACCGCGGAGTTCAGAAGACCCTCTCATCGTTTCTTGCTTTTTCCCCCAGGTTCGTCGTTCCTGTACCAATACACCCTTGTTAATTTGACATCTTCGGACCATTTATACTCTATATCCCCCGAGTAGGCGCTGTGGACCGCCTTGCCTATCTTCTGCGCAAGCTTCTCGGTGGTCGTAGTTATCTCCATGTTTTGGCCTGAGCCTTCAATCTCCATTATTCTCTCGAGAGGATTCAAAGATATGGCGTTTGTTTCCTCGTGCCTTATGAGATTTATTATCTCTTCCCTGTGTTCTTCCAGGAAGTTTCCCTGGAGTTTGACAATACCTCCCGGGTGTCTGTCCCTTATCCTTCTGCATGCCGGACAGATTACCTCCCTAAAATCCCCTGCATGGGATTCCGGCAGTTTGAAGTCCATATACCATCTCTTGTTGTGATAAACTGCGTTGCAGTCTATACACCTGGAAAGCTCGCTCTCATTACCAGCGGATATGTAAGGATCGGTATAGCTATCGAGGTTTCTCCTTATGTGAACTGGCTTATTCCGAAAAGGCATGAAACTCACACCCCTTTCACATAGTTTGAAGTTAATCGAATAGACATAAGCTATATTTCGTAAAACTCAAGCTGGCCTATGACAAAATCCCTGACTTCTCCGGGGGGTACTGGTTTCCCCGTAACCTTACCTCCGCTTATAGACAGGCGTAGTATATCCTCGTAGTTTCCACCGCATGGGCACTCCCTATTAAACGGTTTTCCGGACGGGACAACGTAGGTGGAGTGACAACCGGGGCACCTGTACACGGATTTCGAGCCTGACTTCTTACCCCTTTTGGCTATCGGTACCCCTTCCAGCTCCACTATATCCATCGAGAAATCGATGACGGGAGCATTAGTTATCGAAGTCCCGACACCATATGCATCGACGATGTGGTTCAGTTCCGCGATCGAATGCTCATCTATTCCGCCGCTTGCGAAGAGCTTGATGTTCTCATGGCCCCTCAGGTCGAGTTCCCATCTAACCTCCTCGAAGATCCTGGCGAAGTTGCCGCGACGGCTCGATGGGGTATCGAGTCTCACTCCGTAGAGCCTCTCACCGAGCGCCTCAGCAGCCGCTATCGATTCGAATTTCTCGTCCTGAAAGGTATCGACAAGGGCTATCCTACTTATATGGTCCTCCAAGGCCCTATCGAAGGCTCTCAGCGCCTCCGGGGAGTTCCCCATAATTATGATCAGGGCATGCGGGATCGTCCCGGAAGGTTCTATTCCGAGGAGTTCCGCGCTGGCCACGGTCGCGACGCCATCACATCCCCCTATGAAGGCATTTCTTTCAACCATAGGGGCGAGGGCAGGATGCATCCTCCGTGCTCCGAAACTTATCATAGGCTTATCGCCCGCAGCTTTCCTGCAGCGGGCAGCCTTCGTAGCAATTCCCGAGGCCTGGCAAAGAAACCCAAGGATCGAGGTCTCATACTTTCCGAAAGCGAGGTAGGAACCCTCTATGGTCATAACCGGCTGATCGACCCCGAACATGGTCCCCTCATCCATCGTCCAGACGTTCACATCTAAGCCGTCGAGCAGCTCTAAGGCCTCCTCCAGACCAGCGAATACGGCCCATTCATAGCCATCGGGAAACCCCTTCGTAGAGATCTCGGCCTTGACTCTCTTGTCGACCCCCTCGGCTTTCAGGACCTGTTCGGTACGGACGAAATAGACATCGGTGACTTTTCCCGATTTTATATCATCGGGGCTCGCTACATGGAACATACTGAAGTTATCCTCCGTTCCGAAAGGCAAAAGCAGAAAGATCCCAATGCCTTAATGACTCAAACAATAAATCCCTACTTTATACTTCTGACTTTCCACTTCCGGGTTACTAATTTCAACCTTTCACACAAATAAGGGGATTGAGTTTGGCGACCTTCCTGTTAATGCCCGCCTTATCCACTATCTCCACGACCTCAGTTACATCCTTGTAGGCCTCAGGTGCCTCCTCGGCCACACCCGCTCTACTGTGCGATCTTATTATTATGCCTCTGGAGGCAAGTTCCTTTACGACGTCTTCACCCCAGTATCTCTTCTTAGCCTGAGTCCTCGAAAGGATCCTTCCGGCACCATGTACAGCACTGCCGAAGGCCTCGGCCATTCCCTTCTCGGTCCCACGCAGTATGAAGGAGGTGGTCCCCATGGTTCCACCCACCAGAAGCGGCTGACCTACCGGGCGGTATGCCTCCGGAACGCCGTACGATCCAGGGCCGAAAGCCCTGGTAGCACCCTTACGGTGAATAATCACCTCCTTTACCTCTCCGTCTACCTTATGTCTTTCGAGCTTGGCATTATTGTGTGCCACCTCGTATAGTGTCTCTATCTCTCTTTCATCTACGCCCATGGCCTTCCCGAACGCCCTCCTGGTAAGCTGAGATATAGCTTCTCTGTTGGCAAAAGCACAGTTCGCTCCACATTTCACCGCCGAGAAATAGTTCTGTCCCTCGGGACTCTTGAAAGGCGCACATACGAGTTCCTTCTCCTTCACCGGAATCCCGTATTTCTTGCTCGCGGCTTCGAGTATCTTGAGGTAATCCGTTCCTATTTGGTGGCCAAGGGCGCGGCTGCCACAGTGTATCGAAACCAGTATCTGGTCCTCGAAAAGACCGTAGGCATCGGCTGCATCCGCATCGAATATCTGCTCGACATATTGGACCTCGAGGTAGTGGTTGCCGGAGCCGAGGGTACCGATCTGTTTGAATTGGCGTTTCTTCGCCTTATCACTAACATCCCTGGGGTTGGCCCCTTCCATACAGCCGTTTTCCTCTATATATTCAAGATCCTCTTCGAGTCCGTAACCCCTCTCTATCGCAAATTTTGCCCCCTTCAAGAGCACCTGGTCTATTTCACCGAGTGAAAGCTTTATCTCACCTGTGGACCCAACCCCTGCCGGTACAGCCCTGAAGAGGACATCCGCCAGGGCCTCCTTCTTATTCTCTATATCGGCTCGCACCAGAGAGGTCTTGAGGCACCTGACGCCGCAATTAATGTCAAAACCAACTCCGGCGACGCTGATTATTCCGATCTCGGTGTCAAAGGCGCCGACACCACCTATGCAAAACCCATATCCGGGATGGACATCGGCCATAGCAAGTGAGATCCTCTGTATCCCGGGAAGGCTCGCGACATTTACTATCTGGCGGACGGCGTTCCAATCCTTCGAACTGAAATCCTGCATAAGGTGATCTATCGTCTTCTCATCCCCATAAACCCTTCCAGGAACAAGCATATCACCAGTTTTCGGTATCTCCCAGAGGTAAGGAGCTATGTTTTTAAACTCTATTTTCTCCATTTCACAACACCTCCTCACACATCAAGGACACACTGTGCCATATAGGAGCTGTCCTCATTTTCAACCTTCAGCCCGAAGTAGGTTGCAGCTTTCACCTCTATGCCGATCTCGTGTCTGGCGGGGTCTATGTGTTCACCATAGGCAAAGCCTTTGAGGAAATAACCTTCCGATAGCTTCTCTATCGGTTTTAGCTCGAGATCAGAGAAAAAGATTCCTTCTATGTCCCTTATTGCCAGGAGCTCGTTCAGCATCTCGACCAGGAGGGGGCCGAGCTCTGCCGCCGAACATTCCAGCTTGAAACGGCCTTCCCCGTTGACATTTTCTGTATTGGACATAAGATTGAACATCGCACGTGCGGCTTCCTCGAAAGCTTCCTCTAAGGTATGGCCCCTGCCAAATATCCCGATATCTGCCTCGTGGTCTATGTATCCAAAAGCCATATCAACTTTCCAGAAGCTTTGAAGCCCTCATAACCGCAGCGATCTGGTTAGCCATTATAGAGAAGAGGTAAGATTGGTCCTCCGAAAAGGATTCCTTGGATGAACCGTATATGAAGATTATACCGAGGTCCTCACCGCAGAAGCTCAGGGGGATCGCTATTACCTCCTTCGAGAAATCATAGCTTTCGGCCTCCGATATCTCCCCATGAGTTACAACTTTAATATCGTTTTCAGTTGGCTCGTTCTCGACTGGCCCGAAGACTTTGGAATAGGCAGCGAAGACCTTCTGCTTTATAAACTCGATATCCCCGGAAGGTACGTCACCGTACATGAATATATCGAGCTTTGGCCTTCCTATATCCCTCGGGGACATGACACCCCATGCACTGCACTGGAAGGTATCGTGGAGGTCATCCGTAAGCCTCTCAAGGTCATTTATATCAAGAGGTTCCTTTAATATGGCGTCACTCAGCTTAACGGAATTTGCCAGGTTCTTCATCATGAAGTCGGACTGGATCTTCGTATCATAGAGATCCTGAAGTATTGCGGACTTCTCTTTCAGAAGGTTTCTTTCCCTGATAGCCCTGTTGATCGAATTGATCAACCTGCTGATATCCGTGAAGGGCTTGGTTATATAGTCATAGACACCTTCATATGCAGCCTCTATAGCAGACTCTAAGCTCTGATATCCTGTTATAAGGATTACCTGGACATCAGGTTTCATCTGTCTCACCCTCTTGAGGATCTCCACGCCGTCGAGCCCCGGCATCCTTATGTCCGATATGACCAGATCCAGGTCCTCGCTGGCGATGATGCCCATAGCCTCAACTCCGTTAGAAGCTGTTATGACCTGGTATTTTTCGCCAGAGAGGAGATCGGACATGAACTCCCTTACCTGTGATTCATCATCCGCCACAAGTATTCTACCCTTATACCCAATCTTCTCATCCATAATCGTGGAACCTCCGGGGTTTATATCGCTGTTGGGCAGCAAATCTTCACATAAATATTATAGCCAAGGTGAAAGTAACTGTCAAGCTATATTTTTCCCTCTCTGTGCCCTGTAGGCAAGCAATATGCTCATCTCATAGAGCAGGATCAGCGGCAGTGCCATGAAGATCTGGGAGATAACATCTGGAGGAGTAAGTATGCCGGAAAGGATAAAGATCAGGATGATGGCGTAACGGCGGTATCTTTTCATCCCTGCGGGACCTATTATTCCGAGCCTTGACAGGAAATATGCGGCGACCGGGAGCTCAAATATGATCCCGAAGGCGAGTACGAGTCTCAAAATCATACCTATATATTTACCTATATCCCATTTCGGAGCTATATCAGATGTACCCATCTTGACCATAAACCTTATGG
This sequence comes from uncultured bacterium, assembly GCA_964611725.1. Lineage (GTDB taxonomy): Bacteria > Latescibacterota > CAZTBA01 > CAZTBA01 > CAZTBA01 > CAZTBA01. The sequence goes on from CAZTBA010000087.1 coordinate 15,064, forward strand.
CGAAGGGGGCAACGATGAAATATGCCATCATAGCACCTAATACAAAACACAATACGGAAAGCCCAACCACATATGGCACATATTTCCTCTCATGTTCGAGGAGCCCAGGGGACACGAAGGCCCAGGACTGGTAAAAGATGACCGGGAGGGACAGTATAATGCCAGCCACGATCGATACATTTATCCTTACCATAAACATTCCGAAAGGGGAAAGATAGATAAGTTCCGGAGAAGGCTCGAAAAGCTTTATAGGGCGTGTCAATATATCAAGGAGGTACCCCGAGAAGTAGAAACAGACGAGCGCTGCCACCCCAACGACGGCAAGAGATTTGATGATCCTCCAACGGAGTTCCTCGAGGTGCTCGAGGAAGGGCATCTGATTCCCATTTTTTCCCCCTTCTACCATAGGGATCACCCTATTTCACTGAGAGCCCTGAGAATCCAAAGAAGGCTATCGACATACAGGCTGCCATTATAAAGGCTATGGGGAGACCTCTGAACGCTTCGGGCACATCCATAAGCTCAAGTTTCTCCCTCAATCCGGCCATAAGGACCAGTGCGAGGGTGAACCCGAGGCCTGACGAGAAGCCGTTCACAAGCGTTTCTATGAAGTTATAACCCTCATCGATATTCAGTATCGAAACGCCGAGGATAGCACAGTTTGTAGTTATGAGAGGGAGGTATATGCCGAGGGATCTATATAGCGTTGGGCTCGTCTTCTGGACTACAATCTCGATAAACTGCACCAGGGCCGCTATCACTAATATGAATGCCAGCGTCCTCAGGAATGTCAGATCAACCCCCCACAGGTTTGTCTGCGGTGAGAGGAGGTAGTAGTATATCAACCATGTAACGGCCGAAGCGACGCTCATAACGAACGTGACGGCCATACCCATTCCTATGGCCGAATCGAGCTGTTTTGAAACCCCCATGTACGGGCAAAGCCCGAGGAACCTCATGAGCACAAAGTTGCTCACAAATATCGCTGAAACAGCTATAACGAATAGGTTGCCAACGTCCATCTATATCCCTTTTTGAAGCAAGTTAAAGATATCCCTCAATTGTAGATTTAACTCCCGATCACCTCCACACCATACACTTCACACTTTACGCTTTACACCCTACCCCCGCCTTCCACCAATCCATTTGAAGAGCCCCATGAATAGCCCAATTGTCAGGAACGCTCCAGGCGGGAGGACAAAGAGCAGGACCGGATCGTAACTGTATCCCAGCACCGGTATTCCGAATATAGAACCGGATCCAAGGATCTCCCTTACGGAGCCTATGAGCAGCAGTGCCAGCGTAAATCCAACTCCCATACCGAGCGCATCAAGGAGCGAGCGAAAGATTGAATTCCTGCTTGCAAAAACCTCGGCACGTGCCAGTATTATACAGTTGACAACTATTAAGGGAACAAATATTCCGAGGTTTTTGTGAATCTCAGGGCTGGTCGCCTCCATAGCCATATCGGCTATAGTTACGAATGTAGCTATTACCACTATGAAAATCGGGAGCCTGATCCTCGATGGCACAAATTTTCTTATAATTGAAACTATGAGATTGGAACCCAGAAGCACCGAAGTCGCAGCTATCCCCATACCTATACCGTTTTCGACAGAATTGCTGACGGCAAGCGTGGGACAGAGGCCCAGAGCCTGCACAAAAACCGGATTTTCCTTCGATATCCCTTTGGTAAACTCCGATAGAACACCCATAGCATTCTCCGAAAAACTTTTCAGATCCTCAGTCTCCTGTCCCCAGGACCTCCTCCGCCGCTTCCCTTATAGAACTCACC
>CAZTBA010000088.1:0-16856 GCA_964611725.1 uncultured bacterium
CCTTTGGCTATTTCATTCTATAGATCTTTCCATTAACTGCGTAACTCCTGTTAATAAAATCCCCAAAAAGGTTTGTAGTTTCTTCCACGGGTATTGGCGCATGAACGGCGCTAATGGGCTCATTTGGCATGTCTTTCACAGTCTCGATTTGCATACGGTCCGGCAGGATATTGGGCTGGGCAGGGCGGATGTTCGTGTCTGTATACTCGAGTAGTCTTGCGAGTAATTCCTTGTCAACCTCCGGATCCAACCTTCGCGACGCCTCTCGCAGTGTGCCGATCCAACCGCCGAATCGCCTTTCACAGACTGAATAGGAGACGGAGGCATGTTGCTCAAAAAATATACGAGTCATTTTCGAGTCAGGAAGCCTAAGCACGCGGATCACCTCGTCTAAAAGATCGCTGTCCGTGTACTGTGGTGTATCAGCCTCTGGAAAAGATCGGGTTTCGAGGCCGGCAGCTTCAGCAAGGGCGTTGTATGACCCAAAGAGTAGCTGTATCCGCCGTTCGGACAGGCCGCTGCGTCGTCGAAATTCATGGCGAGGCACGTGTTTGGAGCCGATCTCACGTGAGATTCGCCGGATTTCTCCGATCAATTGATTACGTTCTTGATCCTGATCCATTATTGATTTCCAATTATGTCACTGCCCAACAGTCTTGAATAGATGGAAAATTTTCCATCTATTGAGGTTATAGGGTAGAAAATTTTCCACCTATTGCGATATTGAACGGGCAAACATGGAAAAATTCCATAAATATTTTCCATGTTTTGATATATCAATATGACGAAACATGGAATTTCTATCATGAACTGTGAACGACTCTGATTTACCGTATCCCGATCTTTAGATGGTGCATGTTAATCGGTGTTACTTCGAATAAACCTCACATTCTACTTCCATTCAAACTAACCCCGTTTGCCAAGTATCACGGTCATGCGGTTGCGAAGGGCATCAGCAACGAAATAGTCTCATCATAAACGGTCAAATAAACCCCTCTTTTCAGATCATCCCTCCACAAAAAACCTGCCTTCCCAAAATCTCAAAAGCAGGTTTGATTCCAAATCATCATACAGGGATCACCTCTCATTCGATGCGAAGGCTTCGATGACATTTTATCCATGCTGAAATGTATCTCACTCACCTTCTCTGTATCTCAAAATTAATATAAAGATCCCGGGAATGCTGTCAAGTACTTTTTTGTCGAGAAAGTGCACGTCGCTCAGCTACATTTGTCTGTTGACAGCTCTCGTTTCTCGTCTTATTTTCCGGACAGTTATGGTGGCGAGGCAAAATGTTGCCAAAGGGGAATGAGAGGATACAAGAATAACCTGGTGTTCGGATAGTGCCCGGAGTTCATCAGAATAAACCAAACTAAATAAAGCTTGTCAAAAACAGGTTGAAATAGTGTCCTACTGTCAAAGCAATCACTTGGGTCGTTTCTTTAGAGCTTTCAACAACTTACGAAAACCGTCTGAAACACCCGCCGGGGCGTCTCCGAGACCTACCGATGTGTCAGTATGTTGGGCAGCGATACCCTTTTTCCCTTTCACGGATTTCAGGCACTATATAATTGAGGTTTATTTCATCCGAAGGGTAGGAGGGAAATCGGTTTGAGGCAGAGTGCGCACAGCGATTCCGAGCTTGTTCAGATGGTCCTCGATGGAGATCTTGAGGCCTTTGATGCGATCGTGCGTCGCTATCAGGATGCCGTTTATGCGACAGCGCTCCACCGCGCAGGCAACTTTGCTGATGCCCAGGATATCGCTCAGGAAGTGTTTCTGACAGCATACATAAACCTGCCAAAGCTGCGCGATCCATCGAAGCTTGCCAGTTGGTTACGCACCATCACACTCTATACGTATAACCATTGGCGTCGGAAACACCCGACTATGAAGATGCTCGATGTAAACGATGCTCCATCCGATCCCGTTGTCAGTTATGGATCATTCCAACCGGACAAAGCCGTCGAGCGGCAGGAGCTACGGCAGCGGGTGCTTGCAGCTATTGCGTCTTTGCCGAAGAATATGGGTGAGGTGGTCACCCTCTACTATATAGACGGACTCTCCTACCGGGATATCGCTGAATTCACGTCCCTTTCCGTAACCACTGTTAAAGGACGTTTGCAGATGGGACGCAGATATTTGAGGGAGGAGTTGACCGATATGATTGACGAAACACTCAAACAGAATAGACCCGACGATAGATTCTCAGAATCGCTACTTGAGAAGATCGTGCAACGTGCCAGACAGGCCCGTGAAGATAGCGCCCACGATGAGCTTCTGCGAGCCTGCGACGAGGCGCTCGAGGTCATGCAGCATCTTGAGGACACAGAGCCGAAAAAACGTATGGGTATGGATATTCTACGCTGGCAGGCGTTTGAGCTGTTCCGCTGGCTTGGGAAAACTGAAGAATCTGCGGCAAGCTGGGAAGAAGCGGCTCAACTTGCGGGTGAACTTGACATGAAAGGCAAACAGGCTGAATGGCTTCTCATGGTGGGGATCACCCACTGGCATAACGGCCAACATGCGGCGCTGAAGCCGTATGCCCAGCAGGCAAAAGCCATCTATAGGAAACTGGACGATCTGCTGGGCCAGGGGATATGTGACGCGATTATTGATCTGTGTGAGCTGCTTCCATCAGGCTGGCAACGGACGGAGGAATGGGGCCGCGATATCTATTCAGGCTATGTAGCTTACGTTTTCCCTCTTATTCGTTCGGCCAGCGCGCTCATCTGGGATTGGGAGGAACAACCGCCTACCCACTGGCCGAGACACTACTCTATTAGCCGCAAACTGCGTAAGGGTGCATACACATCCTGGAAGCATTTGACCATCGGGAGGACCGCTTATCCTGTGAAATTGATAGAATTACCCCCGAAAGTTGGGCAAGCCTGGGAGGACAAAGTAACCACCCCCGATGAAGAGGTACTTTTGGTACAATCTACTATCGCAAGCCTCACCGATGTGGTAGTTACCCCGGCAGGGAGGTTCGAAAACTGCTTGCGTCTGGAGAGCCGTATCATCGAACCGGAAGATGCGGATATAAGCGATCGCCTGAAGGTCTACAACAGGAGAGAATCTACCGGGTTACGTATCTTGTGGTTTGCGCAGGGAATCGGTCTGGTGAAAGTCCATCACGAGGATGAAAATGGTCATTATTTTCTCCATCTGTTGAACGATTACACTATCACGGAGGAAAGTAGCGACTACCTGCCTCTGCATACGGGTAATTCCTGGAATTACCAGTGGTACGTGGATTTGGAATTTGGCCGTTCGATGTTCACCGAGCGATGCCGAGTTGCTTCCTGTCATGAGGATACCTGGTATCTGACAAGCGCATCCTACTCGGACCCGATTACTGATAACAAAACTCTACTCGACTATTTTGAGGGGCTACATCAATTGGAGAAAGACTCCGGGAACCTCCGGGGAGAGGTATGGATAGTCAATTCACTGCATTATATATATGCCAATTTGGGAGATGAGGACAAGGCCAGGACGCTCTGGGAAAATCAGAAATCGCTGTGCACTGAGTTAGAGGATGAAAAGCTCCGCTATGCGCTGCTTATGCGCATGGTTTATGAAGATCCCTTCTATGAACGAGGGAAAGCACGTTACGAACAAGCTTTGGCTGTCGCGCATGAACTTGGTGATAAGCATCGTGAGTCACAAGTCTTGGGAAGCTTTGCGCGTAGTGCTCTTAAACAGAAGGACTACAGGCTTGCGGCTGATACAGCAAAGAAGGCGATTACTATATCAGAGGAGGTAGAGGACGGGGAAGAACTTGCCATGGAGGTGGCTACACTCGACGTATCGCAAAGACTTCTGCAGGCACCTGATGCAGACCAGAGTGTTGGCACATCGACCTATATGCTTTATCTGGAAGGGGGGGATTTCGAGTTAAAATGGAGTGGTGGTGTCACGGCACTTGATATAAAAAATCGGATATGGCCACCCAGCTTCAGGTTCCTGGCTCCCAACCCCCTGCCCAAGGAAACCTGTGAAGCAGGCGTTTCGTGGGCAAGTAACAGCTATGAGAAAACCGTCAAGCAACAGATCATCGCTGTTGATGTTCGTGTGGAAGTTCCCGCGGGTGTTTTTGTGCATTGTCTACTGACCGAGGGACAGATAAGTCACCGTGTAGAAAGAAGGGGTAATCAGGATGCCGACATGCGAGGTGAGAGGGAACGCGGCTTCGAGGAGGGTACCATCCGTGTGTGGTTTGCCCGGGGACATGGCATTGTGCAGATGGACTATCACCATCGCAATGGACAGCGCACACTCGTTCAAATGACAGGTAATGAGATTCGGAAGGGCGATGATTCCTACTTTCCGATCAAGCCTGGAAATATCTGGTACTATGATTGGACCAACGAGAAGGGAGAGATGCTGATCCACGAGATGTACCGGGTATTAACGAAGCGTGGCGAACGCACCTATATCGCCGGTTCTGCATACGCTGTGCATTCCGATTATGCGAGGTAGGGAGCTTATAGCATTTTGCGTTCTATGGAGTAACCTGGGTTTTTCGGAGACGCCCCGTATGAAAATTAACAAGATAATCGGGCAACGTCGTGAATTGTACCAAACGTAGTTTAGTTCTGGAAATGACATTTTGCATAGACCGTAGGGGCACGATTTATCGTGCCCTTTGAGGGGTTTGATAATGAATATTAGGAATTGAATTAGGCAATTCCTTAACCTTCCCCCGCATGAAGAGGAAGGCTAAGTAAGAGGTAAGAAAAGAACTGAAGCACCTTTCATAGTCAGGGCAGGGCATGCCCTGCCCCTACAGAAGTTTCGCAGGACACTGCAACAATAAATGACTAAAGTGTTACCCAGCTATTTTCTCAACCTTCATAATCAAACCCCTACAATTCTTCCCGGATTCTCCGGAGTGTTGACAGCAAATTCATAGATTTGATTTGCGTTCCGCACAAAAGAGATCCTGAAACAAGTAAACGTTTCCTTTCTGAAACGCAATTTTGTGGAAGGAGACGCCTCACCGAGGCGTCTCTACATTAAAGATACAGATCACCCTATGATATTGGTCAACAATATTTTCGTGGTGGATCAGTGTTATCAGTGCTCCATCAGTGTAATCAGTGATTCAGAGGACACAAGCTATAAGCCAGATTACAGAACACTGAACGACTGATCTCACTGATTTCTTCCCTGCATCCATCGCAGAGTGGATTAATTCAGGTAGGGAATCAGAATTGATCAGAACTTTCTCGATCCGGGTTTTACGACCTCAATTCCTTCTTTGCAGAGGGGGCATTCAGTGGGATCGTGGCTTACGGCCTCAACCGTGAGGAGTGCCTCCAGTCGATATCCGAAATCGACCTTCCCGCCACTGCGGTCCACGAGACACCCTATGCCCACGATCTCCCCACGGTGCTCCTCAACGATGCCGATAACCTCGCGTATGGACCTTCCGGTGGTGAGCACGTCGTCGACTATAAGGGTCTTCTGCCCCTCATCTATCCTGAAGCCTCTTTTCAGGACCCTTTTGCCCTCCTCGCTCTCGGCGAATATGAAGCGGGTGCCGAGGCCCTTTGCCACCTCATAGGCGATGAGCACGCCCCCGGTGGTCGGACCGATGACAAGCTCGACACTTTCACCTTTGAAGCGCTCCGCAAGCTCGCTGCACAGCGCCTGAACGTCATCGGGATGCTGTAATACCTGGAACTTCTCGAAATACACATCGCTGTGGCGGCCCGATGTCAGCAGAAAGTGTCCCTTGAGTATCGCACCGTCCCTTTCGAAGGTCTCTATGACATCCTTTTCGGTCATTTTCCCTCCAGATCTCTGAAACGGTTCATGGTATCCCTGAGCTCAGCAGCGGCCTTCCCGGCTGCTTCGGCGAAGTCCTCGCCTCCGGAGGCGTATATTATCCCCCGGGAGGAATTTATTATGGCAAGCTCGCCCTTCCGATTCGTCCCGAAAGCCACCGTCCTCTCGATATCCCCTCCCTGAGCTCCCACTCCGGGTATGAGTATCGGAAGCTCCGGAGCGATCTCCCTTATCCTGCGCAGCTCATCAGGATGCGTAGCCCCCACAACCAGTCCGCACTGGCCTTCTGAAATCCACCTTACAGCAGCTTCGGCGACGTGGACGTAGAGTGGTTTCCCGTCGGAGGTCAGCTTCTGGAAATCGGCGGATCCGGGGTTGGATGTAAGGCAGAGTATGAAAGAACATCTGTCGCTATACTCCAGGAAGGGTTTGACTGCGTCGAAACCCATATATGGGTTGATGGTGACGGCATCCGCTCCGAGCTTCTCGAAGGCCGATACGGCATAGGATTTCGCCGTATTTCCTATGTCGCCCCGCTTTACATCAAGTATAACCGGGATATCTTTCGGAACATAATCTATCGTTTCCTTGAGGGTCTCCCAACCAGCTTGACCCATTGCTTCATAGAAGGCGAAGTTCGGCTTGTAAGCACATACCAGATCGCTGGTAGCGTCCACTATAGCTCTGTTGAACTCCAATGCAGGGTTTCTGGCACGAGAGAGGTGGGACGGTATCCTTCGGATGTCGGTGTCGAGTCCCACGCAGAGTAGGCTCTTGTTTTTCCTGCTTGCCTCGAGAAGCTTGCTCAAAAAATCCATAGGATCACGCTCCCGGGAATCAGCCGACTTCACGGAGATCTACCACAACTTAACGTTTGAGACAAGGGAGGGCATTCAGCTATCAATACGCTGTGGGTTGCAGATTGTAGATTTGAGGTTGTAGAATTCCCTCGATCTACAATCTGCAACCTTGAGTTCTACAATCAAAACAGGTATCAGGCGAACTGCCTCAGATACGCCAGCCCTTTCAGGAAGCCTTCCTCTCGACCGAGCGCGCCGTCTTCATGCTCGATGCTGAGGACGCCATTGTAACCGTTCGATCTGAGGGCTGCTATGTACTCGCCCCACTTCACCTTTCCGAAACCAGGAATCACATAGCGCCACCAGCCTTTTCCTTCAACACCTACTACCCTGAGCCTGTGCTCCTTAACCTCGCAGTCCTTGGCATGCGTGTGGAATATCCTGTCCGCGAAGCGATCGACGGCCTCTATGTAGTCTATTCCCTGCCAGAGTAAATGCGAAGGGTCGAAGTTGAGTCCGAAGTTCGGAGCCGGGACGACGCTGAATACCCTGTCCCAGTGCTCCAAGTTCTGGATATTAGTCATGAAGAAATTCTCGAGGGCGATCTTTATGCCCTTCTTACCGGCATACTCGACGATGGGGGTGAAGACCTCAGCTACGTCCTCCTCTATGGTCTGGTCCTTGCTCTTATCCCCAACGGGGTATCCCGCGAGTGTGCAGACGACTTCGGTTTTGAGCAGGACAGCCGCGTCGATGGTCTTCTTAAAGTGCTCGGAAATTGCCTTTCTCTCCTTCGGATCCGGATCCACGGGATTGCAGTAATTGGCAAGGCTCGATATGGTAGCTCCGGCCTTTTTGAATTTTCCGAGGATGTCCGCTGCGGATTTCGCGTCAACCTTGGCCGGGTCTATGTGCTTGCTGTCGGGAGATGAGACGACCTCGAGGGCGTCAAATCCGGCCTCACGTGTAAACTTCATTACCTTATCCAAGTCTTCCTTCCCGAACGGCGCTGTTAGAAAGCCTACTAACATAGATCCCCCCCTCTCTTAAGTTGGGATTGGAGATTGTGGATTTGAGATTGTAGATTGGGAAAACCTACAATTGAACACAGCCATACTTCAGGCCTGAAAGATAAACAAATGGTCCCATCCCCACAAGCGATTTTTCCGGACTGATTCCCACCCATCTCAAATAGTAGGATCGCTTCGACATCCTGTATCTCGTGATGACGGGAAAGTGAGTTGCGCTGCAATGATAAAAGATTAGGCAATTTTACTGCTTGACAAAATCCCATAATTCCGTTATTATATATCCGGTTTAGCACTCGGTCATTGAGAGTGCTAAAGTGGAATTGAAGCGAGGTGATAGATTATGGATACGCTTTCCGAACGTGCTGAGAAGGTGCTGGAATCTATAATCCATGCCCACATATTGACAGCGGAACCTATCGGCTCGAGGACCATATCCCGCAAGTTTGGATTGGGTGTAAGCCCTGCTACCATACGTAACACAATGGTGGATCTTGAGGAGACGGGCTATGTAAGCCAGCCTCACACCTCTGCGGGAAGGATACCGACGGATAAAGGTTACAGATACTATGTCGATATGATTATGCCGGATGAAGGCTTGGAGAAGGCCGAGAAGGATATGATATCCGAAAGGCTCCGAGCAGCCATCAAGGAAAACAGCACTGACAGGATTTTTGAAGAGATATCTAAGGTTGTGGCACTTATGTCGGAGCAGCTTGGGATAGTCCTGTCCCCGTTCTTCGATAATGGCATACTTATAAGGCTTGACCTCGTTCCCTTGAGTGATCACAAGCTCCTCTTCGTGCTTACGATAAAATCCGGGATAGCCAAAACCCTCCTCATCGATCTTAAGAAGCAAATTGACTTCAGAAAGATCGATGACACGATCAAGGTTCTAAACGAGAGGCTTACCGGCCTTACTATGAGAGATATACGCGAGACCATAGCGTTGCGTCTGAACGATGTCAGAAGGGGAGATTTAGCTATATTGAATAAGCTCGTGAGCGACCGCGATCACCTCTTCAGATTTGTCTCGCCTGATGAACTCTATTTCGTTGGCACAACCAATATATTTTCCCAGCCTGAGTTCAGGGACTGGAACAGGGTCACCAGGTTTATGGAGGTGCTCGAAAAGAGGGAACCGATGGTCTATTGCCTATCGCAGAAAGCTGCCAGTGGAGAAGGGATTGCTATAACTATAGGTAGGGAAAACAGCCTTGAAGAAATCAATTACTGTAGCCTGGTAACCTCAAGCTATAGGATCGGGAATGCCTGTGGTATGATAGGTATTGTAGGGCCGACACGTATGAGATATCCTAAGCTTGTCTCCCTCGTCGGCTATGTCGCTGAGCTTACCGGAAGGCTGCTTAACAGTTGAAATAGGAATTTGAAGGAAAGTATTTAAGAGGAGGATAGTTTATAGATGTCTGAAAAGAAGGAGGATGTTAAGGATACTCGAGAAGTTCCTGTGCAGACTGGAACTGAAAAGCAGACCGAAATAAAACCGATAAAGACTGTTAAGAAGAATGTTCTGACTAAAGAGGTTGAGAAGCTCAGGACGGAACTTGATGAGAAAAATGATCGCTTTATCAGATTAGTAGCGGATTTTGATAACTATAAAAAGCGCGCTGTCAGGGAACGCACAGAGATCGTGGAGACAGCTAACAGAATGCTTATACTCAAGATTCTCCCGGTCCTCGACAACCTCGAAAGGGCCTTAGATCACAGGGAATCTTCCAATTCCGATTCGTTCTATGAGGGAATTAATATGATACTTTCCCACTTCAGGGAAATACTGAAAGCCGAAGGAGTCGAGCCAATAGAGGCTGTTGGGGAAGCTTTCGACCCTGAACTTCACGATGCTTTAATGCAGGTTGACGAAGGTGACGGTGATACTGGAACTGTCGTCAGTGAGTTTGACAAAGGTTATACGCTGAAGGGGAAAGTCATACGGCATTCAAAAGTTTCGGTTAAAAAGTAATCGAGAAGGTTATAGATGGCTAAAAGGGACTACTACGAAGTTCTGGGTGTCGATAAGAGTGCCACCAAGGATGACATAAAAAAAGCTTACAGGAAACAGGCTCTAAAGTATCACCCAGATCGTAACCCAGACGATAAGGAATCCGAAGAGAAGTTCAAAGAAGCTGCAGAGGCATATGAAATCCTCAGTGACCCCGAGAAAAAGGCAAGATACGATCGTTTTGGTCACGGTGGTGTGAACGATATGTTCGGTGGTCAGGGGTTCCAGTGGTCGGATTTCACGCACGCTAACGAGTTTGAGGACATTCTCGGCAGTATCTTTGGAGATATGTTCGGGGATTTCTTCGGGGTCGGCCGTCGTACCACCACGAGGGAGCGTGTCCAACGAGGCGCTGACCTCAGGATCCCTTTGAAACTCTCTTTGGAAGAAGTTGCCAAGGGTGTTGAGAAGAAGATAAAGGTCAAAAGGATGGTGAAGTGCGGTACCTGCGGAGGTACCGGGTCGGAGAGCGGAGGCACGGCTGTGTGTCCCTCCTGTAATGGCACTGGCGAGGTGAGGAGGGTTTCCCGCTCGTTCTTCGGACAGTTTGTAAACGTTACGCAGTGTTCGAGATGTAATGGTACGGGAAAGATAATAGAAAAGCCCTGCAAATCCTGTGGTGGAAATGGTAGAGTCGAGGGAGATACGACAATCTCCGTCAAAATTCCTCCCGGAGTCACGACCGGGAACTACATTCCGGTCAGGGGACAGGGAGATGTCGGGCCGAACGGTGGACCTCCCGGAGATGTGCTCGTATTTATCGAAGAGAAGGAACACGAGTACCTCGAACGACATGGCAACGATGTCCTCTATGAACTTCCCATAAGCTTTACCACGGCTGCCCTGGGAGGTGAGATGGAGGTCCCTACGCTTTCCGGAAAGGTGAGGATGAAGATCCCTTCGGGAAGCCAGTCCGGAAAGATATTGAGGCTCAGGGGTAAAGGTATACCTGTACTGCATGGCTATGGGGCAGGGGATCAACTCGTCAAGGTTTCTGTCTGGACTCCGAACAAACTCTCGAAGGAACAGAAGGAGCTTCTGGAAGATCTCGAGAGACACGGCGATATGATTCCTCCTAAAGATGAAAAAGGTTTCTTCAAAAAGATAAAGGGCTTTTTTGAGTAAGCTTGCGGAAGTTAGAGAGTTGGAAATCCGGACGAAACTTTTAAGTGATTTTTGAAATGCTCTTTGGTATTTTCTATTGTTTAGAGAATCGCCCAAACTCTCGAAGCAATGAGAAATCTTAAGCAGTCAGCGGTCGGCTATCAGCAATCAGTAAAAGCTGAGAGTTGAATGCTGAATACCTACGAAAAATTAACAGAAGCTTCCCAAAAATTACTTGAACTCTCTAACCTGTTAACTCAAACCTGACAAAGAAGACCGGGCAGCCTGTGGGCATGCCCGGTTTCCGTTTATCGTCCATTTTCAATTTCCTAATTTGATGATGATATCGCAGTGGTTTACCCTCGAAATCTCCCCTGTGGATGTTGGGATGTCGGATGCGATCTCGAACTTCCTCTGGGAGATCGGGGCTTCGGGAGTCGAGCTCGGGGATGTCGGGGCTACAAGTGCATCCGTAAAGGGATATTTCAATTCGAAAGATCTCAACGGTGACTCCGCCCTCAAAAAAGTGGGAGGATATATCGCTTCCCTTTGGGAGATGGGGCTTGTGGAAAACTCTCCGGGACTCTTTATATCTGAGGTAGAGGAGAAGGATTGGGCAGAGACATCCAGGGAATCCTTCAAGCCGCTTAGCGTCTCCGAGAGGATAACCGTGTTTCCACCGTGGGAATATACGGAGGAACTGTGCGGTACAGAAGTGGCTGTCATCATAAACCCCGGTATGGCGTTTGGTACCGGGAGACACGAGACGACCCGCATATCGCTGCACCTCCTCGAGATGACGGTTCTGCCCGGATCGAGAGTTCTGGATTTCGGGACCGGGTCCGGCATCCTTTCCATAGCCGCTGTGAAGCTTGGCGCAGCTTATGCCCTTGGCTTAGATTTGGATGAGCTTGCCGTAAAAAATGCACTTGAGAATGTTAAACTCAATGGCCTTTCGGATAGGGTTGAGGTTCGTCTGACATATGGTGGCCTCGAGGTAGATCGAGAGTTCGATATCGTGGTCGCAAACATAAGGTACGATGTTATAGTTTCGCACCTTGAGGATCTGCTCGGCGCCTGCAGTGAAACGGGGCACCTCATATTTTCGGGAATACTTGCCGAGGAAGGAGAGCTTTTCTCGAGGAGGCTGAAATCCGGAGGCCTGAGAGTTATACATGTGGAGCGTGAAGGAGATTGGATTGGCCTTCTCACACGGAGGTAGGATATGCCATCCTTCCATGTCCTCCCAAAGGATGTCCTCGGCGATCGGATCATCTTGACGGGAGTTGAATTCAACCATGCCGTGAGAGTGAAGAGACACCGCCCGGGCGATATCATCTGGGCTGTGGATGGGATCGGATGCGCATACAAGGTCAGGATCGCAGAGGTTGGGAAAGAAGATCTGAGGTGTGAGATCCTGGAGAGGTTCCCCGAGAGGGGGGAGCCAGTGACAAAGGTTACACTCGGACAGGCACTGGTCAAAGGTCACAGGTTCGACTGGGTCGTTGAGAAAGGAACAGAGATAGGCCTTTCAGAGATCCTGCCTGTTATCACCTCCAGAAGCGTTGTCGCTTCTGCCTCGGATTCGAGGGCCGAGAGGTGGCACAGGATCGCCCTTTCGGCCATGAAACAGTGTGGCAGGTCAAGGGTCCCCGAAGTGAGCCCACTGACCGAGCTTGAGTCCGCCCTGTCAGCTATGTCGGGTCGCGGTGCCCTGCTTGTAGCGTGGGAGGGTGAGCTTAAGAGATCCCTTAGAGAAGTGTTGGGAGATCTCGGGGGAATGAATAATTTTGGACTTCTAATAGGACCTGAAGGGGGGTTTACCGATGAGGAGATGGAGCTAATAAGGTCATCCGGCGGCATCATCTTTTCCCTCGGAACCAGATGTCTCAGGTCCGAAACTGCAGGAATAGTTGCGTCAACCCTACTGCTTTACGAACTCGGTGAACTCACCCTTCAGCCTTAACTCCTACGTAGATCCTGGCTTTTGCTGAACAAGTCTGCGAACTCCTCGAGGCTTCCCCCGAAGAAGAGTATCTTCCCTCGTATCGAGCTCGTCTCGCCGGGGCCGATTCCGGGAAATGCCGGATCGGCATGCATGCAGGGATGCCCTGGGTTACCCACGAGGGAATAGGTGTCCTCATACCAGGTCACGGCCACGAGATGCTCACCCTGTCCGGATACCGTCACCATCACCGGAAGGTCGGCGGAGGCGTGACCGCTCCTCCAACCGAGCCTGTATTTACCTTCTTCCGATTTTGTCGCAACTGCTTCGGGAAACGGAAGCCACCCATGATCGGGTAAGTGCACAAACTTGTTATCGTTAGTGAAGGCGGAGAACTCCTTTATGGCTCTCAGAAATATACAGGTCTGCAATCCGATATTCTTCAGTGCCTGATCGCTGCCATTTGATATATGCAGTTCCATCGCTACCGTGGAATCGCTTTCCTTAATCAGGCTTCCCCCAAAACCTACGCAGTTAGGAAGGGCCCTCGCAACCGCTATACACTCCGGGATCTCCTTCCACGGCACCTTCGGCAATCGCGGGAAGAGCACGGGAAAGCTCGGGTTCACGTGGCTGAGATAGAGCAGCCCTATGTCGGAAAATATGGCCTCGGGGAAATCGACCCAGAGGTAGTCCTGACTTGGCCAGGGCGGGCTAACCCAGGCTATCTGCTCAAACGGATAGTGGGGACGCCAACAACCCGGAACAATCCTGATCCCGCTTACATCAGTTTCGTACGATTTCATGCCTTCTCCTCTTCTGAACTTTCATTTAAGTAATTTTTGCGAAGCTTCTGTTAATTTTTCGTAGGCATTCAGCTTTCAGCTTTTGCTGACTGCTGACCGCTGATTGCTGATTGCTTACGATTTCTCATTGCTTCGAGAGTTTGGACGATTCTCTAAACAACAGAAAATGCCAAGGAGCATTTTAAAGATCACTTAAAGAAGCTTACATATCCCTTTTCCCTCGAAGATCTTTCTCCTTAAAGCCTCCTTAATATCATTGGAATTCCTCTTGGATTCCAGCACTTTACAGACTGCTTTGTAGATTTCATATGTCGACACAAGCGATACACCTGAAACCTCGGCATAACTTATCAAGTCATCTGAAAACTCAACTTCCCTCTTTGAGGGCGTAAGGAGCCTGTATGAATTCACAACGATCAGCCCCTTCAGCGAACCCGATGCCGGATGCCGTGCAAGTTGCTTCCTTAGATTCCTGACCTTTTCGAGTCCGACCGGACCGTTGTCCTCTGCCTCGATCTGAAGGACCATTTCACCTTCCGGCGAGCTCAGTATCACATCGGCGAACTCAGCCGCCGAAGCTTTGAATCCGAACATCTCGAGCGACTTTATGACGGCGGGCTTGAGCTGAAGCTTCCCTTTCTCATACAGAAGTTTTCTGAACGATAGAAGGAGGTTAAGGCTCTTCTGATACCTTCGCTTTTCCTTCGTTAGCTTCCCAATTCTCCCGTCGAGTTCCTCCACTTTCTCCTCCAAAATAGCCGTGCCCGGGACCGGGTAACCTGAGGTCCAGTCCGGAGGAGGGGTCTCTTCTGAAGAGGCTATACTTTTCTTGACACATTCCATAAACAGCTCGGCTATCAATTTACGGTTTTTGACCTTTTCCGGAAAAGGGAGAAATACCAGCTTTCCCGTTCCGAAGGATATCTCGAAGGAGACTATGCGACCGATACCATCCTTTGCGAGGGGAATTAGGTCCACTGTGTGATGATGCTTCTCGAGCACGCATTCCGCACGGAGCTTGCCAGCCATATGCTGAAAGTAGTCCGAGAATGGAGATTCGATATCTTCGAGGGAGATGCGATCAATGTCGGAGTTCCTGAAGGAAAGCCTCTCCGCAAGGGGGATCCAACTGAAGGTCGAGACTGTTTCCGGCTCCTCGATCCAGTATTTGGTGGCGACTTTTGAAGTCCAGAACTCCCTCATGAAGGTCACCACGAGCCTGGGTCCCTGGAGCATCCTCTGAATCTCCGACTTCTTATCTTTGAAGAGTCCCAGTATCTTGGCTGCGCTGAGGGTCCTGTCGAAAGGAACTATGGGTGTGCTATCACGGAGGGTGATCGAATTTTCCTCAACTATGGCCCTGAGCGATTTGGGATCAACTATAACCGCATCATAGTTCGCAAGCGAGAACTCCGAAAGGGTCCTTTTGTTCTCTACATCAGTATGGTCGAGGAAGAAGCCGGAGGTCGCTACCCTCATAGTCTCAAATTCCATTTACAAAGTCCAGTGAAATAAGGAGGATATGGAGGATGGATCTCAACGCCGATGCGCAGGAGGATCTAAAGTAAAATTCCTATCCACAGGAAGTAATGTAAAGATGACATGGCTCCTTGTCAAGATCATATTTTCCCATCCTGGCAGGCAAATTTCATCTCCTCAGATTATTCAGATTATACTTGCTTTGTCAGAGGGTTATTGGTAATATTTTCTTCAGTTTGGTCGTTGAGAGAAAGGGTATAGGTGTAAATATACTAGGGGGATATGGCGGTGTAAGAACCCCTTTGGAGGGGTATCAAATATGAGTATGAGAAGAGCAAAGATAGTCTGTACGATCGGTCCTGCAACGGACTCTGAGGAGATGATAGGTGGGCTTATCAGGTCGGGGATGGATGTCGCCCGCCTCAACTTTTCCTACAGCACACGGGAAGGGCATGGCAGGACGATCGACGTAATAAGGAGGCTTTCGGAAGAGATGCAGCGCCCTGTCGCTATACTTCAGGACCTCTGTGGACCCAAGATAAGGGTCGGTCGCATGTCCCGTGAAGTGTACCTTGCGGAAGGGGATGAGATCCTCCTCACGCCGGATGATGTTGCCGCGGACGGACACAGGCTGAACGTGGGCTATCCTTACCTTTCCGAGGATATAGGCCCCGGAGAGCCGATCCTCATAGACGACGGCACGATCGCCCTTGAGGCTCTGAAACCCGAATCCGGCGGGCTCCTCTGCAGGGTCGAGAGAGGAGGGGAAATAGTCCAGGGAAAGGGCGTCAACTTTCCAAAATCCAAACTGCGGGTCGATCCTCTGACGCCGAAGGATGTGGAGGACCTTCTCTTCGGCATATCGGAGGGCGTCGATTTCGTGGCCCTCTCGTTCGTCCGGAGTGCGGATAATATATTGAAGGCAAAAGAGGTCATAGCTTCCGGAGGAAGCGATATACCCGTCATAGCGAAGATCGAGAAAGGGGAGGCGCTTAGAAATCTCGAAGATATAGTGGCAGTGGCCGATGGAGTTATGGTGGCGAGGGGGGACCTGGGTATCGAAGTCGACATCGAAGAGGTCCCGATAGCCCAGAAGAGGATAATACGACTGTGCAACCAGCTTGGGAAACCCGTGATAACGGCAACCCAGATGCTCGATTCGATGAGGTCGAGACCATATCCGACGAGGGCTGAGGTCTCCGATGTCGCGAATGCAATATTTGATGGGACCGATGCCGTTATGCTCAGCCAGGAGACCGCTGTGGGAGATTATGCCCTTGAAAGCCTGCGTATGATGTCCAGAATTGCCCTGAAGACGGAATCATCTGTGAATTACGAGGATCTTCTGGTGTGTAAAGCCTGTGAGAGCGGCGCAGGTGTCGCCGATGCGATAAGCCACGCCACCTGCCAGGCGGCAAGGGATCTGGATGTCTCAGCCATAATAACTCCCACGACTTCGGGAAGTACGGCCAGGATGGTCGCGAGGTACCGTCCGAAGGCCCCTATAGTAGCTGTGAGCCCGAAGACGGAAACCGTAAGGCGGCTTTCCCTCTCGAGAGGGATATACCCGTTTGAAATGGACCGGGTTGAGGATACCGACGAGATGGTGAGCAGATCGATAGAGATCGCACTGAGGGAGAGGTTCGTAAGCAAGGGCGACAGGGTCATCGTGACGGCGGGTGTGCCGCTAAACATCCCCGGAACGACGAACCTCCTCAAGGTGGAGGAGGTATGAGAGGCCCGGGATTGTAGATTATCGGTTTGCTCAACCTGCAATCTCAAATTTACAGTTCACGCTACCTTCGTGACGGGCTCAATAGACTATGTGATTTCCATGTCAACTGCCTCTTAACTTCTTCTGAAACGCCCTACGCCCAG
>CAZTBA010000089.1:0-16829 GCA_964611725.1 uncultured bacterium
TTGTCGCTATCGCTGGCGAGCAGGCAGGGGTAGAGAATCCTAATCCGAAATATAACAACATAACTTGCCATCTCTTCAGACACAGCTTTGCCCGGGAATGGAAAAAGCAAGGAGGATCCTTAGAAAGCCTCTCTAAGATTTTAGGGCATACTTCAGTTAAAACAACCTTAGATGAATATGGCACAGAGGACTTAGAAGAGGTTAAGCAGAACTATGAGAGGGTTATATCAGAGATGTTTTGAGGAAGTTGTGGGATATAGAGGCACAGGACAGTTTGAGAGAGTGTGGAGAATAATAATCCCAAGTAAGAGGGATAATAGTTATTTGCTCGCGAGGTTTTTCCTCAAACCTACCATTGAAAGTAACGGCTGATGAAGTGTGGGTGTTCGTCAAAGCGAGCGTCTTGTGGCATCACTACTCACGTATAGCTTTAGGAACAGAGAAGGCAGAGCAAAGCGCTCCACTGGACGGAGGTTCCGCTGTGCTTCATTCCCGTCAGTGAGTTTCCCGTTATGCACATAAAACATAAAGGAGGTCCTTGTGGTGGGTTCTGTATTGTGTCCAGCACTGTCCGCGCGGGCGCATGCGGCCGAACCATGGACGATTGTTGTGGGTGAGGCGTTAGCCGGTGACGAAGCCATCAAGGTTGCGTTGGCTGACCTTGTGGACGTCGGTCCGCGCCATGGGCTGGCCTTCATCGTCACAGATGACGCGGCGCCCCCGGAAGGCAACGTTCTTCTCGTGGGACCGCCCTCCCGCAATAGCCAAACGGCGCGGCTCGTTTCGGAAGGCACGCTCACACTGAAGGAGGCGGGAGATGACCAGGGCTACGTCATCTGCACGGTTGGCGGTGCGGGCACCCGCATCGTGGCCGTCGCGGGCGGTTCGGTCATCGGGGATGTGTACGGCCTGTATTGGATCTGGGACCGGATCCGGGTTCATAAGCGCCTGCCCGACATCAACATCACCCGCGTTCCGGCGCTGAAGGTGCGTGTCGGAGCGGCCTGGGGTCGGCAAGGGTACGGCGGAAGCTCGAAGGAGCAGATGCGCATGGCCCTGCGTCACACCACCAACTGGGTCGCGGGCCCCAACATGCTCTTCCTGATCCCCTGGGACGCCGAACCGGAGGCTTCGGACAACGCCGCGACCCGGGAGAAGACGCGCAAGCTCATCAGATACGCACACGCGCTTCACATGAAGTACTTCAGTTTCTCGAACGAATTCACGTATCACCCCTCGCTGCTGGAGGAACATGGAGCCACGTTGTCGCCTGAGGATCCGAAGTTCTGGGATGCGCTCCAGGACAAGTTCCGCAAGCTGTTCGAAGCGTTGCCGGAGCTTGACGGCATCGAATTGTGTAACGACGATATTAGCGGGTTCTGGGACAACTACAAAGCTTACGACGTGCTCCACGAAAACCCGGAGTGCGAATGGTCTTATGCGAAGCGATTCCGCACGTTCGTGAAGAAAGTTCACGAAGTCGTAGCCGGGGAGTTCGACAAGACCTATTTCCATTTCACCTGGGGGCTGACCACACACGAGCAGCATTACCAGGCGGCGGTGTATCGCGATATCTTCACGGACGAGGTGCCCACGGACAACCTGTATTGCATACCCAAGATCACTTCCGCCGACCGGTGGTGGCACCAGCCCTACAATCCCACATTCAACCAGACGCCCCACGAGACGCTCGTGTGTTTCGAGACGATGAACTACTACGAAGGCGCCGGGGCGAACATATTTCCTACCTTCTCGGGGCAGTACTTCCAGGCCGGCCTGCAAACCTTCCTGATGCCCGAAGACACCAACGTGCGGGGCGTGGCGACGCTGGCCGGCGTGCGCGAGGATGGCTGGGGCACGACAAGCGCCTACGCCTACGTGCTGAACCGGCTCGTGTGGGACCCTGATGAGGATATCGAGACCATCGCGCGCGACTTCTGTGCCATCCAGTTCGGAACCGACGCCGCCGAGGCCATGGCCGAGATCTACCTTCTCTCTCCCTCGGCCTACAAGTACGGCCTGCACATCGAGCCGGTTTCTTACGGGCAGTACAATTCGTTCCTTCACATGCGCGTCGGCACCTTCCCTGTGGAAGGGTACCCCAGTATTGATGGCGGGCGGGAGCATCTCGAGTTCCTGCGCAAACTCTACCTGCGCTGCAGACCATGGCTGACGGAGACCTACAACTATCTCGACCACGGCCTGTCCGTCGCGGAGAAGATGGTCGCCAAGTTCGAGGAGACCAGACCCCATATCGGCGACGCGGCGGAAGCCCAGGACCTCCAGAACCGGCTCAATATGACACGCCTCCTCATCGCCACGAACAACGGTTACGTGAAGACTGCCTTCGCCCTTCTGGGTTACCTCGACCAGCCCACCGAAGCACGCCGCGCTGTCCTGGCGGAGGCTTACGAAACGTTACTCGAGAGCCGCAAGGCCTTCATGAACGTCCCTGGCTTCGGTTACCATTTATTCGGCGTCGACCAAGTGATCGCCAACGCCAAGGCCGCGCTCGCCGACGTGGCCGCCGCCAAGACGGCTCTGGAAAAGGCCCCGAGCCGTGCCCAACTCGACCAAACGGTCGCCGAACAGCAACGGCGCTATGCGGAAGTCCTGGAGGAACACGCGGACAGGGCCGTGCACTTCGCCCATTTCGAGGCCCTGGTTGACGGACGCGACATTCTCAACATCAAGCGAGACACCTACCGCATCGACCATCTGCGTTGGGACCCCAGCGAGGTAAAAGAGTGCACCTTCCACGTGCCCCTGCCCGACGCCCCCGTGACGGTTGTGCCGAGGGATATCTACTCACGCCCCATGCATCCCTTTGTTCTCGAACAACCCACGGAAGAGAACGGCTACACCGTCCGCCTCTATCTCGACGACCTACCCGGGGGCAAAGATTGGTTCATTTTCGACCTCTACTACATCCCCCAAACACCGGAGGAACTCGGGCTACAATTGGCTTGGCGGAAGTAGCTGAGTGATGCGGACATCCCCGTGGGCATTGAACGAGTAGCTCACGCTCGAATTCGACGGCATAGACTATCTGGGATTCCAGATGCTTTATAGCGGCAAGTGAAGGCTTCCAGTCCGGTCAGATACTCCATTGGTTCATCAGTCGTGAGGCTAGCGGGGGCAGGATGCGGACCTGCGACCTTCGGGTTATGAGCCTTCTCAGGCCGAACGTTGCACACCCTTTGGAATCTCTATAACTTATGGCAAAGCAACGGGATGGACCCGTCGGCCACTACTATCCCATGTTTGCCACATTCACCGCCTTTTCAGGCACAGCTTTGCTCGGGAATGGAAAAAGCAAGGCGGATCCTTGGAAAGCCTCCCCAAGATATTAGGGCATACTCCATTTAAGACTACCTTAGATGAATACGTCACAGAGGATTTGGAGGAGGTCAAACAGAATTATGAGAAGGTTATTTCAGAGATGTTTTAGCATATGGGAAGTGGATGAGGATGTGGAGAGTGAGAAGTGAACTTACTGGACAGGCAATAGGATTGTTCAAAAGGCTCATCTCAACCGAACCGCCGTATACGTGACGCGTACGTACGGTGGCGAGAGAAGCCTGTAAGAGCCTCTAACAATGTCGATTAGTATAGGAAGGATACTAATGTTGAAATCGTACAAGTACGAAGAGTTGAGTGCTTCTCAGTTTGCGCAAGCATTGGAAGAAATGCCACTGGTATACCTTCCATTTGGTACACTTGAGTATCATGGTCCACATCTCCCATTGGGAATGGACACTATCCACGCCTATGAGTTCTGTCTGCGGGTAGCCCAGAAAACAGGTGGGATAGTATTGCCTCCGAGTTATTGGGGGACTATTGGGCATGACGGATGGAAGGGCAGTCTGCTGGTGTCCGAAGAAACGTTTCGTGCATTGATCCGCGACATCTTTCGTCTGCTCGCTCAGCAGGGCGTAAAGCTGATTGTGGCGACTACCGGCCATAACCCGAAACTCGTAGGTGAAATAATAGCCAAGATCGCTCAGGAGTCCATGGGCAAGAATCCATCGACAAGAATCCTGACACTGGATCCCTATGGGACTAACCCGGAAGACAAGAGGGCCGATCATGCCGGGAAGAAGGAAACCTCGCTGATGCTGGCTATTCGACCAGAACTGGTCCACATGGATGAACTTCTCGGCGATAATGCCTTCAAGGGTATTTGGGAAGATTGTGTGGACGGCACGGAAGACTTCGGCACAAAATATCTAAGAGCGTCCGTAGAAAACTGCACATCTATAGTGAGGGAAGCATGGAATGACATGTTAGCTAACAAGCCGGATGCAGGCGATCCGCCTGGGATGGACACCTGATGTGCACCGTTCCTGTCGACGCAGCGCATCACGGGAACAGCTCGCAACAGAAATAACATGAAAATGAGCACTGCCCAAACTTATGACCACGATAGATGAATACGGCACAAAGGATTTAGAAGAGGTTAAACAGAATTATGAAAGGGTTATATCAGAGATGTTTTAGGATATGTGAAGTGAATGAGGGTGTATGAAGGATGAAAATGTTTAGCGTGCTTCTATTGGTTGCTTTGTTTCCTCTCTTTACCGTTCAGGCTCAAGAGGAACCAGATTACTTTCCTCTTCATGTAGGAGATATATGGGTATACAATGTCTTGGGGTTCCCCTGATCCTGATAGTAGTGGCCGAGTAATTGGTGAGACAACCAGGACCATCGTGAAGAGTGAGATACTTGGTGAAAAAACCTGGTATTTTTTTGAGGAGGAAAATCATAATATATTTAGATGAAGCTGTCCGATTAAATCCCCATAGGGAAAAGAAGCGGCTTCGTCCAACCGAATTTTACCCGTAGTTGAGTCCAATTTTCTGAGCACCTGCAAGGTTGAGGTAGATTATTCTTGAACGAACTACCATTATTTTTGATCTAACTCTGGATAAAACCCTAAACGTTGGCTTTACACTGGAAATTAACCGTGCTTCTTCCCTGGGAAAGCAATATCCCATTACATATACATCGGATAAGAAAGGAGACGATCCATGTCACAATCTGAGAAATGGACGCTGTGCCTGGGCCCGGATGCGATGAAGGACGCGGCAATACACGCCGCTGTCGAGGACCTACAGCGCGACGGAGAACCGATGGGGATCGCGTTTCGCGTGGCCAATCAGGCACCGTCAGCCCTCGCGAACGTCATCGTCGTTGGTGATGCGACGCGCAACCCCGCAGCAGTCGCGATCACGCGACAGGCGGCTATCACGTTAGGCGATATGACCGACCCACAGGGATATGAGATCGTTACCGAGCCTGTGGACAACGGCCGAGTCATGGTAGTGGCGGGCGGCTCGTTGCTCGGCGACGTGTATGGTTTGTACTGGGTCTGGGACCGCATGCGCGTCCACGGCGCAATACCGACACTAAACGTCCGACGCTCGCCGGCTTTTCCGGTTCGCATGGGCCTCGGCTCCGGTCGCGACGCGCTCCGTAACGCGCTCCGTCTTTCCGTCAACTGGTTCGCCAGCCTCAACACCCTCGATCTCGTGCCGTGGAACGTCGAGCCGGAAGCCACCCGGAACGCACAGAATCGCGAAGAGGCGCGAGAGTTCATTGCGGAGGCCCACAGCCTTCACCTGAAGTTCTTCGGCGTAGGGGACGAGTTCTCCTATCATCCGTCCTTGCTCGACGAGTTGGGCGCACGTCCAGACGTGGATGACCCGCGGCTCTGGGAGGCATTGCAGGAGAAGTACCGCAGGCTGCTCACTGCGATGCCGGAGCTCGACGGCGTACGTATCCGCATCGGTGAGTCGACACGCGTGGGGGACAATTACGTGCCCTACGACGTGGTCCACGAACCATCGACAGGAGATTGGAGTCTTGAGAAACGTTATCGCACCTTTGTGCAAAAAATCCATGAAGTTGTGGTCGGCGAGTTCGACAAGATCTACTACCATCGGACCTGGGTTACCAACGCGACGGAACAGCACTCCAAGCCTGATGTGTTCAAGAAGATATTCACCGACGAGGTACCCACGAAGAACCTATACTTGAGTCCCTATCTGAGCACGACCGACCGTTGGTATTATCAGCCCTACAACCCTACATTCAACCTGACGCCGCACAACATGATCGCCCTTATGGCGCACTTGGACTATCACGCCCAGCCGGGTGTAAACGTGTTCCCGTCCTTCCCCGGGCAATATCATCAGGGCGGGCTCCGAACCATACTCGCCTCGAAGGAGACGAACCTAAGAGGTTTCGATTCCAATGTGGCCGGACCTTACAGCTGGGATACCCTTTCGCTTACCGCCTACGTCGTGTATCGACTGGCGTGGAATCCGGATGAAGATCTGCGCGTCATCGCTCACGATTACGCCAGCATCCATCTCGGGCCCGAGGTGGCCGACGGCATGGCTGAGATCCTCTTGCTCTCACATCGTGCATACAAAGATGGCATCTACATCAAGCCCGTGGCCGAGGCCCTCACATGGAACACCCTGCCTCACCTTCGGCTCACGATATTCCCGGCCAGAGGGTTCCCGCAAATCGACCGCGGCGGACCACACATCGCCTGGCTACAATCGTCCATGTATGCCCCTTCCAAGCCGTACCTGCAGGAGGCCCTTGCCTATCTCGATCGCGGACTGGCGTCCGCCGTTGAGATGGAGCGCCGCTACGAGGCGGTCAAGCCCCACGTTCGGGATACGGCCCTTGCAGGGAAGGTGGGCGATTCGCTACAACTCACGCGGCTGCTCGTCGAAACCATGAATCGATACGTCAAGACCTGTTTTGCCTACTTCCAGTACCGTGAAGCCTCGACGTCCGAGAACCGGGAAAAGCTCGCGACGGAAGTGGCCGCGTTGAAAGACGTCTGCGAGCGGTTCCGCCGCGCCCCGGGTTTCGTGTATTCTCTCCAAGGCATTGAACCGCTGATTGAGAATGCGGATCGCGCGCTTGAAGATCTCGAGGCTGCCGAGCGTCTGTTGGAAAACGCGCTTGATGAGAAAGACACCGAGCGAATTATCGTTGAGGAGCAAACCAAGCATGCGCGAGCACTTGAATCCATGTCCGACCGGATCGTCAAGCTACTGCACTGGCGTGGGCGGGTCAGTGGGCGCGACATTCTCCTCGTGCACGGAGATAGCCTCGAGGTTGAACACTTGGGAGGCGACGCGGTGCTTTCCATGTCCCACGAGTTTTTCGACAAACTGCCAGCCAAGGAGGTTGCGGTGCTCGTCCGGGACGTGGAATCGAGGAGATCCCATCCCTTCGTGCTCGAGCAGCCGTCCAAGAAAAATGACTATACCGCCAAGGTCTTTCTAGTCGATAGAGGCCGCGGATACGGTTGGTTTGAGTTGGAACTCTACTACATCGACGCTCCCCCCGCCGACCTGGGGCTGGCCGTACCTTGGCAAGAATGACGTGCGAGTACCGCGCGTTCCACTGAATTGACTCCAAGGTATATGGAGACCATTTCAAACCGCGGGTGCCAACCAGATTGATGCGAAAACTCACGGTAAGCCGTTTATTTGCTCTTCTTATCCACTTTTTTGAGGTATAGAGGGGCAAATGTATGAAAATTCTGCCTCGTGCAATCCTACATCAAACTTATGCAACACATTGATAATAAAGAGCTTTATTCCTTAGAGTGAAAAATCGCGCGGATCTCGTCGGTACCCGTAATTCAAAAATAAAATTTCGGAGGAAAAGATTGTATTTATTTTAGACTGACAAAAGGAAATGCATTTTGCCGTAATATAAAACACCGTTTAGGCAGTATAATCTATGCTAAGCGGTGCGCAGCGCCGCTTAGCGGGTCAAGAGCGTGGAAGTAGCACGCACTCGGTAGCATGAGAGGAAGCAAATATGACCAAGCACCTGTTCCCGTATCTGCCTCACGACCCTATTGATTATCTCACAGCACCAAGACGGCCAGATTGGGTCAAGTACCAGACTTTAGTCTGCGTCTTGGGGACAGATGCAAACGCCCAAGAAGTTGAGATTCTGCGTACCAGGCGTGACTCGTCAGCCAGTGTGAAACGTCTGCGTTCCAAACAGCTTCCCGATGGGTCCTTCCCCTGCAGTCCGTGGCGCCACGTGCATAAGTTCTACTTCAACCAGTTAGTCCAGATGGGATACAGTCTCAGAGACCCGACGGTGCGCAGCGCTGTTGATAGTCTGCTCAAAGACCAACTCCCAGGCGGCGGCTACAATCCAGATGCTCGCACGGCGAAGGGAGCAGAACTCCCCCTCCGAAGGCAAGCTGGGAATTGGTCTCCCTGCATGACCGCCTTCATCACTAACACCTTCCTGGACTTAGGTATGCGATATGACGAGAAGGTCGAGCGACTACTTGAAATGCTACAGGACAACCAAAGAGAAAGCGGAGGATGGATATGCAGGAGATCCGAGAATGATGCCCCATACTGCATTCTTGGGGCAACAGGTTGGGCATTTGTGGTCCTAACACGTGCTGACGTACTTCGAAGCGGAAGTGAATCCCTAACCGCTGTCCTTTGCATTCTAGAGAAACACAAAAACAAGATCGCGCGGCACGGCTATCACCGTGATATGTGCTATCGTTGTGACGAAGCACTACTGCTGCCATCACTATCGCGTCTTGGGCTGACGATGAATGACTCCCTATTCAGAGATTTGTATCTCTCTCTGGTGAACAAGCAGCAGTCTGACGGATCTTGGGCGTTTGGGGGCAAGACTTCACCTTGGTACACGCTGGAAGTTGTCAAGGCACTGCAAGCAATTGAAGGCAACAGGGTGTCCGACAGGATCGCTTGAAGTGACCAAGGCGTGCTAATAGGGTTTGGAGCGGATTGGCTAATTGGGGGTTTCCGTAGTAATGGGTTAGTAAACAACGATCTTGTCTCTCAGAAGATACTAACATTTGCCGTAGCCACTGATTTTACATCAGACGCGGAGGCAAATCACTCTTATGACCACGATAGAATATGAACTTTTAAGGGAATTTAGAAAGCTCTCTCAAGATGGAAAGAGAGAGGTTAATAATGAGATGGCCTGCGAAAGGGATTTCACCGAAATCGCCTGATTACATGGACGTGGCTTTAATTCAACTTGCAGCTTCATTTATTGAAGGGATAAAGAAAGAGGAAGGTGTCACTGGTCGGTATTTATAGTAGGAAAACCGACAGAAATGGAACTAAATCCTCCGTGAGGATTTATCTAAATGTTGATGAAACTGTCAAAGGGGAAGTTAAGATGGTCCTCCTGCAAAGGTTGTGAAGGGGTTAAGGCTCAGCACCTCATTGACTAGAGGACCCATATCCGGAGCAGGTCGAAGTTAGCTCTGCCATACATTTTACGTTTGATGAGCTTTAAGCGATTGACCTATCCTTCCCATTGGCCCTGCGGAGGAAACCAGAACTACAAGCACCTCCTCCTGTTGGTAGATACCATCAACACGGAGATCTGAGTCTGTGGGCAGTAACATAGTAGCGACCAATGGGAAACCTCCATCTGAATGTTATGGTTTGATTTCCCTTATGGTAGCCCACTACCTCTTCACCCGCAACACTATTTTCACAACCTTTTCGGGAGAACCTTTGATTATCCCGTTGACATGAAGCAAAAGAGCCATAAATCTAACACGAAAATAGACCCATTTTCATCCTTTTAGCCTCATTTGGCAGTAAAAGCCAGCCAATCCGGATACTCTAACATCCCTAATAAATCTTACAGCACACCCTGCTTTTTGGCAACGAAGCAGGGTAAGTTTTTGATCCTCTTTATGCTATTTATGAATTGCTTACTTGACAAATATAATCGTTTTTTGTATAATAATATAGCTGATTGCACGTTCTTTCTCATCCACCATACAGTCTATGACGATTACGGCTTCACTATTAGCCAACTAAAGGTAAGCGGCCTTGCTAAATGGCAATAATAATCAAGGGGGTCTCAAATGCAACATTCTCGCTGCACGCCCAGATCGTCCTTTGAGAAACGGCCTGAAAACGGTGAAAATCCAAAATAAGCATCTCGAAAACTGAGATCTGGAAGCGAATCAGAGATAAATGCTTGGACTGCCCGGCATAAAACAGAAAAAAGGTAAGACTGTGCGCGGTGAAAAGTTGCCCGCTGTGGACCTTGAGAATAGAGTCGAAAAATGTGGAAGAGCAGTTGAGAGAAGATGGATACCAACACAAAGAGCACAAATGAGAAAATAGCTAAGAAAAAAGAGGGTTCTGTATAAGTGCTAATCCAATGACAGTAAAAGAAGTTTCAAAGTATCTTCGCATATCCCCCAGACACATATATCGTATGGTCAATCGTGGAGAAATCCCGTGCATCAGGCTATCCCGGAAACTGATTCGCTTTTCAAAACCTGCAATCGACCTCTGGCTGTCCCGCCGACAGCAAAAGGAAGTTGACAAGATCTTATCTGAGATACTAATATGAGTTGCATATACGTTGCGAAAAATCGGCCGAAACAGGGCAAAGTCGGCAATAACTGTCATAATCCAAGCAAGGGGTATAAAACAAGAAAACCGCGTAACCACGCGGTTTTCTCCTGCTATTATTATGGTGGGCGATAGTGGATTTGAACCACTGGCCTCCTGCTTGTAAGGCAGGCGCTCTTAACCCCTGAGCTAATCGCCCACTTTTACCTGAGATCTTTTCTTTCTAATGAGGATCGCTATAGGGACGATGACACAGTAACCGGCAACGAGAAGTATCGGGGCAAGCGTGAGCGACCAGAAGCTCTTGGCAGGGCCTATACTTAGAAATATATACCCCACAATTATAACAGCTAAACCCACAAAGAAAAGAGCCCAGTTCCTCCTATCGAAGGGAACGATCGCTCCTTTAACCTCGGCGGCAACTTTTTTCTGTTTCTCCTTTGCCATAACATCCCCCAATATCTTCAGATAGCATCCCAAAATAGCAAATATTCCTGCCTTCTGTCAAGCGAAATTTACGGAGAGGCTTTCCGGAGACGCCTCACCGGGGTGTCTCTACATAAAAAATCCAGATTGTTTTATAGATAAGGGCGACCGTCGGTCACCCCTACCGGGGTAAAACTCCCGAATTCCCAGACAGGTTTAGTATGTTTACCGTATTACACCGAGCCAGTCCCTGAAGAGGAACTCCATCCTGCCTACAAGGAGGGCGATCCTGCCCATAACGGTGTACCCGAAACTCGCCCCGAAAGCTACCATCAGAACCCATACACCGACTCTCGAAGCGCTTCCGAAAATTCCCTTGTGTTCCTTCGAAAAGAAGAAATAGATAAGGCCACACAAGGTTCCAAGAACTATTATTATGTTCGATAGGTTTGTCACTGGGATGAGCGACCCGTGGATCTGTCCTATGAAATCCGATTGCAGATACCTTATAAAGTTAAGTCCGGCCGTGGTCCCAACTATGAAGGCGAGCGCCCAACGGCTGAGCCATCCCCCCTTGGGTGAAAGCCTCATAAGGAGGAGGATGCCGAACACAAGTGGCACCAGAAACCAGGGGTTCGGCCTGGCATCGGCCATGCTGGGCAGTACAGGTCTCACAACGGGAGGATAGAGCCTGGCTATCAAATTCGGGACCATGGTCGTCCAGAAGCCCATGACCATCCAGTAGGCAGCCGAGATCCCGATGAAAAGGTGCTCCGCAAATTTGTAGAACGGATTGTCTTTGTAGAGAAAACTCAGGATGCAGAGCGTTAGGAAAGCCCCGATCCATACTCCTATTGAGCTACTCAAAGCCATTTAATTCCCTCCTCAGGTTCGATCAGGCTTTCTTCTCTCTTCTGCGATCTATAAAGTAGGTTACATTTCCTATGACTATAAAGGCCATAATGACTATATGGGCAATTGTCTGAGGTCCCATCCTGACGATCGCATTGCTGCTTCTTTCCCTGAACTCCGGGTATCTCCTCATAAGAGTGGACTCATATTCTGCAGCTCCCTTTATACCTCCAATTATCCCGAACATCTGTTTGGGATAATATGGGTAAAGCAGAGGAGCGCTCACGGCGGTAACTCCGCCGCATGTGGGAATCTGTCCGGGATCCCCGGCGAACTGCACCCACTCTTTCAGGCCCGGATCCCCGGCACCGAAATTCACTATGAGGTCCATACTCTTGAGGTTCCTGACCTCTCTCATCATCTCTATCTCATCCAGAGAGGTCCCGGGAACGTCGGTCGGATACATCTTCCTGATATCGTTCAGGATCACATTTATGACACCCCGTCCCCCGGACTTATAGCCCAGGTTGACGTAATCCTCACCGTACACCTTATCCGGAAACTCCCCTACTATCACCCGCTCGATCGTTCTGCCGGCCATAAACTGCCCCATGGGCCAGAGTGCGACTATGTACATCTTGAGGTTCTTCCTGCAGCAATGACGCGTTATGGCGGTTGCCATAGGCTGTAACTCGGGCTCGGACGGTGGATCGTAGTCGAAGGCGAGGAGCACCTTCGATCCTTCGGGAAGGCTCTCGATCTTATCGAATATCGCCCGGACCGGCGGTGAGGGATATTCCGGGAACACGAGCTGAAATATAAGCGGCACTATAACGGAAATGCCGATGAAGAGGAATATCACCCTCCTGTCTATATCCCTTATTTTCTGGTAGAATCCCATATCTTTCCTCCTCGTCGGAATTTATTCCACATCGGCCCCGAGATACGACCTTTCGACCCCGAGTATAAGCCTCAGTGAGGTCGATATAATCCCGAGTGCAATCCCTATCATTATCGCCCTCTGCCCCGCCAGGTTCGGCGTTGCCATTATCCAGTTCGACAGCATCGGTACCTGAAGGAAGCTCAGTGAATCGGGCAGCCATGCGGTGACCAGATAGCCTACGAACGTCCTCCCAAGGAGTATTATAAAGGCGGCCACAAGCAGGATCGTCGCATCCCTGTTCTTGGCCCTGAATGCCCTGTAGGAGGCCGATGCGACGAAAAATGCCAGTAGCGCAAAGACAGTCGATGACAGCGGTTGAAAGAAATAATCGTATGAAGCCCTGAACCAGCTCCCCTCCGCATCGACCGCACCGGCTATCCCCTCGGGGTTTCCTATCTTGAACATACCTATAATAAGGACTACAAAAAATCCAAGCAGCGTGACGATGCTGTACTGCCAGTCATTAGACTTTTTGTAGACCTTGTTCATATGTATCTTGATGAGGTTTCCTCCCCCGAGGATGAAGGCGAAGACCGCTATAATATCGAAAAACAGGGAGAAATCCTCGCCGAGTGTGCCGAAGGGCCTGTGAGGTATGAACACAGCCACTATCAGGGCCACACCGACTATAAAAGTTATAATCATAGGAACCTGTCTTCTCATATGGATTCCCTCCGGTTTACATACTTTCGGTTCATCCAGCCTGCACAGTGAAAAGTCTTATTATGAAGTCACTTATAGCCCCGAGTGACGGAGCATCTATGAACGAGGAAAACGTGGCAAATGCCACTCCCAGGAGTATAGCAGCCATGGCTATCATCTTCCCGACGTCCTGTCCCTTCAGGCTCCCGAGCTGCCTCGGATCGTTCGACAGGTATGCGCTTGCGGCGAAAAGCTCCTCGCCTATCAGCGTATAATCGCAGGCTGCCACGAAGAACGGCAACTGTGCGGGCATAGCCGTGCCGGCAATCTGTATTGCACCAATTGAGTTGCCGGTTTCAGCAAGTATAAGGGATTCCGCATAGAAGGCACCGAGGTAGAAACAGGCTGCAGGCCTTTCCCTGACCATTATCCCGTCGACCGCAGCGACATAGCCGAACTGGGCGTCGGTCAGGTAATATATAATATCGTCGTTGTAGGCATCGGGGCGTCCCGCTGAATAGTACGATTCCTTCACGGTTTCCCTGGCGGCGGTCATCACGAGCGAGCGAGAGACGGGGACATTTAATTTGGTCTCATACTCGGCGATAGTCTTAGCGATCCTCCCGAGTATGGTCACGCCAGCTATAGTCTGGACGTTGTCCATATCCTGAATTCCGGGGACGAAGAGGATCGACTTTCCCATCTCGGTCGCCCTGCCCACGGCCTCATCCACAGCCTCAAGTCCTGCTATCTTTCTTACGAAGATCCCTGTGCCCTTGGCACGCTCGATGAAATATATTATCGCAACCGATATTATGAGGGCTATGATGAAGACGTTTGCCTTGCCGAGGTTTATCCACTGTGGGGAGGAACTCGCGGGATTAGAGGGGAGGGATTCGGAGAAGGAGCCGGAAACAGATATTGCTTTCACTTTGTAGTAGTAATCCGATCCGTCCTCCGCCGAGTGATCGATAAGAGTTTCACTTCCTGCAGATGCGAAACCAATGCTCCTGTAAGCACCGTATATATCGGAAGATCTCAGGACTTCGTATCCGGTGACGTTGTCAGCACCAGCGCCGTCATCCTGGGAGAGCTTCCATCTGATTGCTATGCTTCCGCCAGCGTCATTTGGGTTATCCGATGCGGAAACATCGGAAGGTGGCCCAGGTGCCTCAGAACTCTCCACGATTTCTGGGATATCCTCAGTTTGGGCCAAAAGGCCAGGAGCTATCAACAGGGAAAGGAGAAACATCGTGGAAAAGCTGAGGAATACCCATTTGCATAGACTCATATTCCCTCCTTTCTTTGACACTAAAGTTTTCCTGTCTGGATACTTCCTAAAGCATACTGAATGCAAATGAGGCTTGTGAATTTGCCACCGAACTTCATGAAACCTGCTCTCATGAAATCACATCTCTATCATTTCGACGTTCGCCCTTGGAACTATGGCCCTTTCGCCATTGTCGAACTCGAGTTCGAGCACTCTCGCGTTCGACTCCGTCCCGAGCTCCTGGAGCTCGGGTGGGAGAGCGGTAACTTTTCCTAACCTCCCGAAGTAAGGCTCCCGTATGGCCCTTACTAAGCTTCCTATCTCAAGTCCGGTTGTCGTGCTCTCCTCTGCTGACGGAATGGTGTCACTTACCTCCAGAGGTATGATGACCTCGGGGCGTATGACACCCGCCCTTATCTGGGTAGCACCGTTTATCGAGGCAAGCATCCCATCCTTCGATTTCAGCAGCTCGAAGGTCCTGCCGGCCATATCTATCCTGCCAAAACCCTCCGTGACTACCAGCGTTATCCCCTTCTCCTCAGAGCCTGTTATAGCTACGCCAAGCTCATAACCGAGGAAACGCAGGAGGTCACTGTCCTCTATGCCGCCAGCTATGATCCCTCTGGCACCAATACTGACAGCCCTCTCGATCGCATCCCCTGTCACAAGGTTCCCTCCCAGAAGGACCTTCCCCCGGCAGCTTTCGTCCATGTCTCCGGCCGTAAGGACATCTGAATTCCTTTCCGCAATTACCTTGATCTCGCCGAAGGACTCGCCACCTATCCCAAATATCCCCTGAACGAAGGTGCCCCAGGTCTCAACCTCGACACTCTCCCTTTCCATCACATCGACTATCTTCCCGCTGACGTATGCCTTCACCTCAACCGGAATCGATTCACCCCTTATGAGAACCTGGCCGGTCACGCCCGATATATTCTCTATGCTTCCGGCAACGGGCGCTTTGCAGTAAGATTTGAAAAGTCCAAAGAGGCTCTTGCTCATAGCGATCCGCTCGCCTTTGCGAATCTGGTCCCCTTCGGCCTTCAGCATACATTCCGGGACGTCCTCCGGCACGGTGCTCAAGATATTTGCCACGTTCACGGGGGTCACCTCCCCGGGCAGATATGCCCTGGCCACAACCGAGTCGGGCTCGACAATATCTCCCAGATCCACGGTCACCTCGCCCTTCAATGGAAGTACCCTCTTCTTCCTGACAAACATCCCCTCGGAAACCCTGAGCCCTGGAGTGTAAGCGTGAGCCATGCTACCTCCGTCGATAGGCGTTCAGCCATCAGCGGCCAGCTTTCAGTTTTCGGCTAACTGCTGATAGCTGATCGCTGAGTGCTCAATGTATATTTGATTAAGAAAACTCCGTTTTAACCTCGGAATTTCTTAGACTTCAGAATAAATATCTAATTCCCTTATCCACCTTTTAAGGCTTTCTACCCTCTCAGTCTTATCGTCGGGAAGGGATAGAGGTCTCCCTCGGCAGTCAAATATGACCCCGACAACCCCGCCATCAACCACCCTTTCAAGGGTGCGCCCCTTTCCAGCACCGATGTCAAGCCCCTTTGCGGGTTCGGCCATAACTTCCGCTTTCTGCCCAATGCCCAGCGGGACAAGCTTCACATCACCGAAGGCGAGCTCATCTTCAAGGACTTTTCCGTCCGGGAGCCTGAGACTATAGTTCAGGCAGGTTTTCCTCCCCTTGAGTTCCCCCGACGGAGCCACGCATGTCCCGAGATGTATGAGGCAGTCCTCCTTGAAAACCTCGGTAGCTGCCCTTTCATGCACGGTCGAAAGGACCCCGAGCTGGGGCATCATAAATATGCTGTCGACGGCGAGCCGTGTTATACCTTCCGGCAGGAAGCCATCTATGAGCATCATAGCAGCCTGGTTCCTCCTGGGCGCATGGGAGAGGATACCGCCGCTTCCCACAAGCATATCGAGGTCCATCATATTGACAAGCGTAGCACCGCCCATCTTCTGCTCGAAAGTGTCCGCTATTGTCCTCTGGCGCTGGACACCCTTTAGCTCGGTAGCGAAGGACTTGTGTTGCTCGAAGGCAAGCCGCAGTGCCTCCCTCGCTATAGCCTGCTCTATCACAAGCTCCTCAAGAGTCTGTGGGATAGTGGTCGGACGGATCATCTTGTTCTTGATGCGGTCCCGCAGGTCCGTCTCGTCGATTTCAAAGGGAATCCAGCGGAGAATATTCTCGATGCCGGTTTCCGCCAACACGTTGGACCCGCTGTAGCTCATGCCCAGATTCGCG
>CAZTBA010000090.1:0-16735 GCA_964611725.1 uncultured bacterium
GGCGGAGGTTGTTTGAAGTTGGTACTAATGGAGATATAATGTAATTGGATCTTATCAGGGCGATTTACTTTATGCAATTGGCAGTGGGACCATGGAGCCCTTGCGGGGGTGAGGTTCCAGGAGCAGACAACAAAAGCTTCGTAAGAAATTACTTAACGCCGAGAAAAGGAACACAACATGTTGCGAACACCATTAGCCAGCGAACGAATCCAGCGGATCGACCCACACACCGGGATCAAGGTCATCCAGATCACGAGCTACCCATCGCCGAGCGCACATTTCCTTTACGACTGGCCGAGCTTTACACCGGACAACCAGCGTGTGGTGTTCTTCTGCCAGAGGTATGCAGGGCGGGGGGCACCTTGGGACCTTTTCCGGTGCGACACCGATGGGCTGAACCTCTTCCAGCTCACTGAGCGTGGCGATCGGGAGGAGTCCGGCGGTTATTACGGAAGGGCTTCGGCGGTCCTTACGCTCGACGGCAAGACGATCTACGTGGTCTGGCGTACAGACCTCTGTGCGGTCGACGTTGAAACCGGCAAGGTCGACGAACTCCTCTCGCTTGATGGCTTCTGCCCCGAAGGATCCGTATTCAGTCGCATACATATCTCTGCATCAGGCGATCTGCTGTTCATCGGCCGGCACGGCTCCGATGGTCCAGGGGCTGTCCGTGTGAACCTGGAGACGGGCCATATCGATGAAATCGACATCGGCGGGTACCTGTTTGCCTGCGTTCAGACAGGGCCACGGCTCATCGTACAGCGTGGCGAGGTGAAGTGGGGTACGGCTCCGGGGGCGGCAGGTTCGAGAAGGGTGATTAACGTTGGATCGAAATTGAGCCTCTGGAATACCGATGAGGACGGCGGTGACGGCCGCCTGATCTGTCCCTCGATCTTCGCCCATGCTACAATGTTGGGTAAGACATCCATGTTGCAGGGATGCGGCCTTCCTCCTGATCGGTGTGTTTGGGTAGTAGAGGAGGGTAAGGAGCCGGAAAAGGCAGTCCAGGGACCATACTTCTGGCATTCGGGTGCCTCGTTCGACGGCGAGTGGATCGTCGCCGACACGAACTGGCCCGATATGGGGCTCCAACTGGTGCACGTGCCCACGCGACATTTCAGGACACTTTGCGATGCAGGAGCTACTCAGGATCATGTGGAATTCGGCCACCCACATCCGGCGCTCAGTCAGGACGGGCGGATCGCGGTTTTCAGATCCGATCGGATGGGGGTATCACAGGTCTATGTTGCCCACATCACCGAGGAGTTCCGTGAGAGCGTGAAGGCCGGAGAACTCGATGGAAAGGACAAGTGGATGTAGGGTATGAATAATACCAATCTGCATTCCATGGAGTCGGAAGTTTCTCTGCAATTGTATGTAGAGACGCTACGGCGGGGTATCTCTGAAAAGAATCAGGCTACCTTATGGAACGCAAAACTATGTAGACCTTATCAACTGCAGGGTGGATGCAATTTGGCCAGGTTTCGTAAGTGATTGTAAATGTAGGAGAAGTGAGATAAGGGTTGTTTTTGTATTGGGATGTGACTTCAGTTTACTTTTAATGGGTTTCATCTATTTCGATCTATTTTGATGGGCTCTGGACACCATTTAGACACCAGATTTGAGAGTTCTCCTTCCTACAGCATTACACCGCTGAAATTGCCCCAAGAAATCAGCTTGACATATTTCCCTCTGCGTGTATATTGTTACTGTAAGCTCAGGGAGGGCGTTAGACTATTATTGAACATGAGCCGTGGCTTAGAATATCCTGAGCAGAGGAAAGTCTGTATGCCATTGAAAAAACCCTGTCAGAAAAGGTTTTGAGGGGGTTTTTGTGTTTTGAGAGGCACCATTCGTTGGCATAGCCTTAAAGAGGCCAGATGGGGCGGACAGCCTGGCGGCTTAGCCACAATAGGAACCCGCAGGGGAGATAACCGAAAATACGCATTATCCTGTTGGTTTACAGAAATGATTCTTATACGACCTTGAGAGAATGGAGCTGAAATGAGTACAGAACACTATAAGAAACGTCCGCTTTCAAAGATGGTAATAATTGCTTTGCTTTACGCTACATATCTATTGATTCTAATGGAGGTTGCATCGCGGGCATACCTGAATATCCGACATGATGTACCGTTTTTTGAACCAGAGACAATCATCTATAACTTCTATCCAGAGCTGAGAGAGTTAAAAAAGAAGGATATTCATAGAAATGATGGTTATTTTGATATTTTAGTATTAGGAGCTTCAGTTTTGCATCCCAATTGGGGATATATAGAACAGATATTATCAGAAGAACTTTCGCAAAAAACACAGGGAAACTTTAGGATTCATAATTTGTCTAGATCCGCTCATTCTTCATTAGATAGCTACCATAAATATAAGCGTCTCATGGAAAAAAGTTTTGATCTGGTAGTGTTTTATCATGGGATTAACGAAGTACGAGCCAATAATTGTCCGGACTTTGTTTTTAGAAGTGATTATTCGCATTACATTTGGTATAGGCGAATAAACATAATTGATAAACATGGGGAAATGAAATTCGTAGCTTTTCCCTATGTATTTGACCATGCATTAATGGTGTTAAGAGAAGGACGCATTTCGTATAAGCTTACACATCCTCAACTTGTGCGAGGTCGTTTAAGCAAAGGGTGGATTGAATGTGGAAGTACGATAAAGACACGGTCTTCTTTTGAAAGAAACTTGAGAAGAATAGTACAAATTGCGAAAGATAAGGAAGAGCCATTGCTATTGATGAGCTTTGCTTTCTATGTACCGAAAGATTACACCTTAGAAAGATTTACGAACAAGTCTCTTGATTATAACGAATATAAATGCTCAATTGAAGTTTGGGGAAAACCGGAGAATGTAGTAAAGGGAATACTAAATCACAATCAAGTTATCGAGGATATAGTCAAAGAAAATAAAGATATATACTTTGTAGATATGAATAGATTAATTCCCAAACAAGGGAGATGTTTCGATGATATATGTCATCTAACTTACGAAGGTTCCAGGGAATTTGTAAATAACATATTTGGCGTTGCTATAGACCTATATCATTCATACGAAGATCGGAATATTGGTCAATAAGATCCCCTGAATGAACTTAATTTTCACTTGAGGCCCGTTTCCGCTTTCTGAAAAAAAGTCGTCAGAATGGCTGTATGAGTATGAGTGTGAAAGAGTCAAAATGAACGAGTTGAACTTAGCTATAGTTATTTTGCCTGTTTATGTTGCGTCTCTTGAGGAGGATGTAGGAGACCGCTTGTTGTCAAGACCGTTGAGTGATCTGCTCAGGAGTGCTATGAAATTCTGTAATCGATACAGTAAAGCGGCCTGTGCATGTCTGCTGGCCATCTTGTTTATCTTTTTTCTGGGACAAGATTCGGTATCGGTGACGGTCGACCTGCTGTACATTGATCCAGGAGTAACTGCCTACAGCGGCTACCGATGGCGGGATGTTGCCGGAAATTTGTACAGCGATACTTACCGCAATAACTACGGTTACGATCAACCTGGTGTACAGGTGCAGGTCACTTTTAACCAGTTAGTAGCGACATTTCACGGATCACTAGCCGCTGTGAGCCTCAAGCCCAATTTTGCCTATCAACTCAAGCTGGTGGGATATTCGGACGATCCAAGCAATGAATCTATCGGCTTTGCCGGCCGCTGGTGGCAGGAGGAGTGGAATGGGTCCGAGTGGACTAACGGACAGAACCTTAACGATAAGGGAGATGGATCTTCCCCCAATCCCAATGATTCAGTCTATTTGAGTAGGCGCGATATCCTGGATCCCACCAGTCCTACCGGCAAGAAGTATCGCTATACCGCATACCTTGTCTTCGACTATTTTATCACCGATGAAAATGGCGATGCGTCACTTGGCTTTGAAGCGAACAGCAGCTATCACGTGCTGTGGAATACTCAACAGAGAACACGCACCGGAAGTGACGGTCCGCCGAAAACGACAACCTTTGATCCCGATACCTCACAAGTGGCCTATTCTACGGACTATCCTGAATCTACTATGACGGTCTTTGGGGAATGGGAACGCCTTCCGGTCGGTGGGGTGTTTCTGGCCAATGGCAGTTATGACTGTCAGATAATGCTTACGGAAGAGTCCTTTCACGGTTGGCCCGGCGGCGACTATACCGGCGGATGGGCAGCCGCTATGGGAACAGGTATACAATTCGTTATCGATTCCTCCGTTCCCGTAAAGCTATCCACCTTTGGAGCCGAGGCCGAAGGCGGTTCCGCAGTAGTTAAATGGGCTACCGAGAGCGAGGTGAACAATTTGGGTTTTGAGGTCTTCAGGGCGATTGAGGAAGATGGTGAGTATGTACTGGTATCCAGTTATAAAACAGATAATTCCCTGAAGGGGCAGGGGAGTTCAAACACCCGCAGTGAATACCGCTGCGAAGACGGAACAGTGAAGCCTGGGCAGACATATTTTTACAAATTGGCGGATGTAGATTTCGAAGGAATCAAAACTTTCCACGGTCCTGTTTCAGTAACAATACCGGTTATGCCGAAAACATTTAGATTATATCAAAACTATCCCAATCCCTTCAATCCCATTACTGAGATCCACTACCAGCTCCCCGAAGCCTCGCATGTGGAGCTTGCGGTCTACGATATACTCGGGCGTAAGGCAGGGGTATTGGTGGATGAGATTATGGAGGAAGGTTACTGGTCTGTGAAGTGGGATGGGAGTGATTTTGCAAGCGGCATCTATTTCGTACGGATGGAAGCCGGAGATTTTATTGAGGCCCGACGGATTGTGCTGATGCGGTAGCAGATTTCAAATCAAACCTGACGTGGATAGTGAAATGCTGTAGTAAGAGTGGAAGTGAGGCTACAATGGTGATCCGAGCGATTTTCGATCTGCCTTTTCTGGCGATGGTAGTTTTACTTCTCGGTGCTCTGTCATTTGCTGAAGCCCGGGAGGGTTTTAGGTCGAGTGAAAAGATGCGTGTACTGGTGGATAAGGTTTTGATGAAGGCCAACGGATGGGTGATGACCGAAGACCATGTCCGCCAGATCGCTGAGGCGGGATTCAATGTGGTCTCGCCGCGCCAGGGTGGTGGGGACATCGAGCGTGTCCGCAAAGTCGCGAGATTTGCCCAGAACTATGGTATCTATTACATGCCCTGGATGCGCGGGACACTGACCGCGACTGAAGGGACAAAGCTGATCTGGGCCAACGGCGTGGGACAGGACCTCTACAGCCCCAACTCCGATGAGCTATGGGAGTGGATGACTCCGCTGATCTTAGCTCATGCCAAGGTAAGTGTCGAGGTCCCCTCGCTTATCGGGGTGTTCTTAGACTACGAAAACTATGCCCCAAATAAACAGAGCAACGCTTACTCGCTATCCTATGACCTGAAGATACTCAACGAATTTGCGGATGCGAAGGGTGTACAGTTGCCCGAATTGGAACCCGCTCAGAGGCATCCCTGGCTTATCGAGCAGGGCCTGCATGAGGAGTTTGCTGAATTTCAGATTGAGTCCTGGAGGGCACGCTGCCGCAAGCTGC
The DNA here is from genome assembly GCA_964611725.1 of uncultured bacterium. Lineage (GTDB taxonomy): Bacteria > Latescibacterota > CAZTBA01 > CAZTBA01 > CAZTBA01 > CAZTBA01. The sequence continues at coordinate 5,540 of CAZTBA010000090.1, forward strand.
GGCGGGAAGTCGATGCTATCAACCCTCGTTTCCGGTTCTGCGTATATCCTGCCCCGGGAACACATTTCATGAAAGAAGCAATCTATCCCGAATGGGCTACCGAGAAAGCACCGCTCATCCTGGCGGATGCCCATACATACGGACGCCCTTCCTCGTCTCTTCCGCATAGGGAGGCGCTGGAGGGCAACCGCGATCGCCTGCAGACTGACATAGAATTGGTACGCAGCTACGGAATCCCGTTCATCTACATAGGAGGAATTGATCCTCTCGTGCGCGGAGCGGACCCCGAATTCTCGGGCAAGAACGCTGTTATGATCTCGGAGCTCTCCGACGGCTACTGGATCTTCTACGAGGGACCAACCTATGGTGAGCCCGACCATGAAGCATACTGGGAATGGTTCACGAGGGCCAACCGAGCTATCGTCGAAGGCAATTACGATTTCCAGCACGAGGAGCGGGAGACACCGGATGATTTCGGCGACTAAGCTCGATCTAATACTACATTGCGTTCAGAAAAGTAATATATACAGATCCTTGGAATAACGATTCCCTTGTAGGGGCAGGGCATGCCCTGCCCTTATGTCGGTTAATAACACACGTTATATAAGGTCAGTATATTTTACTTTATGAAATGCAAATTGCTATAAGATAGAATTGACTGGTTTAGTCCGTAGGCCGCACAGGCAATAGGAGCGCGCTGGGATGTTTCGGGCCCATGTAAACTGTGTTACGCGCCACTCTGGTGCGGCCTTCCTGTGGAAAATCCTCCCCTGTATTTGGATTCTTCTCGAAACGCGGATAGTTACTGCTCGAAATCTGCACCCCGATGCGGTGCCCCCTGTTGAAGATCAGGCTTATCGACCAGAGGTCGATTTCCAGCTCCCCGATGGTACCCGGCGGCAGCGGATCGGCTTTCTCAAATCCGTTGCGGAATTTGAGCCGCTGGATATTGTCAGTCATAAGTATCTGTCTGCCGTCGGGATAGATGTCGAGCAGTTTGGCCGTGAAGTCTGTATCGGGGGCATTGGCGGATACGAGCAGTTTCAGGCGCACCGCACCTGTGACCTCGACTGGCTCTTCAAGCGCAGGTGTCGAAAAGGTCAAAACGTCGGGTCGATCGCCAAGCATCTGCTGATCGAAGGGGCCTACTTCGATCGAAGCGAGTCCGAGGTTGGCGCCACCGTGGGTGGGACAGGGGTCTTCCGGATCGTAATCGTAGAATACCTTCCCATCGCTGACCTTGCTGAGATCCGTTGTAAGATCGCCATCCTCCGCGAGGTAATAGGCTGTCTCCCGTGTGGGAAAGGGCGGCCAATCGTCGGCCGTGCGCCACTCGTTGCCGGGCGCTTCGGGGTCGTCACAGTCTCCGATCGTGTAATAGTGAACCGCCGGATCGTCCATGATACCGTTATTTTCACCTTTCAGCCAGTAGTTCAGGAAACGTACCTGATAGCTTATCATATCGAAATTGAAATTGTCGGGGAATTTGAGATCGCCGAACTCCTGGGCGGGTCCGTGGGGCCAGGGTCCCATAATCAACTTCTGATTCCCTCGGGCACCTTCTCCCCCCTGGTGCTGCCGCGATACGAAGTTGTTGATGGTGCCCTGTGCAAAAATATCCCACCAGCCACCCTGATGGACAGCCGGCGCGGTTATCACGGATGCGCGGGCTTCTGCATTAAAATAGGTCCAGAAAGAATCGTAAGATGGGTGCGTCTTCCAGATATCGATAACATGGGGCGCTTCCCGGTCCTTGAGCCATTCTTCGGCAAGGTTTTTTCGGAACACACCTCCCTGGTACGAGGTCTGGCCATAGAAGTTCGAGGATGCCACAGCGATATACTGACAGGTGATGTCTGCACCCGTCCCGGCAATCATAACCTGAGTGATACCCAGAGCGGATGGACCCCAGGTCCCCACTTTGCCGTTGCACCAGGGCTGCTGGCGGATCCATTCGAGGGTATTCGCTCCGTCCTGATGCTCGCCCCAGCCATCATCCGCGAAACCCATATATGTGCCCTCGCTCTCGGAAGAGCCGCGTGTGTCCTGTATAACACAGGCCAAGCCCTTTGAATTGAACTGCGTGGCTATCATTTTGGCCCCTTCCCCGCCTTTACCATATGGAGTGCGGATGAGAACTACCGGGAAAGGCCCCTTTCCCCTGGGCACGTAGTAATCTGTGGACAGCTTTACACCGTCAGGCATGGGAAGCATCACGGTTTCGCATATAGCTGTCGAAACAAGCGACCAGACGAACATTGTGGCAACGCGAAATAACCGCGAGAATGGCTTCATAAGGCTCTTGATCATTTCGACACCTTTCTTTTTTCGAGAAACTCGATTAACTCCTTCGGATGGTTGGTCTGGATCCCATCAGCATTCCACTCTAAAGCAAGCTCCCAACTGTTCCGGTCCCTTTCATCGACGATGACGATTGCCCCGGCGGCATGGCACGTTTCAACAAGACTCTTGGAGAAGCCGTTCCAGACCGGAGCTACCACACGTGGTTTAAACCGCTGAAGCAATTCAAGAATTCTGTCCCCGGAACCGGGATCGGGCATGAGGACACATTGGGGACAGAGTTTTTCCACCTGTTCGAGCTCGTTATAACCTCCCAGGCACCACAATACCTGGCGCTCCATGCCACGTTCTTTTATCATATTAACGAGCGGTGCCACAGGTGCTTCTTTCAAATCGAGATATATACCACATTTGCCTCTGCACAAGTCAAGTATTTCCTCAAAAGTCGGAATGCGCGTGCCTTTCCATTGTGGTCCGATACGTATCCCGATGTCGAAAGAGCGGAGCTCCTCCAGGGTAAAATCCTTGACCTTTCCGGAGCCATCCTCTACGTATGCGTCTATAGTTTCGTTATGGATACTGACAAATCTCCCATCTCTGGTTGTGTGGATATCCACCTCGACGAAATCCACTCCCATGTCAATAGCCTTTTGATATGCAGCGAGCGTATTCTCGGGAATGCCTTTATGTGCTCCACGGTGTGCCACCACATAGATCCCACCGTGCTTAGGCGGCTTGATCGGCAGATCGAATTTGTTTGTTTGTCCCATGATATTTGACGGTCGGATTGCTATTCCGAAACAAACGACTGAAACAAACCATAAAAGATGTCGGTATTTCAAACTCATGTTAACTCGGCGCAATTAGAATCCTGTGAACCCGGGCGATAGGACCGCGATATAGATTGTTCCCATGATTAATGTAGAGGCGATCGGCGGTCGTCCTTGCTGAGAAGCGTAGCCTATCGCATTGCCTTCGGCACTTCACTTCCATAAACTTTCCCCGTCCCTGATACCAGTCAGCTTCTCAGGCGGCGTTTCGAAAACTCAGGCATTCATCATACAAAAACTATCTCCTGAAGTCAATGAATTTTTCACGCTGGTTCCTCGTTACTTTTGAGATCTGGAGAGAGCAATATTCCCTTGACATTTCCACACTCTTAACTAACTTTGTCTGTGATTTTCCCGTTTCACTAATGCGCAATTTTTCTGAGATATCTGGCCTGAATTTTCGGCAAGGAGGGAAAACTATGCCAGTTTTCACTACCCGCCCCGTCATCATGGGCACGCGCGGCGTGGTTACTTCGGGACACTACCTCGCCACCGCCGCCGGCTTCAGGATCATGGAACAGGGCGGCAACGCCATCGATGCGGCTGCAGCGATGTGTTTCTGTCTCAATCTGCTGGAACCGCAGAACAACGGTATTGGCGGAGAAGTGCCCACACTGATATATTCGGCTAAGGAGAAGAAGGTTTTTGCCGTCAGCGGCATGGGCTGGTCTCCAAAGGCGTTCACGATCGAATGGTGTCGGGACCATGGGATCGATCTTATACCCGGAGATGGCTACCTGCCGGCATGTGTCCCTTCAGTAGTGGACACATGGGCAACTGCTGTTGCGCGCTTCGGCACGATGAGCTTCTCCCAGGTGCTTCGGCCTGCGATCGAACTGGCTGAGAACGGCTTCCCGGTTTACGAGGGACTGCACGGTAGCCTTACCAGGAGCCTGCGCAAGTTCACCGGACTCTATCCGACCACCGGGGAGGTCTACTGTCCCAGCGGTCGCGTGCCCGAAGTGGGCGAGATCTTTCGCAATCCTGACTGGGCAAATGTGCTCAAACTGATGTGCCATGCAGAGGAAGATACGAAGCACAGGGGCCGCATCGCAGGCATCGAAGCGGCGCGGGATGTCTTCTACAAGGGCGAGATTGCTGAACGAATAATCGACTATATCACCAATAACCCGGTTAAGGATGCCAGCGGCACCGCCCACAGTGGCCTGCTCTCATACGAGGATATGGCCGAGTGGCATGCGGCGGTTGAAGAGCCGGTGACCTTCAATTATCGCGGGCTTGACGTTTATAAATGCCCGTCATGGACACAGGGGCCGGTCTTCCTCCAGCAACTGGCGATTCTGGAAGGCTTTGACCTCAAGGCCATGAAACATAATTCGGCGGATTACCTGCATACGTGGATTGAGTGTGCCAAACTGTCCTTCGCCGACCGCGAGGCTTACTATGGGGATCCGCTTCTCGATGAGGTACCATTCGACATCCTGCTCTCGAAGGAGTATGCCGTAGGGCGTCGAAACCTGATCGGTGCGGAGGCATCCCGGGAAATGCGACCCGGCGATGTCGGACGTGGTGTGCCTGAGTACGCAACTCTCGACGTTGCAGAGGACAATCGCCGTGCACTGAAGGTGTCGGCACGCTCCATCCAGGATCTGGGATTGGGACACGCACATGTCGGGGACACAACCCACCTCGATGCCATCGACCGAGAGGGCAACATGGTCGCCGCAACACCGAGCGGAGGATGGATCGGTTCCTCTCCGGTCATAAAGGGACTTGGATTCCCGCTCGGCACCCGCGGACAGATGTTCTACCTCAACCCACAACGTCCCAACGCCCTCGCACCGCATAAGCGTCCTCGCGCTACCTTAACACCTACAATGGTTACCAAAAACAGCGAGCCATTCATGGCATTCGGCACGCCCGGTGGAGATAGTCAGGACCAGTGGACTCTACAATTTTTCCTCAATTACGTGGATTTCGGGATGAACGTCCAGAAGGCATTGGACGCGCCGACCGTCCACTCCGTACATTTCCCCTCGTCCTTCTACCCGCGCGCTGCCTATCCCGGCCGTGTAGTGGTCGAAAACCGGATCGCACGTAAGGTCATCGCGGAACTCAAACGTCGTGGACACGATGTAGTCGTCACCGGTGGTTGGACGAATGGCAAGGTGATGGGGATTCGCTATGATAAAGAGCGCGGCGTAATCCTGGGCGGCGTGTCTCCCAAGGGAAATATAGGGTATGCATTAGGCTGGTAGGATGTGAAGTGATTCCGTTATCAACGCAGAAATGGAGGTTATCAGATGCCCAAGATCACACTGATCGGTGCCGGCAGCAGGGTCTTCACCCGGAACATTTGTAGCGATATTTTGCTGGCGCCAGCGCTCCAGGAAAGCACCATAGCCCTGATGGACATCGACTCTGAACGTCTGTCACAGGCCCGCGATCTGGTCCAGGCGATTATCGATAAACGTGGGCTCAAGGCAAGGGTTGAGGCCACTACCGACCGCAAGGAGGCCGTACGTGACGCAGATTATGTAATCACCACCTTTCAGCAGGGCGGACTGGATGCCTATGCCCTGGATATCGAGATTCCCCAGCGTTATGGTGTAGGGCAGTGCGTGGGTGATACCTTAGGTCCGGGCGGTATCTTCCGGTCGCTGCGCACCATCCCGGTATTGACCGACCTGTGCTATGACATGGACGATTTGGCGACCGATGCACTGCTGATCAATTATGTCAATCCGATGGCATCTAACTGCTGGGGGGTGGAGGCGGAAACCGGCCGTCCCTGCGTGGGCCTCTGCCACAGTGTGCAGGGAACGGCGGGGATGCTTGCCAGTTGGGTCGGTGTGCCACATGAGGAAGTAGTTTACCTGTGTGCCGGAATCAACCACCAGAGCTGGTTCCTCGAATTTCGCCGGGGCAAGGAGGACCTCTACCCCCTGATCTGGGAGGCCATTGAGAGTCCGGAGCGTTACGGCCAGGAACCGGTGCGGATTGAAATGATGAAGCATTTCGGCTACTTCGTCACCGAATCCAGTGGCCATGCCAGCGAGTACGTGCCCTATTTCCGCAAGAATGAGAAGATGATCAATGAGGATCTGTCACCCCGTTTCAAAGACAAGGGTAACTCCTGGCTTGACTTCGGGCGCACAGGCGGCTATCTGCGTAGCTGCTTAAAGGGCCTTAAAGAGATGAAAAAGGAGTACCAGGAATTGCTCAAAGGGATCAAGGATCTGCCTTCCGGGCGCACCCACGAGTATGGTTCGTACATTATCGAGGCGATGGAAACCAACCAGCCTATACGAATCAACGGTAATGTGCCCAACTATGGCCTGATCGATAATTTGCCTCAGGGCTGTTGCGTGGAGGTGCCGTGCTTGGTGGATGGCAACGGCATCCAGCCCACAGTTGTCGGCTCTCTGCCAGCCCAACTGGCTGCGCTCAACCGTGTCTGCATCAATGTCCAGGAACTGGTTGTTCAGGCCGCGATCATGGGCGATGTGGAGGCGGTCTATCACGCCGTCATGCTCGACCCGTTGACCGCCGCCGTCTGCACTCTGGACCAGATCCGCTCGATGGTGGACGAAATGCTGACTGCCCAGTCCCAGTGGCTGCCGCAGTTTCAGCAGCCTCGGACCGGATAGATTGTACTAAGTTGCGTTCAGGAAAGTATGCGGATTTCGTGAGATGGCAATTCCCATGTAGGGGCAGGGCATGCCCTGCCCTCACTACTAAGGCGATCTGTATCTTTAAGCAAAGAAGTCCTTCCGTGTGATCATCAATGCTCGATACGCTCGAGGATCGTCCTGCGCAGCTCCGGGGTGAGGTTTCGCCAGTATTCGGAGTACCCTCCGACACGCACTACGAGGTCGCCGTAGCTTTCAGGGTGGGCGACGGCCTCACGAAGGGTCTGCTGATCGATGACGTTCACCTGCAACTGGAGTCCGCCCATCCGGAAATAGCCGCAGATGAGGCCCTTGAGCTTGGCCCGTGAGGTCTCCGTTTCGAAGTATTTTTTGGATACGCGTATGTTGACGACGAGGGTGCCTGGCGCGTGTTTTTGGTCGATGGTGGCGACGGAACGGAGCATTGCGGTGGGACCGGATGTATCGCGCCCCTGGTAGGGACCGGCGGAATCAGCTATCGGCGCACCGGCCAGCCGGCCATCCGGGGTCGCACCCACCGGAAGTCCGTATTCTACATACGTGACGAACATCAGGCATGAAGGTACGAAGGGTCCGCCGCGCCATGCCCTGTGACGGAGTAATTCGTGGAATATGAATTCCGATAGGGTCCTTGCGATGTCGTCCGCACTCGAGTTGCCATTGCCGAAACGCGGTGCCCGTTCGAGGCGCTTACGCAGCAGCTCATGTCCCCGGAAGTTCTCATCCAGCGCCCGCACCATCTCCTCTGCTGATACTTCACCCTGTTCGAAGACCACCTCGCGTAGCGCCGCCAGCGAGTCGATCGCGTTGGCCAGACCCATAACGTTGATAACCGACCAGTTGTAACGGGCTCCACCGGCAGAGAACTCTCTTCCCGTATCTATGCAGTCGTCTACGAGGAGGCTTCGGATCGGCTGTGGATGGTAGAGGGAACGTATTTCCTGCCAGGAGTTGACGCGGTCACACATCTGGTCGATCGTGTCAGTCAGTTCCCGACGGAATGCGGCGTAAAACTCATCGAAAGATCTTGCGGCGCCCAGGTGTTCGCCAGTGGCGCGACAGAGCACCTCCGGGACGTTAAGGCAGTCGTCCAGAGATCCGACGTTCGACTTGCCCTGCACCATCAGTTCTGTACAGCCGCCGAAGGCGAACTCGTGCATCTCCTCTTCTGGCAGGGGAATTTCGGAAGCACGCATGGCGTTGTAGTAATTGGGAGCCCAGTAGAGCGCCGGCAGTCCGCCGCCGGAGGCGATCGTATTCAGGGCAGCATCCCAGACCTCATCGGGCGTGGATTTGGAGAGTCGCAGTGCAAGGTTGGGTCTCCTCATACCACGTGCGGCCTCAATAGAGACCACTGTCAGTTCATTGGATACATCATGCCCTTTAGAGTCGGTGCCACCTATGGCCACATTCCACCCAGAAGCCGCGTCGACGTTTCTCCACATTGCTCGAACGAGCTCCACTGCCTGTTCGCGTTCAAGCAGACCGCGGCCGCGGGATGACTTATAGTAAGGCCACAGATATTGGTCAAAGCGACCGAGGTTGTCACAGCCATCGAGGTAGAAAATGAAATTGGTTGCGACGAGGGCCTCGAAGAAACCATTTGCAGGTGCAAAAGGGACGTTGCTGAAGGCATCTATGAGACGTTGTCGGTTGCGCTCGGATGTATCATCCGAGAAGCTCGCTCGCTTCAGCTCTTCGACGAATCGCCGATGCAAAATACTGGCTGTGTCCAGCGTTATCTCCATCGCGGTGTAGAAGGCTTCTCGCTCGGGGTCACCACGGCCTACCGCATCTTCGAGCCCGTGGGACACGCGCACCGCATAGCCGTCAAGGCCTTCGGTCAGCACACGGCCGTAGTTGGGAATCGAGTGGGTATAGCCGCCGGCAAACTTGTAGGCCGACCAGGCCCGCTCAAGTTCTGTAAGCGTATCACGGCCCCGATCATCAGCAGCGGCCATTTTTCGGGAAAGTGTATCGCGGTTTAGTGGGAATGCGGCCACGTAATACCAGCTCACCGCCATCGGTTCGGCGGAGGCCCATATGCTCGGACCGTGAGGGTACAGGAGACCCCCATCATAGGCGGGGATTCTAACATGGACTGCCCATTGCCTTAATGCACGCGCGAAGCGCTCCACCATTGGTGCCTCCGGTTCGGAGTAGAACCCGGCGGCGAAATGCTCTCCGAGAAGCTCGAGAATCTCTGTGTCCAGCATGTTTATATGAGACATATTTGCTTTTTCCATTGGTTGCCCTTAACTGTAAAAATGAGGTCTCAGATCTCCTTGTGAGATGTACCTCAAAGAACGAGAAAAGATCTTTACAATTTCGTTTCCACTCAGAATTTTAATTTTCGACATAAGATGACTCGAGTTCGAAGTTGACCAGAATGGAAAAATCAGGGAGTATATCCCATTCCTCGAGGTTTTCTCCTTCCAAGTGGAGGGAAATTGCCTGCTTATGTTCTCGGCGACCTCATCAAGCGTTTTCCCCTGGGTAACTATCGGTAGATCAACACATTCGGCAACATAATACTTTTCACCTTCATAGATCCTAAACTGGACGATTTTCTTCATATTTCTTTCCTCGGTTTTTCATTTCAGTTGTGTATTATCAAAGAATCCTCTCATATCAAATCCATCATAGGTTTCCTTTTATTATAAGACCGCCGGAATCGGTTGTCAAAAGGAAAATAAAAGGTCTTGGAGATGGGAAACTATGACGGTTGGGTGGTTTTTGATCTCAAAATAGAATGGACAAGGAAATATCCACAATTCCAGTTTCTTGGTGGAACCGCTCAGGAATCCACCACCGTGACTCCCAGATCGCGCAAAGTCGAACGTATGTGCTCAAGCTCCGTTCTGGTAAACTCGCGTTTGTCCTTCATTGCAAAGGGCTTCCTGAACCTTTCATACTTGCTGGCAGCGAGACGGTGATATGGAAGCAAGGCGACCTCGGGACGCGGATCGAGCGAGCGTACCAGCGTGGCTAACTGCTCGAGATCACGTTTGGAGGAGTTGATGCCGCGTACAGCAGGGAAGCGAATCTGTATGGCAGCACCTGACTGCGACAGGTTCTTGAGATTGTTGATTATAAGCCGATTATCGACTCCCGTCCACCGTATGTGCTTTGCGCGGCTGATGACCTTCAGATCGTACAGGAACAGATCCACAAGTGGGACAAGATCTTTCAGCTTTCCCCACGGAACGTATCCGCTCGTGTCCAGTGCCGTATGTACCCCGGTGGCTTTGAGCTCCGTAAGCAGCGCCCGACAGAACTCAAACTGCATGGTTGACTCACCACCCGAAAGGGTTACACCTCCATCCGATGTCTCGTAGAACGGCCTGTCTTTCAATACCTCTTCGACGACCTCACCAACAGTGACAGCCCTGCCGGCAAATTCCACTGCCCCGGCGTAGCAGGTGTCCACACACTTCCCGCACTGGTTGCAGAGTCCCTCGATAATTATATCCGGGGCAAAACCCTCTCGATCGACGAGTTCCGGACAGATCTCCCGACAGTTCCCGCAGGCGATACAACGCTCGGGATAGAGGGCTATTTCCGACTTCAGACTGATCGATTCGGGATTGTGACACCATTTACAGGACAGCGGACATCCCTTGAAGAACACCGTCGTGCGAATACCAGGCCCATCGTGGATGGCAAAACGTTTTATGTCGAAGATAACGCCACTGACAGCGGCGGGCGTTTCCGTGATTGTCATATCCGAATTCCCTCCAACTTAGCTCTAAATTGCACTGCAAACCGGTACAGAACACTTGCTTAAGCAGTTGATAATGAGTATATTGACCCGAAAATTGATGTGAAATTAATATAAGATTCTAAAAATATCAAGATCAAAATTTCCCATACTGGATGTACATAAAGCATTTCGTTCAGCAATAGTATCCAAGGAGACGTATATGAAACATCCCAATCTTCTCTTTCTGTTCACCGATGAACAGCGTGCCGATACTATGGCCGCGTATGGCAATCAGTGGATCGAAACGCCCAATCTAAACCGGCTCGCATCCCAGAGCACCGTTTTCGAGAAAGCCTATGTGACCCAGCCGGTGTGCACGCCATCGCGCTCGAGCATACTGACCGGTCTGTATCCGCACACCAACGGATGCACGAAGAACAACATTCCCCTGTCTGCTGATACCCTCTGCCTACCTGAGATGTTATCCGCAGGGAAATACGTGGCAGCATATCATGGAAAATGGCATCTCGGCGATGAGATCTTCGCACAGCACGGCTTCGATGAATGGAGGAGCATAGAGGACGGGTACCGCAAACATTACGGCGAAGGCAGGGATCCTGAGAGCCGCTCCACTTACTACAAGTTCCTTATCGACAAAGGTCTTACGCCTTCCGATGGCAAATACTTCACCCGATCTGACGCGACACGACTCCCTGAAGAGCTTGGGAAG
>CAZTBA010000091.1:0-16537 GCA_964611725.1 uncultured bacterium
GGCCAGTCCTGCTTCAAAATCCAATCATGAAGCGGGGTTTCATACACTACGTCGTACTCACGGACCGTCTCGCGACCTGAGGCCGTACGCTTGGCTCGATGAAAGTGGAAACAGCCGCCCTTTTCACGTGTGAAGAAGGTCCAGTACGGACCAAGCTTGTATTCCCAATCCCAGTTCATGCCCTCGTAAACTGTCAATCCGCCATCTCTGAGAACACGCTTGATTCCGGAAAGGGCACGATCCTGTTGTCCATACAGATTCGAATATGACAGGACATCACCCAAACACAGCACAGCGTCGAACGTGCCTGGCGTGAAAGGTAGATCCATTGCATCTGCCCGCATGAATTCGATATTCTCGATGCCTCTTTTTTTCCGTGCATTCTCCGCAGTAATCAAATCGCCCTCTGATATATCCACACCTATACCGCGTCCAATCTGCTTTGACAACATCAAGAGAACCTCTCCACGGCCACATCCCACATCTAACACTCGTTCCGCTCGTCGCACTGTCTTTCTCAACAGTTCAGCACGAATCATATTGTACCACGAGAAGTCAAGTTCACAAGGATCGGAAGGTTGTGCTTTTAATTTCAGAGGTTCTTCCAAGGTTGGGCACCTCCCTTTGGCAACTGATCAGGTTGATATAGAAACCTTAACACCGAAAACATAGTCCATTACACAGTGCTACGAAAGCTAAAATCCATCCAGATTTTATCCCGTAGACATAACCGTCACAGAAATTGCTGTTAGCCAGCTCTTAGGCTTCGGTTCTAAACCGATAGTCATGTTCTGATAAATCATCAAGGCTTTTCGGCAATAATAACAAACTTGTGATTGATTATGTCGTAATATCCGTCTCTATGGATATGGTCATGTAGCTTCCAGAGTTGATCCTTGTATTTCTTTACTGTGAAACCATCGATTATCCACGGAATTGCTTTCAAATAGTAAGCTATCGCTCCAATATCGTAAAACCTCATGTAACTTATCTCTTCTTGCTGATAGGGGATTTCAAAGCCTGCAGATTCCAATTCAGACACTGCTGACTGCAAATTCCAATTTGCGATCTTCTCAATTGCAGTATTTAGTAATGACTGTCGTAGGTTCAACACCGTTAAGCTTCCAACCTGTTGTGTTATAAATTTCTTTCCGCTTTTCAATATTCTTAACAGTTCGGAAGGCGAATAGCCCTCGTGTCGATTGATTGTCAAATCAAAAACATCGTCATCAAAGGGTAGGTTCCTGTTGAAGGGAGGATGTTTTTCTTCTCGCAGTTCGATGACTTTCACACCAAGTGGTTCCAATCTTTTCTTGGCAACCGAAATATTGGGTCTATAGGATTCCGTGGCATATGTATATGCAGGCAACGGCTTGAATCTTGATAAGACCTCTCCCCCACCAGTTCCCATGTCAAGCATCGTTTCAGATGCCGATAACCATGGGAAAATTACATTATAATAGTTCCACCCCAATGGGGCTTCAATCATACGGTGCGTTTCCGTTAGATGTTCAAAATTCCATCCCGAGAAAGGGGTAGTTTCCGCATCTTGAAGATACTTCTGGAATAATTCTTTTGAAGTTTCGTGATCTGCCATAGTCTACCCCCAATATATCCTGTTATCCAGGTGTCAGTTCTGTCCATACTGCTGTGGAAGCATAGCTCCTGCCCTCAGAAAAGCCAATAACGACAATACCAGTCGCAAACAGCTACAACTTATATTAGCTTTGCTGAATATCATCCGATCAGCGGCTATTAACTCCGTGAAATTATGGCAAGATAAATCTGGTTCGAAACCTCGACCTCTGTCCCCAGACTGCCATAACGATGCCTCAATTCCGAGCCCAATCTCTCAATGGCCAACAGATGAACATCGTCAGGAGCAAAGGTCGTGAAGGAGTAGGCGCGAGCTTTCATATAGTTAAGCGCTTTATCCAGCCTTATGCGCGAAGTCCACTGCCAACGATCTCTTATCCATTCTACCCTATACCCAATGCCTTCGAAATAGCCAACGACTTCCCTGGTACTCCTGACACCAATTTCCCTGGCCAAACAGCCTTGCTGAGCACACAACTCCTTGTATCTCTGATTCAACAGAGGAATCTCAGCACCTGTCCCGGTATGCATCAGAACTATCGGACCGTCGCACTTGACCACTCTCAGTATTTCTTCAGCAGCCTTCTTCCACTCTCTTACGAAATAGAAGAGATGCACAGCGACGGCAATGTCAAAGGCTGCATTCGCAAAGGGCAAATCTGTCACATCAGCTTTGAAAAGGGATATTGGCAAGGATTGACTTGACTGCATCAGCCGCTTCTCTAAGAGCGCCAGCATCTCCTCGGAGACATCCACTCCTGTAACATGGTAACCTCTTTCAGCCAGTGGAATTGCTATCCTGCCGGTTCCGATGCCTGGCTCGAGGAGCTTGTTGAAGTCCTGGAGAGAGAACCTATCCATGAGAAATCCCAGCGCAGCATCAAAACAGTCCAAATCAAAGACTCTCGTCTCATCGTAAAGCTCGACCAAGCCGTCGAAGGACAGAGATTTCATCCTGATAGTTTCGTTCATGCATACAACCTGTCTAACATTAGGGACCAGGAGTCGTCACACGGAGAATATCGTATGGAGCTTTAGCTGGAACCCCGCGCTAAGCGCTCGAGCTCGCCTGAGGTAAAAATTGAATCAAGCGAGCACCCCATATCTTTGAGATTCTCCTTACCCCCTTGTTGCCGGTCTATGACACACACGACATGCTGAACTATCAAACCCAGTTCCCGCATCTGCTTAACCGATGCACACACCTGGCCAGCGGTAGTAATTACATCCTCTACTACTACCGCCGTCTCACCCGTGTGGAATCCACCTTCCACCAAGTTGCAGGTGCCATACGTCTTTGCAGCTTTTCGGACGTATAGACAAGGCTTACCTGTCTTCAGTGAGAGTCCGGTAGCCAGAGGAATGCCACCCAGTTCTAAACCAGCCAGCTTGTCGAAAGAAGCTGGCAGGAGTTCGTGTAATTCATCCACGATGGCGCTCAATAGTACCGGATTGCTCTCAAAGCGGTACTTGTCCCAGTAGAATGAACTGGTTTTTCCGGACCGTAGCTTGAACCGCCCGGTTAAAAGAGAAACGGCTTTTATGCGCTTTGCCAAGTCAGCCTTTTCCACAGATGTTCTTCCATTCTCAAATTGGCTGCATGAGCACAGTCCAACAGAAATCTTTCCCAAATATTCCGTTGCCGGGATCCATTTCCCTCATTCTGCGAAACTCAATTATCTCGAACGTACCCTCGAAGATCCGCCTTAGCTTCTCCTCAGAGTAACCCAACCCACCTCCGAGTTTGCGCTGCCTGTACACCTCCCAGTCCGACAGATCGGACCCACCCTCCGGTGTAAAACACACTAATCCGAAAAACCCCGATGGTTTTAATGCGTTTTGCACAAGTTTGATGTAACTAAAACGCCTGTGTGGAGGAATGTGGTGGAAGCATCCACTGTCATAGACAATGTCATACGCAGAAGCTTCCGGTTGCAGATCAAATATCGACTGACATATAAAGTTTATCTCGGGACGGCTCTCTTTAGTCCTTTCTTTTGCCCAAAGAATCGCTTCCTTTGAAATATCCACTGCATCTACTTTGCATCCCTGCCGAGCCAGATAGAGGGCATTCCGTCCTGGCCCACATCCGAGTTCGAGAGCTTTCCCGCGTTGCATATGTCCATCCCCGAAGTATGAGACCAGGTTCTCATCGGGGGCATTTACAAAGAACGGAACCTCCCTGTTTCTGTCCGAATAGAATTCATCCCACCACTGATCTTCATCTCGGAAGAACAAGTCAAGCATTCTAAGGATATCTTCAATGCTATAGATCGCTTCTTCTGTCATAACGTCCTACACATCTCTACAGGGGATACCCCCATATGATACGAGTTACTATTTCAAACTGAAGTTTACCAGCAGTACTATACTTCGACAACAGTTCTACCATTTCTTCGTCAAAAGCTTGCACCGTTTCTGCACCCATGGATTCCTTGCACAAGCTCTCTCGTGAATGAAGCGACTCAATATAGTCGTCAACAGATTGCTCGAACAGAAAAGAGTTCGTTGCCCTTTCTCCGTCACCCGGTGTTAATCCTCTCCTCCTCCTACTGGACAAGCAATTTCACACTCTCTACAGGACAGAAAGGAATTCCCACTCAATTTCTCATAATGATCCTCACTGTATTTACTGCAAACTTCTCTGTTGAACCGACCATCCGCAAACGCATCCGCAGGACATGCTGACCAACAATAGCGAGGACAACTATCACAAAAGGATTCTCGTTTGTGGGGGCTCTTTGCAAGCTCAGCATCTGTGATTACGGTCCTTAATCTCACACGAGGGCCAAATCGGTTCGTCATAAACAGGTTATTCCTACCTATAGTTCCCAGATTTGCCAAAACCGCTGCGTCCTTAGAGAAAATACCACTATATGGACTCAATACGGCTCTTTTCCCTTCCCCAAAAAGAGCAGATATTATCTCCAAGGCTATGCTCCCCAATATTTCGTTTATGAAATAGTAATATCTTTTACCACCAATTGGATCAAGCCAAACATCCAATATTGAATCGTTCATGTGATAACCTAGAACAATAACGCTTCTTGCGGTATCAATATAGAAAAATGGATTTCGTTTACCGGTGTAGCCAGAAAAATCATTTGCGTCTGCCACTCCGAACAGATCAGCCCCACAGTTAATTGAAATTTCCCGCAGCCTTTCCGTAAGTGTTTCTTTTTCTCCAATCCCAGACATTTTTGGCGCCCCTTTGCTTTAACTCGGGATAACTTATATTGAGCGCCTGTTTTAGTAAGCTCAATCCG
Source organism: uncultured bacterium (assembly GCA_964611725.1). GTDB lineage: Bacteria > Latescibacterota > CAZTBA01 > CAZTBA01 > CAZTBA01 > CAZTBA01. The sequence continues at coordinate 4,863 of CAZTBA010000091.1, forward strand.
CCTTGCCAAGAATAAAATCCAGAAACTGGCGTCCGGAGCCTGCCTCATAGATCCTGTCTATTTTGAACCCAGCTTCCGTAAACTCCTCTACGTAAGCACGCCGTTCTTTGGAGCGACCAGCGAAAGCCGGAAGTTCAACAGGAACCCACTTTTCCCCGTTCCACGCTTCCCATAGGCGAGGCTTCGATAAATCATGGTGAAAGACTTGTTCATATTCCTCTATAGACCTAATCTCCCCCGCATCTGCTTGACTGACGCCCATATCGATGCGAACCGGTTCACTGATACCCATTCTCGTTTTGGAAGTTCCCCTTTATCCTGCTTTTCATATCTAAACTAAATTCGCCAAAGAGAAAAGTCAAGATTTCTAAAGAGCGATCTCCGATTGGCGAGCATCCCTGAAATATCTACCTCGTAGAAAGCCAGACCGAGAGAAGTCAGAAGATCCTTGACAACTGATTGGCAGATATATATTTTAAACCCACTTTCCGGTCTTTCGGAGCGGCTTATTTTGCGCCGAGCGCTTACCATGAAAAGGCGGACCTCATGGGAGAAGACCTCTCACGGGAGATAGATGAAAAGACCGAAAGATTGCGCAGGATAATAAGCCTCAAGAGGTTAGATGGCATAGTCCTGCTTAATCGTGACAACATTTCATGGTTTACCTGCGGGGTTTACGATGACAATCCGAGAGAGCCGGGATGGGCTTCAGTATTCGTAACACGCCTCGGAAAGTTCTTCGCCGGATACGAGGCGGACATATTTGACATCGCTGACGAACTCGAGCTATATGGTTTCGACCTTATAACACTTAAATGGTACGAAAACTCCCCTCTCGCCGTGGCTATGGAGCGTTTTCACGGGGCCAAATTAGGGAACGACGGGGCCCTCTCAGGTTTTATGGACCTATCGGGTGAGCTAACCCAGGTTCACTATCCCTTTGTGGAAGTCGAGGTGAAGCGCTACAGATATCTCTGTATGGAAAGTGGGTCTGCCCTCAGAGATGCCCTGTACCAGATACCTGCCGGCATCTCCGAGCTGGAAGTGTATTCGGAGCTTGCCATGGCCCTCCACGGAAGGGGGATAGAGCTTATCTCGGCCGATGTGGCAGCAGATCTCAGAGCTTTCAATACCAGGCACAGGACACCTTCCAGCGAGAAGATACTCTCGTACCTTTTCGTGAGGATCCTTTCACGCCGGAAGGGCTTAAACTGCTGCATATCCCGCTCAGTCTGCTTCGGGAACGTGCCCCGAGATCTGGCAAGGAGGTTCGATGTCGCCTCACAGGGGTGGGCTTCGATGGTACTATCCACAAAGGCTGGCGTCAGATTTAAGAACGTGCTTGAAGCTGGAAGGAAATCATACCGGAGGAACGGTATGATTGAGGAGTGGACTTTCGATTTCCCGGCCGGGCCTGCAGGCTATATATCCGGCATACCGACCTTTATCCTTTCCAGGGAGCTTAAGGTGGCACCAGGACAACCCTTGACATGGTCGGCTGTCGTCACAGGCACGAGGATTGAGGATGCGGGTATAACCGACTCTGAAGGGCTCTCCGTGGAGTCAGTCCGTGGGGGATGGCCGACCCGTACCGTGGAAACAGAAATCGGATGTGCCGCCACAGCAGATATTCTTATAAGAGAGAAGTAGAGGAAATTCAGGGAGGAGGCAAATGGGAGGAAAGCTCGCATCTGACGATACCGAATATTTCGACTACAAAGGGGCCATACATATACATTCCAACTATTCAGACGGAACCGGAGCAGTGCCCGAAATAATAGATGCTGCTGGAAGGTGCGGGCTTGACTACATATTTCTTACCGACCACGACACACTCGGGGCCAGGATCGATGGCTGGGAGGGATACAAAAACGGCCTTATGGTTGTCGTGGGAGAGGAATTCTCGGAATTCAAGGAACACTTCGTCGTCCTCGGATTGGACAAGAAGGTTCGGCAGCGCGGCTCTATCTATGAAACTATGGAGGATGTGGTAAAGAGCGGAGGGCTTGCCTTCATAGTTCATCCTCACGGGAAATACCGCATCTTTCTCCGCACACGAAGGCTATCCTGGAGGAACTGGGACATAGGAAATCTGACAGGCATAGAGATATGGTCCTATATGTTCGACTGGGTGGACGACTTCCGTTTCTATAAGTTCAAGAGGTTCTACCTGTACCCCGAGGCACAGATAAGCGGGCCTTTCAAGGAAACCCTGAAGAGATGGGACCAGTTATGTCTGTCCAGGAAGATAATCGGGATAGGCGGGCTCGACGGCCACGCCAGACAGATCGACCCGTGGGGGAAACTTATAGTTTTTCCCTACCATAGCATGTTCAAGACTATACATACGCATATACTTGTTAAGGGAGGCCTGAGCGGAGACTTCCTCCCGGATTCAAAGAAGCTCCTTTCGGAGCTATCAATGGGTCACTGTTTCGTGGCATTTGACTTCGCCCATGACAGCACCGGGTTCATGTTCAGGGTCAACGGGGATAGCGCAATAATGGGAGATGAGGTCGAGTACAACCGTGATGTCGAGCTGGAGGTTAAACTCCCAAATAAAGCCTTCATCAATGTCATAAGAAACGGTGAGAAATTCCTTTCCTTCGTTGGAAAACACAGATGCTTCCACGCCGAGGGCCCGGGAGTCTATAGAGTGGAGGCCTATATCAAAAAGAAGCCCTGGATATTTTCCAATCCTATATATATCAGGGAAAAAGGCTGAGCCTTATGGAAATCGATATCGGAAACCGGTTAATTATCTTTGTGGTGCTCCTCGGCGTTTCCGCATTCCTGTGCTCGATTTTCTACAGGAGAACCGTCCCACCAGTTTCCAGCAAGCTCAGGCACCTTTTGGCAACGGTGCGATTCCTTTCGCTCGGCATCCTGGTACTGCTCCTCATAGAACCTGTGATCGCCTTTGTCCTCACGAGACACGACAAACCGAGAATCGGCCTCCTTATAGACAACACCATGAGCATGGGTATAGAGGATGAAGAAGGGAAGAGAATGGATACCGTGAAAGGTATCCTTGAAAGCGAAGATTTCGCGCTTCTGCTTGACAGGGTATCCTTAGAAACCTACCTCTTCGCAGATAGTGTGAGAGGCATAGAAAGCCCGGATCCGGATTCCCTGAACGCAGATGGCATAGGTACCGATATAGGAGGGGCACTTAAAAAGGTCGCAACAAGGTTCAGAAAGCCGGATGAGATTATCCTTCTGAGCGATGGCGCTGAGAACCTCGGCGAGGGGGCAGCCCAAATCTCGGGTTCCCTCGGCATCCCGGTGCACGCGGTCGCCATAGGCGATCCCCGCGGCAGAGAGGACATAAGGATATCTGAGGTATCTGCGCCGGATGTGGCATATGCGGATTCCGAGCTGTCCGTGGACATCACGGTCCTCAGCTCCGGCTACCGGGGAAACAGGGTTCCGGTATACCTGAAGAGGAACGGGAGGACCCTGAGGGAAGGGGAGTTGACCCTTGCGGGTGACTTCAAGGCCCAGAACCTGAAGCTCGGGTTTACACCTGAAGAACCAGGCCCATACAGGTTCGAGGTATCTATCCCGCCTCAGACCGATGAGGCGTCCGAGGATAACAACCGGAGAACTTTCTTCGTGAACGTTCTGAAGAGCAAGCTCGATATCCTCCTTATTTCAGGAGGACCGGGTCCCGAATTTGCCTTCCTTAAACGAACCCTTGAGAAAAACAACAGAATAAGCCTTACGGCCCTGGTGGCAAGGGACAGCTCCGGATTCTACGGGGCAAATCCCGCTGAAGATGTGGGCGGTTTCGATATTGTCATAATTTCGGATCTGCCACACAGACTGATGTCACCCGGGATGGAAGCCTCGATTGTGGAAAAAGTGAAAGAGAAAAAGATAGCCCTGTTGATCATGGGAGGTGCAAGGCTCCGGGGATATCAGGGGACTTCCCTCGGGGAGCTCTTCCCCGCCACGATATCTTATGAAGGTGGTTTCGTGCCCGGTGAGTTCAACATTGTACTCACAGACAAAGGGTTGAGCCATATAATCACTAAGCTATCGGATGAGCCCTCGGAAAACCAGAGGCTATGGACGGAGCTGCCGCCGTTTTCCGGCATAAACCGCACCGATACCCTTGAGGAAGAGGTGGTTGTCCTGGCCACCTGCCCCGATCCCTCCGACGGAAAAGGTGAGATTCCCCTTATAATGCTCAGGAAGTATGGCAGAGGCAAAGTCACACTGTTTCCCTTCTCGGGGTCCTGGAGATGGGATCTCATGGCATGGGGAACGGGAGGCACGAATACGGCCTATAAGAAATTCTGGGACAACGTCATATCGTGGCTCTCGTCCGGTGAGTTCGGAGCATCGCTCAAGCTGTCAACCGATCAGATGGTCTACCGTGGTGGCGAGGAGGTGCGTCTCAGAGGTAGCCTCTACGACGAGAGCTATCAGCCGATAGACGTTGCAAGTGTCTCGGTATCGATATCAGGCGATCGTTTCAAAAGGGACTTGGTTCTTGAAAACCTTGGATCCGGGAGATACAGTGGCAGGATATCCGGCCTTCCACCGGGAGATTTCAGCGTCAAGGGAACGGCCGAACTCAAGGCGAGAAGGGTGGCTGATACATCCGGAAGCTTTACGGTTGAGCCCTACAACATCGAGTTTGAAAACACAGCGATGGATGCAGGACTAATGAGGCAGATCGCTGAAAGGAGCGGCGGAAGCTTCCATACTCCTGAGCAGTTCGGGAAGCTTTTGGAGGAAATTGAGCTGGACGAAAGGCCCTATAAGGCCAGATATGAGTTGGATATCTCCCGGACTCCCTGGATCCTGATCGTCTTCATAGTCCTGATCAGCTCCGAATGGGCGATCAGACGTAGGAAGGGTATGATCTGATCGGAACAGCGAGGAAAAATCAGGGTTTGATAGTAAAGTTCGAAAGAATGATCAGGTAGTGATTTGCAGAACTTCCGTAGGGGCAGGGCATGCCCTGTCCTCACTGTGAAAGGCACTTTGCTCTTCTTATCCCCCACCTGACTTCCACCCGCGTGTCGGCGGAAGAACGGAGGGAGGCTCCAGAGGACCTCACCTTATTTACAGTTACATGCAAAGGAAAGTAGAACCCCCATACAGGTTTATTCCTATCCTGATAACCTTCCTGACACTGTCAGTCTGTGTCATTTCCCATGCCGAAGTGGTCCTGACGGAAGTAATGTTCGATCCACCCGGAAGCGACTACTACGACGAATACGTGGAGATCCTTAACACAAGCCAGGCTGAACCGGTCAACCTCTCAGGATGGACGGTGGGGGATGGTAAGGAAGCTGACCTGATAACCTCCGTATCCGGGGGAACCACCCTTGACCCCGGACAATACGGGCTCATCCTCGATCCCGGATACTTCGAAAGCTCGGGGGCCTACGATCCTTTCCCCTCGAATGTGCTTCTACTCACTATAGATGACGGCGCCTTCGGCAGCGGAGGCTGGAGCAACTCCTCCCCGGAGCCGGTGACCCTCATAGATGCCGGAGGTGACACCGTGGCTTCCTATACATACTCCATCGGCAACAGGCCCGGACATTCCGACGAGAAGATAAGGATCGACGGAGGTGATGATCCACAAAACTGGGCGGACTCGGCTGTGGAGGGCGGAACCCCGGGGAAACCTAACAGCGTCAATTTCTCCGATGAGGGCGGTTCCGGAGAGCTCCGTGTGACACCCAATCCTTTTGGTGAACATACCTTTATATCCTACAATATCCCCGGAGCCTCAGCCGTGAGGATCAAGATATACGATATAAGGGGAAGAAAGGTGAGGAACCTCCTGACGGGCAGCCCCTCCTCCGGTCTGGCCCTGTGGGATGGACGTGATGACCGGGACAGCACCCTGCCACGGGGGATATACATAATCCACCTCGAAGCTACAATAACAGGAAAGCCCGAAACACGTACCTTGAGGAAGACGGTAGCCTTTGCAGGAAAGTGGTGAACGCTGAAGGCGCATCGATTTTAGCTTGTAACAGTTGTGTATGTATAGTGACGAGTTGTGAATTATAAACAATATGTAATAGCGTATGAATCTCGCAAAAAGGGGCGCCCTAAAGAGGTTCGAGATGAGATCTGTTATGAGAAATATACACTTAGAACGCCCCCTCAACTGTCCCCTCTACCCGGAGGCCCATGTTAAGCTGTTATAGCTGGATTTCTCTCAAAATGAAAAGGAGGGTGCAAATCACTGTTATTGCTGCAAATCGTTTGGTCATAGTAAGCGCCCCGTTTTCTATTTTCGGGATAAACAATTGTATTCCTCATAAGCCAAGATAGTGCAGGGATACCTTACCCTCAAGCTTTCAACCAGAGGAGTGTGGATAACCTGCACCGGTCTTTGGCTCTCCTCCACCTGTTGAATGTAGGATAGAAATCGGACTTGGTCCTGTCATCCTGCTTCATTGAGTGTACTTAAGGCAAATCTACAAGAAGATGCCGGTGTAATTCTGGAAACCCACCGCGCTAACTCAAGTTGTGCAACCATGTCCCTTTGATACTCAGCCTCGATCTTGCGCTTTTCGTGATCAACTTTGGCCTCGAAATCATCAAATACCTTCGTGAATGAAACTTGACAACTCCCGTTGGGTCTTTCCCACATCTCCTTGCGCACCGCATCAAGCTCCCTTCTTGCCTCTCGCTCCACCAAGCTTTCTTTAGCCTGTAGCGCATCTGGAGAGGAAACGGCTTTGATCCTCTAGGCCACCATGCTGCTTGTCCCGGGGGCAACCAATACCAGAATGACCCAGCATAATATGCCCAGTATCAGGGTAGTAACTAACCTAAGCTTGTTTTCAATCTCTATCACTCCTTTAATCCATGTACCACGGAGGATCGCCTTTGTAGTCCCATTTTGTCACCTGAGGGGGCATTGTCATGGATTTATACTGCATTCCTTCACCAATCTGAAGTCTTCCCCATGTGTTAGATTCTATATCGATCATCCCCATATCTGCTGACGGGATGATCGCTCTATCATTTACATGATAGGAGTTCCAAAACTTGTGCTTGTAGATCTTCTCAGCTTTCTTGAAGGCCTGAATGTCTTCAATTTTCCTCGTAGTTGCACTTTCGAATAAGTCCTGATAGAATCTCGGATGGATCCGCAGATAGATACTGCTGAAACTCTCTCTGAAGGGTATGTTTTGTTTATCAAGGTTCTTCCAGATATACTGCCCAGGGTCACGGACAATCCATTCTCCATCACCAAGTACTACTACCACAGTTACACCCACCTCCATTGTGCCAGGAATCAGGATACCTCTACTGATGGCAAGGTCAGAGTATTTGCCATGCAGGGCAAAGTTCTCTATCGAATACATCTCATCTGCCGAGAAGGATACCTTATACCCATCCATGTCCTGAAAGAGATCGCCTGCTTCGGGGTATATGATCGCAAACAAGGGTGAGAATAGCTTAGTTAATTGGTGGCCTCCGATAGCCCAGCCAGCTAAGACCAGAAAAACTATCACGCAGAGTACCGTCAGAACTGTTTTTCTTCGTCGCGTCATGGTAGACCTCCCTAAAATACTTGAAGAATAAGGATAAGGGATGCTATTAGCAGAATAGATAGCCCCAGATTTATAATGGGATAGACTCTTCCACTGTCTTGATATGCCGGTTTCCTAATAAGTGACAGGACGAAGTTAGCTGCTGGTACGGCATATGTTAGAAGCACAGCCGAAATCAGCGCGATGAATAGAATGACGGAAAGTCCTGTTGCCAGGAATAGTATGGAAAGTGTAAATCCCATTATGACTTGCCATGCTGATCTCGGCTGGTGCGCACGCTCATAGTTACTCATGTAATCGCCCAGGTCATCATCCTCGTTATAGATATCGAATTCGATCTCGCCGGGCGGTGGTAGCCTGAGAAAAACAAAAGTGAAACCTGGAACACCGAGAATGCGGAAGCGGTCCACATGCTCTTCCGAAATGAATGATCTGGCCTCCCTTCTGGCAAAGATTGCGTCCCCTTCATACTTAAGCAGTTCCTCCAAGTTATCCCGGTTTGCCGCTATAACTTGTTGTAGATCCTCAGCATTCAATGATACGAGTAATTTCGTAAAGGTTTTGAGACGTGGTTCTCTATACCAGGAAATCTCACCCTGTCCGAAGATCACCAACTCGTTGTCAGCGTTAGCCCGGGCTACAGTGACCAATTTCCCATCGCTTATCGTGAAATGCACATCATCAAGGGCGAAATCAAGCTTATCGAATTTATACACCGTTCTCAATTCCGCTTTGCGGTAGATGTCCAAACCTGCCATACGAACAGAGAAAATAATCACTCCGGTCAGCAAGACAAGCACAACGACAAAGGTTTTGGTACCGATAGTGATAAATCTGTTAAACAGCCTTACAAGGTTTGACGCGTTCACGGGATTCACCTCCAGCTTTTCGTAGTTTATCTATCTAATAGGCAAACGGATGGACATGATCTCTATGGGAGAAGAGTCGCCTATCCTCAACTCTAATCGTTGTTCAGTGAATTGAGGTATTGAGGACGTATTCTCCGTAACGCCGTAGAGACGCACCCGCCCGAGCAAACCGACAAATAGAATCAGGAAAACCACAGCGCATGAGATCTCGGGAATTCTTTCCCTAAGGGTTGTCCAAGTGATGCTTCCTAAAAACCGGTGCCAGAGCGTTGAACTCTCGTATTTATCAATCTTTCTATTGAGCTTGGCCAGGAGATAGGGCGATGGTTCCACCCGAATTTCCGTTTCTCTGGCCCCTGCGACAGCAAGTTCAAAGGACCGCCGGAACTGTGCGAGCTCCTCCCGACACCTATCACAAGTTTCAATATGAGCCTTGAATTCGGCGATACTCTCCAGTTCGCCATCCAGGAAAGGGATCATCTTTTTCCTCGCCTCACGGCATCTCATCTTGGAGCCTCCTTACATCTATGGACTATCGCTGTATTCCTACATCATGTCTTTCAGCCGCTTCCGGGCGTTGAAAAGGCGGGATCGAACCGTGCCAACTTTGCAGCCCAGTATCTCTGCAATTTCCTCATAGGAACGATCTTCGAAATACTTAAGGATCACCACCAGCCGATGCTTCTCCGGTAACCGGTTAATGGCATCACGGAGAGCTACATGCTCCTCAACCTGCTTTGTAAGACCAGACGTCGGGTTAGAGACCTGTTTTCCCGCCCTTTCCTCGATATTTGGCTCAGAGGTAAACAGGAACGCGCGCACCTTTCGCTGTCTTAGTTTTTTCAGACTCTCGTTTACCGCGATCCGGGCCAGCCAGATCGAAAACCTGGATTCAAAACGGAAAGTCCTTATCTTCCGGTAAACAAGAAAGAAGATATCCTGAACCAGGTCTTCCAGTCCATCCGTACTCCTGGTGATCCGATAGGCCAGTTGGGTTACACGCTGCTGTTCCTGCAGAACCAACCTGTCAAAGGCCTCTCGATCCCCATCCTGACATCGTCTCACAAGATCGTTCGTGTGCTCTTTGATGTCACGATCTCTCATCTTCCCCTCGGGAAGGACAATGCTATTTTATCCCAGGATTGTCTCTACTCTTCTATTTATATAAGATACTGGATCGTGCCTAAGAAGTTCATTATTCTTATGAAAAAGCGGTTCAGAGCTGCGACTTTCCAGAATTTGCCTGAAGAAATGATTTTTCAGGCCAATGATAACCTCTTCATAAATTTAACGCTCCTGATGAACGCTGCTTCATCCTTGACAGTTTCCCTTAAACTCAGTATATTGCCCTCGGAAATCCAGATCTGTTAGATCCTACATTTTCAAGGTGAATAGATCATGGCAGAAAGGAAAGAGAAACACACTTCGGCGAGAAACCAGCGGATAGTTGGGATTATACTTTCAGGCTTAGCCATACTCGCACTTATAAGCCTCATATCTCATTCTCCACAGGATTACCCGAACTCGAGCCGTCCCCTTGGACAGTCCGCCAATTGGGCCGGTGCTTTCGGTGCCTTGACCTCATACTGGCTGATTTTCCCCTTGGGTTATGGGGCCTATGTGGTGCCGATCTTACTCATCCTGTGGGGATGGAACTGTCTGAACCTGAGCCCGAAAAGGAGAACGGTTTTCATCAGCATCATTCTGATCGGTGTTACGCTCCTTTTCTGCTCCTCCGTCGGGGTTCTGACAGGCTGGCAGGAAAAGTTCAGGATATCCGAAATCGGGGGGTTAGTTGGGTATCTCCTCTCATCAAAGATCATGCTCCCAGTTTTCGGCCGCGCCGGATCAGTCCTGATAGTGGTCGTCCTCGCAGCGGTCATCCTCTTTTCAGTCGCTGAATTCAATGTCCCCAGGCCCGACCTCGGCCGCATTATAGGATACATACTCGCTCTGAAGCCGAAGAAGAAACGTAGGAAAGTGAGCCAACCAAAGCGTGAGGAGGCAAAACCTCCGGAACGCGAAATGCCTCAGCCTGCCAGGATAAACAAGGACGCGATCACGACATCTGCCATATCCTACTCTGAGCCAAAGATCGTAGAAAGGGGTACGAAGGAAAAGGAAGGGGAAAAGGAAGAGGAGGAGATCCCTAAATCAGAGGGAGTCCAGCTTATTTACCGTCTTCCTCCTGTATCGCTCCTCGACATACCTGAAGAGCAGGACATCTCGGTCGACAGGGATGAGCTTTACAATAATGCGAGGAAGCTCGAGACCGTGCTATTGAACTTCGGTATAGATGCGAAAGCGGTCCAGGTAACCCCGGGACCCGTAATCACCCGTTACGAGCTCGAGCCCGCGCCGGGTGTAAAGGTGAACAGAATAGCATCGCTCGCCGATGACCTGGCACTTGCCATGAAGGCCAGACAGATAAGGATACTCGCCCCGGTCCCAGGCCAGGGGGTTGTCGGCGTCGAAGTCCCTAACAGCAAGGCTTCTACAGTTTATTTCAGGGAGATAGTCGAGTCACAGGATTACCAGTCCTCGACGTCGAAGCTTACCCTCGCCCTCGGTAAGACCGCTGCCGGTGAACCTTTTATCGCGGATCTGGCGAGGATGCCACACCTGCTGATAGCCGGAGCCACCGGGAGCGGGAAGAGTGTATCCATAAATTCTATAATAGCAAGCATCTTATTCAGGTCAACTCCGGAGGATGTCCGCTTCATAATGATAGATCCGAAGATGCTCGAGCTTACATCATACAATGGCATCCCACACCTCCTCTCCCCTGTTGTGACCGATCCGAAGAAGGCCTCCGAGGCTCTGAAATGGACCGTCAGCGAGATGGAGAGCCGCTACCACGTCCTTGCCAAACTCGGGGTCAGGAACGTGGACGATTACAACAGCAAGATGATCTCCGATGGCTTCGTGCCACCTGAAGGGGTCAGACACGCTACACTCCCGTATATACTGATAATGATAGATGAACTCGCGGATCTTATGCTCGCGGCTTCATTGGAGATCGAAGATTCCCTGACGAGGCTCGCACAGATGTCAAGGGCTGTCGGAATACACCTGGTAGTGGCGACCCAGCGTCCTTCGGTCGATGTTATAACCGGGGTCATAAAGGCAAACTTCCCCTCGAGGATAGCGTTCCAGGTCGCATCCAAGGTTGATTCGAGGACCGTACTCGACATGAACGGTGCCGAGAAGTTGCTCGGCAGGGGGGATATGCTCGTCATCCCGCCGGACGCTGCCGAACCCATAAGGA
>CAZTBA010000092.1:0-16479 GCA_964611725.1 uncultured bacterium
CCTCCGTAGACCGGGATCAGAATCGTGCCATCCGCAAGGCGAATCCAACGGGGGAACGCAGAAATCCAGTTTGTTCCAGGCACTCGCCATTCCTGCCTTTCCCAAGTCTTACCTTTATCCCTGGATCGCTGAACGAAAATCGTGGGAAATGAGACGACGATTTGACCGGGATCCCCGTTGGGGTGCATATGAAACCGCAATACCTTGCGCTCTGCTTCTTCCTTGCGGTTCGCCTCCCAGATCTCATAGGCAATAGTCCCTGCGGCAAGGTAGGTGCCATCGGGCATTACACCCCAGAAGCGGTCATAGCGCTCCCGCACATTCTTGCCTGGCCATGTATAAGGCACCGACGGATCGTCCTCAGTGCGACGCCAGCTTTCCCCCTCATCGTCAGAAATTAGAACGATCCACTCGCCTAAGCCAATGTGGTCCGCAAACGGGCTGCTGAAAAGGGCTACCGCCAGCCGTCCATCCGGCAGCCGACTCAGGATGGGAAAGGGGGAATAGTATCCTTCGCGCTTATAAAGCACGGTGTGTTTCATCATAGCCTGTCCTCCTCTGGTTCATCTGTTGAATCCACCCGGACATAGCTTTCTTGGCCAGCACAAATATCTAGCAGGAAAAGCAGGACTTTCTTTTCTTACTTGAAGATATGGAATCAATTCTACTCCAGCGACTTTTTGCTGCGCGTTTTCTGGAGTTCGTTGTCGGGAAGCCGGCGATTGAGGAAGTCGAGGGAAAGCTCGATCACCTCACTTGCTTCGTCCGCAGTCGTGGTCCCTATGGTAACCATGTCCTTATCCCGTATCGCACTCCACACGAACGCCAGTCCGACTGCCGGAAGTAGCTTTCCTGCTGCCAGAGGTTTTATGGTCATAACCGGCTTCTTCGCATTATGGATAATCCGCATCACCCAGTCGACCTCGATCTGCATGAGGAAGCCGGCTGCATTGTATATCTGTATGTAAGTCTCCACATCGATGCCCGTATTGTCGGCGATGACTACCGTTTCTGGCATGTGGGTTGACAAACCCGGTATCATGTCTCGTTCACGGATCATCCCGGTGTATTTGTCTATATCGCGGATCACTTTGTTCATCCGGTCGACGAGGGCATCCGTTACACCTTGATGGGGAAAGCAGAAAGTGGCGCCGAGTTCCTTGCAGCGATCAAAGACTGCCCCAGGCTCGTTTTCGGGAGGCCCGCCCGGGTGAATATCAAATCCGGGCGTCAGAATGCGTATCATGCGCCGGCTGGCCTGGTCCTCTGCCTTGCGGATCGCATCCTCAAAGTATTCTGAAGGTGGTGCCATAACTGCGTCGATACCGGATTTCAGGAAAACGGTCAGGATCTCGGCGATGCGATCCCGACTCTGGAAATCTCTGATGAAATTGTCCTTGGCACGACTGGTATGTGAGAAGCCGAGAAACCAGTTGGAGCCAACAAGCATTCGAGGCAGGCTCACACCGCCTACCGTGGTTCTGGGAAACTCAGTCACTTTGTCTACTCCTCGTTTAACAGTGTACTAACGTTCTATGGAAAAACAGGTTTCTTCTTCAGTACCGCGATGATAGATCTCTACCGTAGGATGTGTCGAATCCACACAAATCTCCGGATTGGATCTTCCCCAGTAGTTGAAGTCCAGAAGATCCTTGTCAGATAGGAGATAGAACTTTGAAACTATCTTACCTTCGTAGACTTCGAATAACCTGTATCCGGTACACCCCAACTGAACGCCACCGCTTGAGATGTGGTATATATTATCTCTTTTGATTACCGAATTGATGTGATTGTGCCCATAGAGGTACGCCAGGACATTCCCCCTGGAATTTTCAACTAACGATCTTAAACGAGGCAATATCTTGGCAATTCTATTGAATCCCCACTTCGAAAGCATACCCGCATCTCTTGGTGGGTAGAGGCCATAATGGGTTACCAAAACCTTTTTCAAAGGTGTGCTGGCAAGCTCTTCCTCAAGCCAATCCAGCATACCATCCGGATCGCCATCTCGCAGAGTCACACCCAGAAGATGTATGTTCTCCTTGCAGTAGGAGAAACATAAACCTTGGGTTCCGAATACACAGCCATAGTTGCTGGTTTGGAGAGGACCTTCATGATACTCCTCTTTCTCCGGGTAATGTATTTCTCTGTTAGGAGCGAGGTCATGATTGCCTGCAACAACAAAGTAGGGAGCCTCTAAAGTATCACATATCCTTTTGGCTGCAACTAAATCTTCTTTCCTTCCGGATCCTCTTTCACTCACATCTCCTGAGATCACCACGAAATCCGGAATAGGAGAGTTCCTTTCCCTATTAATATCTTCGATGAGACACTTTACCCTGTCATTTGCCTTTGGGATTGCCTGATTCCCTTCATCCTGGTAGTGAAGATCCGTTACATGAGCAAAACTGAAAAGCCCTTTCTCTTTTCCCACAATCGTTAGCCCCTATATCAGATGTCGGTAATGGTTATGGTCATAGCTAAGAACCTTATACTCCTGCGAATTTCTATCTTGATATAGAACGAGAAAGAAGGTATCAAATCCCTCAAAAAGGACAAAGATTGATACCTTCTTACGAGGTGATAATACCACATCTTTCGTAGCTTTGTCAAGTGTTTTCTGAAGCCTAACTGGGTATATTTTCAAGGCTTAATCTGGGCTTTGCACCGATCGAAGAGCATATCATGAATCAACAGGATCGAAGCCGGTGGGCTGCCTGTCCCGGTTGAGGCTGCTGTCAGGAGTTCCGGCTATTTCTCCACATAGAAAATGTGATCGCATATTTCATCACCGCTCATTAACACCTTCGTCCTTTTGAAGCCAAGCTTTGGGTTGTGGGATCTGATCGCTGGCTCGTCTCCGGCGCATATTACGAGGCCCAATTCGGGCTCTCCAAGCTCACGGTAGATTTCGGCCCACATGCATCGTGTGAAATGATAGCCGATGCGATCGGGCTCGTCGATAACCTTCTCCCATCGATGGGATCCTGCACAGCCCTTATCGAGACGAACACAGAACTCCCGCAGGTCTGTCTCTGGTTCTCCTGCATCTGTGCGCGGTGCCAATTCAGTGTTCCTTGCCATGTCACGGACGACCTCACGCGCTTCGGGACCGAAGCGCTCCTCCATCGCGTGCAAAAGCTGCACGGCAAGGCCCGCTGCGCCCTTCATCTTTTGCTTCAACAGGTCCAGTAGAATTCTCTCATTCTCTTCACTGATTGGCTCCGGCAAAATATCGTTCAGACTGCCTGGCATGCTTTCCTCCTTTCAGGACAGAAGCTTAGTATATGCGAACCAGTTCGCCGGTATCCACTGTGGATGCATTTACTACCTTGAATTGTAAAACCAATATGGAAAGAGGGGGAAATTGTCAAGCTTTTTTGTGGAGCATACTGGGCTAAGGTATGAGAATTTGCCCAGCTTTCCGTCTTGTATTCTGCATCTCTATTCCTGGAACTTCTCGTAACAGATTACCATCTCCTCCAGAGGCTTTCGTGTCTTCAGCTCTCCATCGTCGGCAGGATAGCCCAGTGAAAGAAGGGCCACGATCCTGTAACTCTCGGGAATCTCGAGGACCTTTCTCGCTTTTTCCTGATCGAAGATTCCGACCCAGCAGGTGCCGAGCCCTTCAGTCGCTGCCGCAAGGGTTATGTGATCAGTCGCTATCGCGAGATCCACAGCATAGCCCGGAACATCAGATCTAATAACATTATCGGGTATGAGCGCAACTGCGGCTATAACAATCGGGGCATCCCCCACGAAGCTCTGTCCATCGGCGGCGTTGGCGAGACCCCGGCGGCGTTTTTCATCTTTCACTATGACAAACTTCCAGGGTTGTCTGTTAGAGGCAGATGGGGCAAGCCTTGTAGCCTCGAATATCCTGCGGAGCTTCTCATCCTCCACAGGTTTGTTCCGATAAGCTCTGACGCTTCTCCTTGTACGTATCGCTTCGTAGATGTCCATATTTCCTCTTTCTAATCTTACCATCAATGACGAAAAATGAAACCCATGCTGCTACCCAAGATCGAGCTGCTCAACCCAAGCTTAACATATTTTCTGTTAAGCGTCAAGTATGTCCTTTCTTGGTGAGTGAAGCTGACAAGTGTGAGCATATAAAAGATCTTAAGGTCAATCCGGTGGAGTTTAGCGGTCGATTTGACCAGGTTCGAGGATCTGCTGTGCCATTCTTGCTGCTCCGCACAATGGATTGGATTCTGTTATCGTAATGCTGGCTCCGAGCGTCTCGGATAATATTTTGACCCACAGATGGGAGAAGCTGCCTCCTCCTGCAACGAGGATTTTAGTGTCTGACAGATTCACTCCCAGGCGCTCCACCATTTCGGCCATTCTCCTGGAGAGGCACTCCAGCGTCGAACGGGCAAAATCCGCCGCTTTATGATGCAATCCGATGTTTTTCCATGTGCCTTCCCCACTCGTGGAGTCGATCTCGAAGAGAAGCTCCTGACAACCAGGCTCCGCCTTTCCGGCCTGTGCGAAAAATTCCTGATCCGTTTCGCATCCGGACAAGATGGTCTGGGCCCATTTCACAATGTTTCCGCCGTAAGTATCGGCCGCCATACGGTAGTGCTTTCCCCCCGGATATGGCCCACGGATGATATCTTTTTCTGCTTCGGGTACTTCTTCCGTGCAGATATATGCAATCTGGGCCGTGCCAAGTCCTATGAGCAGGGCTTGCTCTTCATAAACCCGTGCACCGTATGCGCCAGCGGTCTGATCGTTTCCAGCAGATACGACGGGTATGCCCTCAGGTAATCCAAACTGGATTGCATCCCGGTTGGTTAGTGCTGCCACCGTTCCCACGGGCAGCACGGCGGGCAGTTGCCCCTTGTCGATTCGGCATGCCTCGGTCGCAGTTGGCCACCAGTCCTCAAGACGCAGCGAATACAACCCGCTCATCGCAGCGAGGTTGGCATCGACAGCCGCCACGCCCGTGCACTTGTGAATGAAAAATGTGGGTAGATTGAGGATGCGATCATCGGGAGCTATAAGACCGGGTTGCGTCTCTTGCAGATGTTCGAGCTGGCAGATCTGCAGATTGGGCAGGAGCTCACCGAAGCTTGCGTGCCGGGCGAAATCCGAGAACTTCTCCTGTCGCTTCAACCTCTGAACCGCTTGCTGAGGGCGCATATCCTGCCAGGAGATGAAATGCATCTTGGGGCGGCCCGCCCTGTCGAGTACAGTGAAGGTCTGTGCCTGGCTGGTAATGGCGATCGCTCGGATTGACTTCACATCAATACCAGAAGAGCCGATAGCCTCGCGGACCGCGTTTCGAAAGGCCACCGTTGCTTCCCCGACTTCCAGCTCTACCCTGCCGCCTGCGGCATATAGATAGTTCAACAGATAGGCGCCGTGACCAAGTTGGTTCAATGCCTGATCGAAGATAGCGGTTTTGAATGAGGTAGATCCCAGATCGATAGCCAGAATCATCTTGTCTACCTTTGATCCTTATCCTTCCCCGGATTAGCGTCTCTGGCCCTCAAGTCTTCAATCATGGAAATCGCCCTGTCAACCAGGATACGGCCCGATAACGGATCGAAAAGGCTATTTGCCACTTCATATCCGCCCTCCTCAGCCACTTCAGGGGTGACTATGTATCCCTGCAGTTCCCCGTTTGCGAGGCTGATGACAAACGTCTTTCTCGGAGCTTTACCCTTTATATCGAGCGCATACTCGGTGAAGAGCTCCCCTGGGAGGCCTGCCAGATAGACATCGCCGACGCGCAACACCTGGATTTCAACAGGCAGATAGGCTTTCAGCTTCGCATCAATTTCACCACGTTCCTGCGCGCGCGCCAGCATCAGCGTTCCTTCCCCTCCGAAAACCGCGCACTCAGCCGTGCGCAGCGGTCCATGCGGGGCGTTCTCGCTCTTCAAACGTTCGTAATCGGCACGATAGGCAGCAAGGTTCCGCTCCGCTTCGTCCATGGAGGGCAGCTTGCGCCGCAGAAGGTCAACCTTCGAGAGGAGCCCGCGAAGGACGCATTCGGTTGAGAAATCTTCATAGCTGAGCTTCCGCAAGCTGTTGGCGACGGGTTCACCAAGGCCGCGGCCGAGGCGTTCGGCCTCCTCAAAGGTCTGGCCTTTGACAAAATAACGGGGACTCTGGTTGCCGCATGGGGCATTGTGATACAGGACTGTGAAATGGCGCCCGAACTCCTCCTGAAGGCGCAGGCGCGTGTAGAAAGGGAAATCGGACGATACCAGCGTCGAGTCTTCGTGCATTACGGTGGGATGCATACCGTAGATCAGCATACCCGCCACAAGAGATCCTCCCCCAGCTTCCCTTACCGCGAGGATGCCGACTTCAGGGTCCGTCACCCCCTCCTGAGAAATACGATTACCGCCGATGCCGCTGGCGTCAGCGTTTGTCCAGACAAATTCTGCAGGACGGGTTTTGGCGGCCGCCTCCGTGGCTGCCTTTATGACTTCTTCCTTCATATATTTCATGTACAGCGGATCGGGAGCAGGAACGGCGGGGTCGTTCTGCCACGATATCAGATTGATGGTAACGGGGCCGGAATGGGTGTGGGTGCAACTGATGAACACATGCTCTTCAGGAATCGAAAGGCGTTCCGCGATGGTTGCGCGCAGTTCCCGGGCCGTAGGCGGATCGATGAACAGGAGATCGAGGGCCATGATCAGGAGGGATTCAGAACCGTTGCTCAGATATAGTGCGGAAGCTAATAAAGGGTCGTGAACCCCCGTGGAAATCCGCTCCACATGGGGATAGCCAAAAAGGGCCGTAGGTTTCCTGGGACTGATGTCGCGCGTTGCAGCTCCGGCGCTGAGTTTCATGGAGTTTTTCTCCCTCTATAGTTCCCTCCGATGGGGATCTCGCCGTTTTCGAAATAATTGTCGTCAATCAGGCACGGTTTGGAAATCTCCAGCAGAAGCGCGGGGCCAAGCCCTGTGAAACTGTGGTATTTCCAGGGACCTACCGGCAGCACATCGCCTTCGCCCATTTCACGTGTGACGTCATCACAGGTGATACGCACGCGGCCTTTGACTATGAAGAACGTTTCATGTTTTTCCTTATGCTGATGCATCGGACACGTCTGGCCGTCGAAAACGAACAGATATTTCCCGCAGTAGCCAGCCTCGATTTCATTGGCGATCCAGAACTCGATCAGCCCAAATTTTGCGAAATTCCCCAGACCGAAATCGAGCACGAGCGGTTCGGTGGGCGGCATGGCCAGGCCCCATGCCTCTATCTGGCTCCGGAACGAGGAAAGTGCCTCCCGTGCCTTCGGTCCCTTTAAGGATATTTCCAATCCCTTATCCAGTTCCTTCACGGTAATTTGCCTTTCTTTTTCCGTTTCATGCCGCTTATCATACAAGATGCAACATATCGGGCTGGTTCCATTCAAAAGCTCCCCGTGCACGTTCTGAGGATATTCAGAGATGCCATATGATAATAAAAAACTTGCCCCTTGTCACGTCAAAGATGCATAATTCCTGGGAACTCCCATACTGCTTTTGGCATAATGTCTATTGAAAACGCCAATCCTGAAGGGAGGGCGGCGTGGATCGTCTGAGCAGTATAATGAAAGAGGTCCGCGAAGGTTCGGAGGATGCGCTCTATGAGCTCATGATCCAGTGGAGGCATCTGTTGGATTCTTTGGCCTACTCGATCCTCAATGACCGGGCGACAGCGGACGACATAGTTCAGGAAGCCTTTGCGGTGATCTGGAGAAGGAGGAGGCAATACGACCCCGAAAGACCTGCTTGGCCGTGGATTGCGAAGATTGTGCGCAATCTGTGCCACCAGCAATGGCGGAAGCGCGGCGGCAGGCGTAAGGAGGGTGCCCGTCTGGAGCTACCCATAGAATATGCAGGATATGTCCGGTGTCCCGATCCTACGCCGGATGTCCACAACGAACAGGCTGAGCTGGTTGAGCTCGTCAGAAAGCGGATTGCTCAACTACCTGCCGTTTTTCGAGAAGTCCTCCAGCTATCATTTTTCCTGGAAAAAACGGATGAAGAAATTGCTCAGTTGCTCGGAATTCCGATCGGGACGGTCAAGTCCCGCAAGCATCGGGGCCTGAATGAAATAAGGGGAAAAATCAAGAAAGATTTGGATAGGGAGGGATACGGATGAAAGATTTACAGCATGGCCGGGAACTCCTGGTAACGTTGGCCGATCCCGATTCTTTCAGTTTGGGAACGCAACCGAAGGTACAGAACGATCCCATTCACTTCATTGGTCCCAGACCCTATGCTGAGGAATTACATCGCATAAGGGAGAAGACCGGCCTTTCGAGCGCCGTTATCTGGGGCAAAGCCGAAATCGGAGGGAATCCTGTGGTTCTCATAGCTAACG
Source organism: uncultured bacterium (assembly GCA_964611725.1). Taxonomy (GTDB): domain Bacteria; phylum Latescibacterota; class CAZTBA01; order CAZTBA01; family CAZTBA01; genus CAZTBA01. Next base: position 8,341 of record CAZTBA010000092.1, read on the forward strand.
ACCGAAGGTTTATGCTGGGATCTCTCGGCTCCGCCGAGGTTGCGGCTATCATCCGTGCGTTCGAAGAAGCTGCATCGGAAAAGCTACCTGTCATCTGGTTTGCGTTGGGGTCCGGAGCCCGTATGCAGGAGGGAGCTCATTCGCTGGTTGGGTTATCCCGGGTGCTTGGGGCGCGCAATGTATTGGCTCGGGAACATCTTCCATTCATAGCGGTGGGAATGAACCCTCTTCTCGGAGGGAGCACGGTTTGCGCCATGCAGGGGGATATTATCCTCGCCATGGATGATGCGAGAATAGGTTACGCTGGCCCTCGGGTTGTGGAGATGTGGGAGAAGTTTCCCTTGCCTGTGAATTTCCAGGAGGCAAGCTACGCATATGCCAACGGCCATGTCGATGCGATCGTCAAGGGGGATACCTTGCCAAATACGCTCCGTAATCTCGCGAATTTGCTGGCTCCCTGTGACAGCCCGGAGATGGATAAAGATATCGGGCAGGAGGAGAGTTTTTTGAGACGCGATGCGTGGGAATGCGTCGAGATGTCCCGGTCAGCCGGTAAACTGTCCGTGCCGGATCTCCTCTCTCAGATGGCTGATGGATTTTTTGAGCTTCACGGCGACCGGATCTCCGGGGACGACCCCGCGATCCTGGGTGGGATTGCCAAAATCGGTGGTCAGCCGTTCATGGTAATCGGACACCGGTCAGGCCATCAGATGGAGTGGAAGATCCGCCACAACCTCAACATGCCACATCCTTCGGGACATCGAAAGGCCATCCGTCTTGTCCGACTGGCGGAACGTCTACAGTTACCCATTCTGACGCTAATTGATACGCCGGGGGTGTACCCCGACGTTCGCTCCGAAGCGGAAGGACAGGGAGGTGTAATCGGGCAGTTGATCTGTGCGATGCTCGAGGTTTCTGTTCCCAGGATCGCCGTGATCCTCGGTGAAGGTGCAGGTGGGGCGGCTCTGGCTTTGGCAACCGCGGATCGCGTAATCATGACCGATGCTTCCTGGTATTCTGTCATTCCCCCTGAGGGAGCAGCCCAGATCCTCTGGAAGGATATGGAAAAGAAGGAGGAAGCCGCCGCTGCCCTGAAACTTGCTCCCTCCGATCTCCTGGAAGCGGGGATTGTGGATATTGTCATACCGGCAAGTCCACAGAAGCGCGACTTTGCCTCTTTGCTCCGCTCGACGGTTCTCAGATGCTTTCGTGAGTTGACGGGTTGAACTGATACCTAACAGCTCCGCCGCTTTTATACGCTGCCAATATGATTAATCTTTTTACTTGTAGTTTGGGTTGAAATTGGAAAAGGTTGAAGTCTTCAGTGTGGACTGCAACGGCTTGTTCAGTCTTTAGTCCTTTTTAGATCTTCAGGTCGAGGTATTTCTTGATGTGCTTCGCCAAAGCATCATCGATTTCTCGGTGACACGGAACGGGCTGTTTTTTACCAGTCGCTGGATTCAGGTAAATGTCGTGTCTGGAACCGCGACGGTGCAGAACGCAGCCAGCCGCCGTTATCTGACGAATGAGATCGCTGCGTTTCATATCGATATTTCTTTGATTTTATGATCTTCAGGAATGTCCTCCATAACCATCATCTTGTAAGCGTCCCGGAGGTTCTCTTCAAGTTCTTCAATGGTCTCACCCTGAGTCATGATCTCGGGATACTCGAGAAGTTTGCCCAGCCAGAACTTCTCACCCTTCCAGTACACCATCGTGAGGCGCTTATTCATATTGCTTCTCCATCAATAACATAGTAAGGTTAGCGTCAGGCTGTATTCATAGGCTAAACTATATAGCCCAGGCTGCCTTGTATAACACCGCTCTATTTTTTTGAATACAACGATATTTTAATTGTAAACATTATTACAGATAAGTCAACAGAAAAATATGGAAGCGGGGAAGTAGATTGACATGGTATCAATTCAAACCTGTGTTGCCACTGCTACAATTCTTTATAGCTTTCATCGAATCCAAGGGCTAAGCCGGTCAGACAATCGTACCAGTGCACGAAGGTCACACCATCGATCACAATTCGATTATGCTCAGGAAATTTCTCATCCCAGGTAGGCTTGCCTTCCTCCACTTTCCACAAGCGGCCGTTATAGCGGCGGCAGAGGACCGTCCGGCCCTCCTGTGTTAGATAAGCTTCCATGAGCATATCTCTTTCCGTTGGCTTATCTTCCACATCGAGCACTCGAAGACATATGAAACTTCTTTCGCCGACCTTGACAGAGAACATTCCGGCACCAATCACCTCTGGGGAATGGCATCGCTGCTTGAACGATCCATCTTCCTGGAGCACGAACCTGCTACGATCCTCCATCCTGCGAACCATGGGTGCCCAATCCTCGTTGAAATCTTCATCGAGAAATGTGCGAAACATTCTTCTGCCATCCCGAATCTGTGATATCGCCAGCCATTGGACAGAGTCGTCGGTCAATCGGCCATAATCCGTACAATAAGAGGGCATCCAACCTGTTTTAGGTTCCCATACGTCCACATTGATTTCAACACAATCTAAATCATGAATCTTGGCCGGGCGCACCGCCTGCATATCAGTAACACTGATGATCCTCCAATCGGGAGGATCGTAAATAGACCACAGGGTCCTATCACCAACCTCAGGTATACCGAACCACCAGGGCAACTCGCGGAAGTCAACAGAAAACGGTTTGATTTGACTTTCGGTGATGATAATCTCAGGTCGACGGACCGGGAATGGCTGTCTCTTCGATCCTGGCTTGTGTTTTGCCATCTCAATTCTCCTTTGCATTCCATAGGTGATGCCGAGGGATCGCCGGATGTAGTTTCTCGCATGGTGCAAGCGTCGCTTGACAGTGCCCTCGGGGCAACGGCTTCGCTCGGCAATTTCGGCAATGGTGAGCCCTTGAAGGTAGAACAGCTTAGCAGCGTCGCGTTCGGAGGCCGGAGCCTCTTCCAGAGCTTCCACAATATCAGCCCTTGAATCCCTTTGCTGCGCTAACACACGTCCGAATTGATTGACATGCTTCTCCAGCTCTCTTTCCTCTGTGGGCAGATCACGCCTCTGGGATGACTTGTGGAAGTCGTGACATCGATTCCGGGCGATTCGAAGGAGCCATGCACGTATCTTTTTCGGATCACGCAACCGACGCAGTCCGATCCAGGCATGAAGGAGCGTCTCCTGGAAAACGTCCTCAGCATCGTGGATATCGTTGATATGATATCGGATCAGCGTAGCTAATGGCTGCTCGTAACGCTTCACTAACTCGACAAACGCCTGTCCGTCGCCCTGGACACTGCGTTGTATCAAAATCTCATCGTTTGGTTCTACCAAAAAGCTCACCTCCTCCTGTACTTTAAGGCGATGCACAGGCGGAAAAGGTTCATGGTAGTAAAGATAGAGTTGTTTTAGAGACGCCTCACATGAAGATTGATTATTTATTCAGTCCACGGGAGAACTCGCGCGGGAATGATGAACATTAAGAAATAGATTAGGCAATACCTTGTATAATGGTTCCTATGCTCTCTATAACTTCCCTCCATACCTCCCCGCGCATGCAGGGAGGAGTCTAAGTGAGAGGTAATAAAAGAACTGAAGCGTTTTTCATAGTCAGGGCAGGGCACGCCCTGCCCCTACAGAAGTTTCGCAGGGCACTGCAATAATCAACGACTAAAGTGTTACCCAACTATTTTCTTAACCTTCATTATCCCCACGCTAAACTGTCAGTGATACTACTCAAAATCGTTGCACGATTAATTTCTGAAACTTCATCCGAGGCGTCTCTACAGATAAACATCTGAAAAGGCAATAGCGACTGAAGAATCTCAGGTGCCATGAGCGAAAGCCCAAAAACATTACTTGCTTATGAAAAGTTGATATATGGCGTGGTATAGGTAATCTTCGAGATACTTTTCTGGCTTCTCAATGCCTGCTTCCCTTGGCTTAGCCCCTGTCCCTTCTCTAAGCAAGGGTTGAAGCTCCCCTCTCTGCTTGCGGAGAGGGGCCGGGGGTGAGGTTCTGGGAACAAGCAACAAGAGCTTCGTAAAAATTGCTTACACTGAATAGTATAATATCAGGTCTCTTAAAAGAACACTGAATTTGCAGCCCCTATCCTTCGGATCTGCATTTTCGGTTGACATTTAACGGGATGGACAATAGATTAAACCGAGAAGTTTGAAATCAGTAGCAGAAGCTTTTTTGCTATTGTGTACCCGCTGGAGTTTCTAAAGGCAAGAAGCTTTCCAATAGCCAATTTCTCTGAAGCAGTGTTTGGAGAAAATCTCATGATTCCTCTAATCAGGATAATGCTTCCCTGATCTCTCTAACTGGTGGCTGAAGATCGAAGTGTATCTGGATATCCATCAGAAAGGAGAGATCCATGCCTGCCTACTCCGATGAAATCTATAGACTGGTGAAGATCATCTCCTCTGCGATAGGCAACGAGGGGTGATCTGTGGACATGGTAGTTGATTTCGGATCGCATGCGCGCGGCGAAGCGAGGCCGGATTCAGAATACACCGAGCTAACGTGCCTGAGAACGCAATGTAGCTCAGACGCCAGCTATCACGAACTGAAGGCAATTCCGAGAATCCTCTCTCTGATGGTATCCTTTCTTGGATAATTTGGGTCTTTATTGTAGAGGGTACCCCAATGCGAGGTGAGAGTTGACGTGGAAGAGTTGAAATCACTGGTTATTAGAGCTCGCTCTGGTGACCTCGAAGCGTTCGGAACTATCGTGCGGCGGTTCCAGGATATGGCCTACGGATGCGCATATTCGTTCTTGGGCGATTTTCATCTGGCTGAGGACGTTACACAGGAGGCGTTTATCGAGGTTTATCGCCAACTGCCAAACTTGCGCGATCCTGAGGCTTTTCCCGGGTGGTTCCGCCGGATCGTTTTCAAGTTCTGCGATCGCATCACCAGAAGCAAATATCCAAAAACCATTTCTCTGGACGCTGCAATCACAACGGCAGCGGACGATGCCGGGCCAGCGCAGATGGCCGAGCAACAGGAGGTCAAAGGAAAAGTACTTGAGGCTGTTAGTACCTTGCCGGAACATCAACGCATGGTGACCACGCTCTTCTACATCAACGGCTATTCACAGAGGGACATCGCCGAGTTTCTCGAGGTGCCGGTAACGACAGTGAAAAAGCGCCTGCACGATTCAAGAAAAAAATTGAAAGAGAGGATGATAGATATGGTTAGGGAAACTTTGAAAGACAATGCACCCGACGAGCGTTTCTCTCAAAGGGTAATCGCGGAACTGCTTGCTCGCCCCAGGCCGCTTGAGATCGAGGGCCACCCTGTCAGGCAGATCTGGGAGGAAATCAGGAACGCATTGCCGAATTACGAAGTGGTTATGGGCGAGGAAATTGAGGACAAGAAACTGTTTGAGGCGGTGCATGGGGACATCGAGCAGGCCTACCATGTGAACGATCAGATGGTCCTGCGAACTGAAATGACCATTGCGACTTTGAAAGCGATCCAGGGCCGGAAGCCACCAGTGCGATTCCTTGCCCCTGGACGAGTTTTCCGACCGGAACCGGAAAATGCAACTCACCTGAAAGTCTACCATCAGGTCGATGGCATATGTATCGAAAGAGGGGCAAGCCTTGCAACGCTTAAGGCAACGTGCGAGCAAGTGCTGGAGGCAATATTCGGGTCTGTTGAGTTAAGGTGGCACGAATATGACTTTGGATTTGTCGACTGGGGCCTGGAAGCCCAGATCAAGCCGGGCGACGGATGGCTGGATATTGTCGGTTGCGGTATGTTGAAGCCGGGGACACTGCGACAGGCTGGCTACGATCCCGATAATGTCAGTGGGTTTGCATTTGGGTTGGGGTTGGAACGGATCGCCATTTTGAAGCTTGGCATCGATGACATCCGCAAGCTTTGGCAGCCACCATATGTGCCGAAAAAAGTGAATGGAAAATGAGTCGAAAGGAAATGCTTCGCTTTCCTCCTGGCTTAGCTTTTGTCTCTTCCCCAGGCAAGGGTTAAAGCCCCCCTCTCCGCTCGCGGAGAGGGGATGGAGGTGAGGTTCCAGGAACAAGTAACGGACGCTTCGTAAAAATCACTTAAGTGGTAGTATCTGGAGCGCACGTGTAATCTCCCGGAGGATCTGAGCCTATAGGGCTGAATATAGCCTACCTCCTCAGGAAATTGAGAGAAATCGGTGATGTGAAAAGGGGAAGGGAAAGCAGGTTTAGCTATTATAGCTTACGATGATCGAATCTCAGCCAGTCTTACGAAAGCGTTGCAGGGTCGGTTCAATATTTACAAGGACTTACGAAGATTTTTTACACAAAAATCTGCCATTTTGACCACTTGTAGCACTTGCTTTTCCGAAGAAACCGACGTAAAGTCAGTGTTTTCAACTCTCCAGGAGGAGGATTCCGCTTGGTTTTAGCAAATTGGCCGAAATGGCCTTATATTTCAGGTCAAGTCTGGCAATAACTTACGAGATTTGTCAAGTTGAGGTTTTACCTGTGATTTCAGGAGTGTTTTTGCTGTAAGTCCCTATATTAATAGAGTCATAGCTTATGCAACACTCACTTTATGCTCTCGTTGGGTCCAAGAATTTTCTCCTTGACATTATGCTATCAGGAGTTACATTCTCAGCTTGTTAGAGTAGATCCCACGTGGAAAGGAGGTGTGACTTATGAAAGCCGCGAAAATACAGATCATCGTGCTGTCACGCCTCAGGAGGACTCGCTATTGAATTCTCATCTTTGAGAGCTGACGACCACCTTGCAGGTTTTGGTCGTTCCTGTTAGCATTAAGGCCGCGGGCGTGACTCACGTCCACGGCTTTTCCTTTCGCTATCTGTGAAGCCGTGGAATCATCTCTCCGTGGCTTTTTTCGTTTGAGCAGAGGAGATGGCAGATGAATTTCTTTGATAAGGAGATGCTATTTATGGAACGTAATCAAGACCGCTCGTGGGAGGAAGTATTTAGCGATATGGTATATTGGAAGTTTGAGGGTATGTCTTCGGACTGGTCGGTCTCTTCGGATGTGGGCTTCATGGAGCACACGCTCAAACTGACCAAGCGGGCAAAAGTGCTTGACCTGGGCTGTGCCCTTGGCCATCACTCAATCGAATTGGCTCGTCGCGGATACGATGTAACAGGTCTGGAATGGTCTGAGCCGTTCCTCGAATTTGCTCGCCGCAGGGTAGCTGAAGCTTCTGTCTGTGTTCGTCTCATTCACGGCGATATGACCTGTATGACTTTCGAAAGAGAGTTTGAGGCCGTAGTGCTGTGGGGAAATACCTTTGGAATGTTCGCACATGAGGACAATGTCAAAACCCTTCTCGGAATGCAGCAGTCTCTAAAGAAGGGAGGACTGGCGCTGATTGACACACAGAATTATACGACCTTGCCTGAGCGCCTGGAAAAAGGCTGGGATTTCCACGACGAGGATCAAAACCTCCTGTTGCTAACCGAAGGAACGAGAGATGTGCTGCGCGCCCGCTTCGGCTTCACAGTTACAGCCATCGATCTTTCATCCGGCAAGCGACACAGGATGCCGTTTTCCTGGCGTCTATACCTTCTACCAGAACTGAGGCAGCTCGTCGCAGACGCTGGCCTGAATCTTGTTGGCATCTATGGTGATGATCCCAAAGTCGTTGACTGGAAGAGCTGGCAAAGGGGCAGTGCCTATCCCTATGCTACCGAGGGATTCACTGAGAAAGCAGCAAAAAGAATACTGTTGTGCCAGGTTTAAATGGGATTGCTGCTTTAGATTTTAGCCGGATGGTCGGTGTGGATAGGATATGATGTAGTAAGAAGGGAGGGGATCAGTAGGATTTTTAGAAAGCTCCTCTGAGATCTTAGGGCACACCTCGGTTAAGGCTGCGTTAAATGAATATGATACGGAGGATCTGGAGAAGATGATGAATGAGATGTCTTGGTTGATGTGGAGATAGCTGATATTCAAAATCAGGACTTCCGAAATGAATACTCAGCGAAGAAATCAGGTCTCTTTGCAGTTATCCGTTGCCCCCTGTGACATAGAATGCTTGCACTGCTATGCCTTGGATTCCAGGTGCACAAAGCTAATGCCATTAGAGGATATCCGGGCGATACTTGATGAATTCGATGTATTCTGTGCATTCAAGAAGTTTGATCAAGCACAAGTGCTACTTATGGACG
>CAZTBA010000093.1:0-16467 GCA_964611725.1 uncultured bacterium
GCTCACATCTATCCAGAAGAGTATCCTCAGCTTCCCGATCATTCCCTCTTTAATCGCCCAATGGATCGCCCTCTCGGACGGGGAGCGGCGATAATTTTCGGCCACCTGAAGGAGGGAGCCGCTCTTTTTAGCTGCATCGAGTATTTTATGACAGGCCTTCATCGTAAATGCAAACGGCTTCTCGATAGTTACGTGTTTACCCAATTCGAGACAGGGAATGGCCAGCTCGTGGTGGTTTCTATGGAGTGTATTGACATCAACCGTGTCGAAGGATTCAGGCTCTTTCAAGAGTTCGTTCAGATTTCCATAGTCCCTTGGCCTCTTCCCCTGGAAAGCCTCGACACGTGAGGCCATCCCTTCAGCTTTCCCACGCTCGATATCCACCGTCGCTACCACCTCGAAATTGCGGATGTCCTTGTTCCAGAGCTCCTCCAAACCCCTTCTGTGGGCATCGGCCATCCCTCCGCAGCCGACCATGGCAAGGCGGACCTTTTCGTCCATAACTATATCTCCTTTCATCCAATCAGTTCTTACAAACAGGTTCCTGAAACAGTATCGGAATACTATGGGTTTTGACGGGGAATTTAGCTGGTTTTGAGAAGGCTGTCAAGGAATTTCGGCATCAAGATGGCCAAGTGTGTGCAGGTAAGTTTCGATAGATGTCACGAAGATTTTGGCATCGGCCAGGGTTTCCTGAGCTACCTCACGGCCTATCTCGGTCATCTCGCCATAGTCGAGGGTTTGGCGACGGTCGAAGGCAATGTGGAGAGAGCGGGAGAATTCTTGGGGAAAGATACCCGCTTTCACAAACTCCCGGTCAAAGAGTGCTAAGACCCCACTATGCTTTGACGTACCGAGTTGCTTGGTGGTGAGAAGAGCCAGCAGAGCATAGAACATAGCATAATAGGCACGGTTAATCATGCCTCGCAAGGCAGACCCATTAAGCAGTATTTCCGCTTCCCGCAAGGTCTCGTGGGCTTGTTCCATCCTGTAATGGATTAGCTTTTCAAGCTGCTCCGGTTTCACAGACGGATTCCTTCCCGTTTGATGTTTAGGATCAGTGGATTGGCTCCAATGGCACCGTGCTCAAGCTCGGAATGGGTAGCCACCACAGTGGAGATTACCTGGTCCATTTCGAAACCGACCTCCCAAGCGATTTCGCTAATACGCAGTCGCAGTTCGGGGGTGAGTTCTTCTACCTCGATAAACACATCCAGATCCGAGTCGGGATCGGCATCGCCCCTTGCCCGCGATCCGAAAACATATAGGTCGAGCACAGGAACGATAGCCACCAGACGGCGCCGAAACTCCCGCACGATATGCCGGTCTCTTTCCATCAGCATTTCTATACCACCTGTAACCATATATCCTAAGACTATGTCTAAGTCCGTTAAGGCTGAAATTCGAAGGTCTACAACGGCCGTAAGTCGACCAAAGCCAATATAAAGAGCTTGAGACACCATGTCAAGCTTCTTCCATGAGTCACTGCTTCCAGCGGTTTTTGCTTGACCTGTATAAGGTGAGTGCTTATAGTACAGACCAATTGTTGTGGTTCCTGGCTCGTATTAGGATGCCCGGAATTGGCCACAGTTGACGGTCACTGATGCAAGTATGTTTTCTTTGAGACCGAGGAGGAGGGCAGCGATGGACGCCGGCGCGGGAAAGGGTACCGTAAGTTCTGTGCTGTTACTCATCTCGCTCTTTATGGGCCTTCTTCCAGAAGTGGCCTTCACGGAACAACCGTATGTCAAATCGGAGACTTTTGATATAATCCACTACGATATGACGGTCCATGCAGATCCTGGTGCTTATAAATTATCAGCGATGGTTTCTATCGATATCCAGTGTTCAAGTACTACTCCACCTGACTCGCTCGATTTTCTCCTCGAACGTCCTTACAAGGTTACTTCGGTATACAAACAAGATGGGACACCAATCTCCTTTGAGCGCGTTACAGATGCAGAACCTGTGTTGGGACTGCATTCGGGCAGTGCAGATCGTTACGATTGGTCATTTCTACGGATTCCCTCAAATCTTTTCGCTTCAGGGGATAGACAAAGGATTGTCGTTGAATATGAAGGGGAGAAAGCTATTGGGATGATAGTAGCACATAAGGAATTCCGGATGCATACTGATGGAGCACGTTGGTATCCCTATCGTTATGATGATCCAGCTACAGCCAGATGCACTGTGGTCACTCCCGATTCAGTGAAAGCCATATTCGGAGGCAGGCGTATCACTGTGAAAGAAGAGGAGGGTGGCGAACTACGCTCAGAGTTCAGGACCGAATTTCCACACAATTATTTCCCTCTTCTTGCGGGTATGTGGGAGGAATCACGCATTACTGATGGGGACGTTGAACTGATTTTTCTGCACAGTGCTGAACGCGCAGAAGATGCGGGCAAATTGCTCGAGAGAGCAGCTCAGAGTCTGCGGATCTTGAGCAGCTCCCGGATGCTTGGCCAATATCCATACTCACAGCTTGTGTTGGTCGAATACCGACAAGGGTTTTTGGGTGTAGGTGGCATCGCGATGCCGGGTGGTATCGTCGCTTACGTCATTGAAAGCGACAGTCTTGAGGATTGGCTACGAGATACTGGAGAGCCTTTTGTTCACGAGATTTCTCATCTATGGTGGGGAGCAAGTGTTTTTTCAAAGCACGATAGGGATTATATATTTCTAAACGAAGCCTTCGCAACGTACAGCGCTGCATTGTTAGTGGAACTGGCCTTGGGGACGGATCAGATGATGGGGGGATTTATCGGACAACGGGTGAGGAACTACATTCCTCTCCTGCAAGACCATGATCTTTCATACTCCGCTGGACTCAACTATGGCAAAGGCGCGTATGTGGTTCATCTGCTTCGTCGTGTAATGGGTGATGATCGGTTCTTTCTTACTATACGCAAGTATCTAAGCGATAATAGAGGACACATGGTGAACCTCGATGTATTTAGGGAAATCTGTGAGACAGAATACGGCAAAGACTTGCTTTGGCTCTTCGATCAATGGGTGCACAGACCAGGGTTACCTGACCTTGATTTCCGTTATAACATCGAGCATCCCAAGGAAGGACAATCGGAAATAACGGTGGCCATAGATCAGAAAGGCGAGATATATGACCTGCCTATTACCCTTAGCTTCAGGGATGAAGCGAATGTGGTGAAGCAGAAAAAAAGCATATGGATTCATGATAGACATGAGGAGTGGATATTCCACCTCGACAAGGATGTCCGCAAAGTGTCGATGAATGATGATGGATGGATTCTCACATGGAACCGTGCGAAAACACTATATGCCTATACCCCATACTATCCTTCGAAGAAGCGCATTGCAAAAATCACCGTTGTTATGGCCGCGATGGTGGTGTTGGGTTACTTCATTGGTAGGAAAAGAGCACAGCGGAAAGCCGTCGAGCCTACATAAGCAGACAAAAGTGGCCAACATCGGACCTGCGGATCTTAGCCAAAGCGCTCTTCTCCATAAACGTCGCACTTCACAAACCGGGGAAACACTATCCGAAATCAGCTATGGAGTAGATAATGCTCTACTTGAACGTTTTCAGCCACAAATTAATCTTAAAGCTACTTGCCACTCTGCCGCTTTTTATCGCCTTTTCGGGAGGAATTGCCATGGCTGAAGCCTCTTCGCCGTTACAGGGATACGATCTCCCGTTTGAGATCTCTTCCCTCTTCATCAGGGGGACTTGCTCTACCGTCCCTACGGGAGCTCCCTCTACCTATGAGAACGTGATCTCAGACGTCGCCTCGCACGGTTTTAATATCGTAAACGGATTTCACGGGTCGATCTCGAACAATCTGAAGCTCCTGGAAATTGTGGGCCAGCATGACCTGAAGTTTATCGTATCGATCCCCCTTATATGCTGGATAAGGTTCGGAGACCCCCCATATACTGAATCGGGTCCTCTCGGCTGGGAAAACATCTTAGCCTGGTTCGCCCTCTACTCCCACGATGCGACCAATCTCCCGCCACCTTTCGACCAGGGTCCCGATGGGGATAAGCCTCTCTCGGATAAAGGGCTCGCAGAGCAGGTCCGGAACATAATCGAGAGTTTCCGCAGTTCGCCATACGCAAGCTCCATTCCCGCATTCTATGCTTTCGATGAACCGGTCTTCAACAATCCGGGCGTGATAGATAGGATCGCACGTGTACATCATGCATTCCTCAGTTACGGAAGCTCTGCAAAGGATCTACCATTTTCGCCTGTCATAACCGGGATATTCTTCTGGGCAGAGGATTCCCGGAAACTGGCCAGGGAGTACATCGTCAAGTCTACGGGCTATGGAGAACCCCCTTCTCCAAAGCCGCCGTGCATTATGTACGATTGTTATGTCCTCTCGGGCGAGCCGGAAGAGAATTTTGCCGATTATGAAAATTATGCCAAGGATTGGGTGGATCTCGGCATCGAGCTTGATATGCCGGTGATCGTGGTCCCAATGGGATTCGAGGTCAAGGGAAGGCCTGTCCAGAATGAGATGCGTGCCCAGGTCTATCTTGCGCTCGCCTCCGGGTGCAAGGGCGTGAACTGGTTCCGGTATGAGACGATAAAGACGATGGATCCCTCGATGTGGGAGGAGGTAAAGGAGGTCAACGAAGAACTCAAGGTTATCGGCCCGACATTGATGAAGCTCGATAAAGTCGAGAACATCGCTTCGATTTCGGGATGCGGTGGGAAATATTCTCCCGGGGGCCTCATAAACACCTTCCGACACAGGGAAACCTCTCGAAAATACGTCTTTTTGGCAAGCAGGGATGCATCTGCAGCGGATGTCGCCACTGTGAGCTTTAGAAAGGACAGTGTTGGATACGGTGTGGAATGGATAAGGGACTGCCTGACGGGTGATAACCTGGACCTCAGGGATCTGGGGGAAAGCTTCAGCTTTTCCCTCGAGCTTCCCCCGGGTGGCGGGAGGCTTGTTGAATTGGGGCAGTCAGATACCTGATTGAAGACGAGGTATATCGCGTCTCTATCGGGACCTGTTAGGATTAGAAACAGTTGTGGATTTGGTGAAGGAAATTGTTCCGGAAAATTGATTATTGAAAGGAGTTCGGGAAATGGCGGTAGAAGGGAAGAAAGCTAAGGATACAACACTACATATGATCGGGCACGGGCACATCGATCCGGTCTGGCTGTGGCGCTGGCAGGAGGGGGCAGAGGAGGTCCGATCAACCTTCAGATCCGCCCTCGAGAGGATGAAGGAGACGGAAAGGTTTATCTTCACCGCAAGCTCTGCTGCCTTCTACAAGTGGGTTAAGGAAGTGGACCCTGAGATGTTCGAAGAGATAAGGACGAGGGTAAAGGAGGGCAGATGGGATATCGCGGGGGGATGGTGGGTGGAGCCAGACTGTAACATCCCACTCGGCGAATCGTTCGTAAGGCATGGCCTTTATTCACAGCGCTTTTTCCAGCAGGAATTTGGACGTAAGGCACGGGTCGGATTCAATCCGGATACCTTCGGTCACGCTGGAACTCTCCCGCAGATTTTAAAGAAACAACAGATGGAAGCTTACGTCTTTGCGAGGCCCGATCCGATCTGGGAGATGAGATACAAGGGGACAACCTTCCACTGGAGGGCGAAGGATGGCTCGGAAGTCCTCGGATGTCTCATACCGCGTGGCTACGGCTGTGGGGATGGCCTGAAGGAGAAGATGATAGCCGTTGCGAACTACAGGCATGCCCTCGATGGCCAGAAGCAATTCCTCTGTTTCTATGGGGTCGGAAACCATGGCGGAGGACCGACCAAAAGGAATATCGAGGCGATCTTGGACGCTATGGGAGATGAGGAGATGCCTGATGTGAGGTTCTCCAAACTTGAGAATTTCGTGGACGCGTTCCTCTCGTCGTATCCTTCTGAAGAAATCCCGACCATCGATACCGAGCTCCAGCACCACGCACGCGGGTGTTATTCGGTCCACTCCGGCGTTAAGTACTGGAACCGTAAGGCGGAACACTCACTTATGATCGCCGAGCGTTTCGCAACGGTTGGATCCCTTGTCTATGACGGAAGTTATCCCAGGGAGGCTTTAACACTCTCCTGGGAAAACGTCCTCTTCAATCAGTTCCACGATGTGCTTGCCGGCACAAGCATAGAAAGCGCCTACGAGGACGTCCGTGACAGCTATGGGGAGGCATGCCATGGGGCATCCGAAATGACGAATTTCGTGGTTCAACGGATAGCTAACTCCGTGGATACACGCGGGGAGGGAACCAGGTTCGTCTTCGTTTTCAACCCGCTTCCGTGGGAGGTGCGATCCGTAGTCACAACCACACAGCATGTGCGCCGAGGTGTAGGTTCCAAAGTTGCTTTCGTGGACGAAAAAGACAAAGCTGTCCCATCCCAGGATATTGCGGGGCAGAGGATAGGACATGTGGACTGTGCCTTCCTCGCTCAGGTACCTCCACTCGGGTATCGTTGCTATCGGGCTGTACCATCGGAATCTGTGAAACCCGCAAAGGCCAAACGCAGGCTTGAGGTCGCAGGAACATCGCTCGAAAACGATTTCTGGCGCATGGAGATCGATCCATACAGCGGTTTCATATCGAGGCTCTATGACAGGTCTTCTCAGATTGAGGTCCTGGACAGAGGGACTGTTTTGGCTTCTATGGTTGACCATTCCGATACGTGGAGCCACGGCATAACCGGCTACAGGGTCGAGGATGGGAGGTTCGGGAATGCAGTGATCTCGATTTTCGAGGAGGGAGATGTCCGCGCAACTCTCCGGGTTGTATCGTCATATTCGAAATCAACCGCGGAAAGCTTTATAACCCTTTACAGGGATCTGCCCTACATAGATCTTGACCTTAGGATCAACTGGCAGGAGCACTATCGGACGCTCAAGCTTGCTTTTGAGACCCGTATAGACGGGGAGGTAGACTTCAGTGATGCGCCCTATGGATACACTGAAAGGGAACTCGATGGCCATGAGCAACCCTGTCAGCAGTGGGTTGACCTCTCAGGGAAGGCCGTCAGGAAGGATGGGGAGGTTGTGCCCTACGGTCTTGCCGTAATCAATGATGGAAAATACGGATACGATGCCACGGGATCGACCCTGAGGATGACCCTGCTCAGGAGCCCTTCGTATGCGCATCATGACAACGGGCGCTACGATGCCTCCTCCCATTATCCGATCATAGATCAGGGAATACAGCGGGTGCGCTTCCGCATCATACCGCATGTTGGTTCCTGGCAGGATGCCGGTGTTCCCCGCAGGGCTTGGGAGTTCAACGAGCCAGCTATCGTGCATCAGGAATCGGGCCACGATGGACAGAAGCTTTATGAAGTATCCTACATTTCTGTGGAACCGGAGAATGTGATCGTATCGGTTTTGAAACAGGCGGAAGGATCGGATGACCTTGTAATCAGGGGATATGAGGCCGCAGGGAAAGACTGTACTTTAAAACTCAGTTTCCCATTCCGAGAGAAGAGCTTCGAATTTCCTATGCAGGGAAATGAGATCAAGACGATAAGGATCGATCCGAAGGATTGGTCTGCAACGGAGGTCGATCTCTTAGAGGAGTGAAAGGCCCGATGCCAATTTGCATTTCATAGAATAGGGTTTAACCGACCTTTGTCGTTGAGGTGTAGAGATGCCCTGGTGGGGCGGTGCAGGAACTCTCATATCGACCCAACTTGCCACTTAGAAACCGTTGTTTATCAAAAACTTATCTGGAGCGGGTGAAGCGGTTTTCCCCTCAGCCTCGGTCGCCAGTACGTACTCGCCATGGCGGTGGGCTGTGGTGCATCCTATGAGCTTTTCGCTAATGTCGTAGCAGGCGCTCGTTTCCAAGTAGTTGATACCGCCGTCCAGCTTTGCCTGCATCCGTCTTGTTAGCTATTCCGTATGTACTTCGAGCCGTCTGTATCGCCGGATGTCTCAACCCATTCCTTCAAGAACTGCCGATGCTTGTCCAGCACCTCTCTGAATTGCTGATCATGGGCTAAGTTCCGCATTTCGCCGGGATCGTTCTCCATATCAACTAAGGATTCTCTGCTCTCGCCATAGTCGTAGACACAGTACTTAAACCTCCGGCTTCGAATCATTCGACCCCAACCATTTTCAGAGGTAACATAGGAGCGCCACTCACTAACCGGTTTGTCTTCTGACACTGTCCGAAGGCTTTTGCCTAAGAGATATGCCGGTGGTTTGATTTCTGCGTAATCGCACAGCGTTGGCAGGATATCAAGCCCTGTGGAAACCAGGTGCTCCCTGTCTGTTGTGGCAACCGGGATGACGCCTTTGTACTTCATGATGAACGGAACCCCGACCGATTCGTCGTAGAAAAGCCCCTTCGATGATAGTCTATGGCTTGCATCCATGTTTCCGTGATCGCTGGTGAATATGATCAGCGTCTCTTTCTCCAATCCGGCGTTCTTTAGACCATCCAGAATTCTGCCTATTTGCTTGTCGACTTGCTCGGTCAGGCGGCAGTATATCCAGCGATAGATCCGCCACTCTCTTTCGTCGTAGTTCTCACGCATGGTAATGGCCGGGGTCACGGCTTTGGGATTCAAATTTGCCGCAATCGCCCGCGGCTCGTCCTTCTGGATCCCATAGTTCTCAGGGAGCGGAGGTAATTGGTCCAGAGGAAGCGTAGATGCCTTCCGATACAGCTCGTCCACACTCGCCATATTCTTTTCGCCTTTGCCTTTGTAGGCGCAGTACGCATAGCAGATATCGTGAGGGTTGACGAATGATGCCACGGCGAAAAACGGCCTGTCGCGTTTTCTGCTCATGAACTCGACGCAGGCTGCAGGCAGCTCGTCGCGTTCATCCCTGTGGTACTCATCGTAACCGGCATTACTGGGGATCAGTGCGCTGCACATATGGACCTTACCGCCATAGAACGTGTCATATCCCGCCCGTTTGATCATTCTGCCGAGCGAGTTTTCATGAACCTCGTCCGGGATCAGCGCACTTCTTATCCCTGAGCTATTGTCAAATGCCCCGAGACGTCCGGGCATTACGCCCGTCGCCATGCTTATGCGACTGGGGACGCACACGGGATTTGCACAGTACGCTCTCTCGAAACGGATACCATCCCGCGCCAGACTATCCATAGCCGGGGTCTTCAGCCATTTGTTACCGGTGCAGCCCATCATGCCTGCATGTTGTTGATCCGTCATAATGAACAGAATGTTCGGTCTATCTCTCCTTTTCATGTCATCCTCGGTCAGCAAAGTTCTGCCATAGACAGTAAACCCCAGTGCAATCGTGGTGGTCTTTATGAACTCGCGTCTGTTCATTCTTTGTTTCCATGGCTAACGAGACTATCTAAAACGCCGAAGTCCCTACCGAACTGGCAATCAACCACTGCGCAGCAAAATATGTGGTCAAGTTCAAGGCACGGGCCGGTTTGAACGCTCCCCGGAAGCGGTTGATCGCCAGAATTGTGTCCGAAATGACAAACAGAACCGCCCCGACGGAGGCCAGAAGCATCCCGCTTTGACCCGTTTGGCTCCACCGCTCCCAGGCTAACCAAGTCATAATCAGGATGGCCGCAACATAGATGAGGACCGGCAACTGTAGCTTGCCGAGATAGGGGGCGAGAATGGTGTAAATGACAATGCCGTAGGTGACAATGGGGATTAATGGCCACCATATCAGCGCACTAATCTCTGACGCAAAAGCCACAATGTAGAAAAGATGGGCGATGAGAAATGCAATCACCCCGGCCACGAACCGATCCGAGGGCAGCATCAAGAAAACATCACCCGCCATGGAAGAGATGAGACCGACGATAATCATATACTTGTAAAACGGCAAGGAGGCCTGTCCCAGGATGGCGATTAAACAGATCAACCCCATCGTCAGGGGTTTGAAGATGTAGACGTACCGCCGTGGGCCGCGATATTCCGCACGGATGTGGACGGAGGCCGACAGCATGACCAATAATACAAGTATGGATGTTAACATTTTCCCTACCTTGATATTCTGAGCCCTTCGGCAAGCTCAGGGTAAACTCCGTGAAGGGTGTCAAAACCCTGGCGGTTATGCCACATGAGCGCCGATACGTCTCTATCCATCCCTGTCCGCACACTGAACGGCATAAAGCCCGACATTGCGCAGATAGAAACGCACCTGCACAGCGGTCCCACGAAGCGCAGAAACATCCTTTCCCTGCCACGTGATCACCCCATCCAGCAGATTATCCGCCTTCGCATCGCACACCTCAAACGTATACCCCTCTATCGGGGTCGGTGGACCCTCCCGGGGCACGCGGATCAACTCCGCAGCAAACCGCGCATTCCTGACCTGACCGTAGGTGGCTATGTTGACCCGCAGTTCGTCTCCCTCAACCACAAATTCGCGGGTCAGCAGATACCCCCCAGACTCCCCGGCAACCTGTGCGACAAAACGATCCCGATGAATCATGGCAAGACCTATCCCCGAGATGTTCTCCCAGGTTTTCTGGCCGCGCGGCGTTCCCCAATAGTAGAGATAGTACCAGTCTCCCACCTCCACGATGTTCTTCGGCGCACCGGCCTGGCCGCAGTCGAAATCGCCTTCCCGACCGCGTGCGATGTATGGCTCGGCTCCAGGCAGTCGCTTCCAGCGGATCCCATCCCGGCTGGAAACTAAGTAAACATCGTTCAGGCTCTCCGCCGTCATCATCGTCTTGAACCCGATGAAGTGCGAACCGCACTTGACCACTAAGAAAGCATCGATCTTTGCCGGCTCGTCCTCCTCCGGCCACAGGATGCAGCGGGGGTAGTGGAAACTTTGCGGGGTCTCACCCACGGCTACCGCACCCCGGCTCTTCATACCATAGGCCATGTCGGCCTCGGTCATCTTGTGCTGCCCCGCATAGCTCATCGGACGCGTGTAGAGAAGCCATCGCTCCCGCTCGTCATCGTAGAGCACATTGTGCATCGTATCCCGCACCCCGGAATAGACGGGATTGCCCGGGTCCGGACGCCAGTGGATTCCATCGTCGGAATATGCCAGGCACAGCCCCATCGATGTCCCTTTGACGTTGTCACGGTAGTTCATTACGAACCTGCCCGGCTGCCCTGACGAGGGATGATTCTCGATCACCCGATGCCCCTGGCACTTCTGTTCCCCCACCATCACAACGTTCGTGTTCTTCCACTCCCGGTAGTCCAGCCCAAGCGCAGGCTTCTCCCAGTTCACGCCGTCGGCGCTCTCCGCATAGCACACATAATACGGATACCCATGCCGCTTCGGGTCCCATCCGCCCACGCGATACTGCCGCACGAAGGCAGTCGAATCGAACGCGCCATACCACATGCGAAAGACCCCTGCCTCCTCATCAAAAAGGACGCTCGGGGCATAGGCGTGGTTGTCCCACGGCTTGTCCTGAACAAGCACGGGATTGCACGGATGTTTGAGCGGTACGTTGACTTCGCGCGTGACGTTCCACCGATCCTCCACGAAGAAATCGTCAACTAAGAGCACGCGACGGTTTCCAATCCGAAGCGGCTCTCCCAGAAAATAGCGGTTCCACTCTCCCATCAACTTCTCGTTCGACATGACATGGCCTCCATGATGGTTGTCTTCGCCACTGCATTCATATCCACCCTGGTACGGTGGAGTTCCCCGCCGTCCACGAGATTTCCATCTCCATACTCCTGATGCCAGGCGATCAAGGTAGTGTGCATATGGGCCGGGCCATTCGCTCCCGGTGCTCACCAGCAGGGTTACCTTCCATCCCATGTCGTTGCCTCTTACTACCTAAACGATAAGCTGACTTGCACCCTCGCAGCAACCTAAGGGAGCGAGAAGGCATCAAATCAAGCGCAATTTTACGTGATCACCCTCTCGTTTCTACACTTCGAATCTTTCAAGTTGTTCAAAATCAAGAGTTGCGAAATAGTCTTCGACCGTCTCCGGTCTGCGGATTTCAACGACATTGCCGTCCTCACGAAGTAGCAACTCGGACGAGCGGAGTTTTCCGTTATAGTTGAACCCCATCGCGTGTCCGTGAGCGCCGGTATCATGTATTACGACCAGATCTCCGATTTCTATCTCAGGTAGCGACCGGTCTATGGCGAATCTGTCGATTGGTTCACACAAGGAGCCGGTAACGTCATATGTCTGATCATGCGGCCAGTCCTCTTTACCGGCCACGGTTATATGGTGATATGCACCGTACATACCTGGCCTCATCAAGTTCGCCATGTTCGCGTCGAGGCCTATATGAGTCTTGTAGATCTCTTTCTTGTGAAGTACCCGTGACACGAGATATCCATATGGTCCGGTGATCGCTCGCCCGCATTCCATGAATATGGATAAGGGATGCAAACTGGTTCTTCGGACCTTTTCCTGGTACTTTCTCCTGATTTCTCTGCCGACATACGCTAAGCTGACCTTCGTTTGGCCCGGTTCATATGGAATGCCGATTCCGCCACTAATGTTCACAAACTCCAGACGGATCTTCAGTTTCCCTTCAATTTCCAGCGCAAGATCAAACAGCATATCCGCAGTCTCGACGAAGTAGTTGGGATCTAATTCATTTGAGGCGATAAAGGTGTGTATCCCGAATCTCCGCGATCCTTTTCGGCGCAATTGCGCAAGCCCAGAGAAAACCTGCTGCCTCGTGAACCCGTACTTGGCGTTCTCCGGGCTTCCCATGATGAAGCTTCCCTCTCTCTGCTTTCCCGGATTATATCGAACGGAGATTATCTCTGGAATGCCGCCATTTTTCTCGAGAAACGGTATATGACTGATATCGTCAAGGTTTATAATAGCGTTCAACTGTCGCGCTTTTTGGAATTCGTCTGCGGGTGTGTCGTTGGAGGAAAACATGATGTCTGTTCCAACGATTCCAACCTTCTCTGAAAGAATAAGCTCCGGTAACGAACTGCAATCAGTTCCGAACCCCTCACTTCTCAGAATTTTCAGTATGAAGGGATTCGGTGTCGCCTTGACTGCGAAGTACTCCTTGAAGCCATCGTTCCACGCGAAAGCTTCCAGGAGGTCTCGAGCATTTCTCCTGATGGCTTTCTCGTCATAGATATGGAACGGCGTCGGGAACTTAGTTGCGATCTCTTCCAGGTCGCGCTTTGTGAATGGTATTTCTTTGACCGACATTCTGATCAGACTTCCTCTCTTTGATCATATAACATCCTGGATAAGCAGCGAGTGAATGAGTAACGTTTACTCATCTGTCTTCGTCCAGTTGTTAGCCGTCCTGTCTCGGCATCGCATCCCGCCCGGAAGTCGCCATCACGATGAATCGCCGTCGTAGAAGTACCACGAGTGCTGGGCCAGCACCTCTACGAGCGATTCCGTGCAGTCCGTTTCAGAGAGTACTCCCGGTCCGGGTCCTACGAACTTCACAAGGTAACCTGTTGCCTCGGGCCAGTTCTCGAGTTTATACGGGGTCGGGTCCGGATCCCAGACCGTCTGGCCGAGGGGATTGGCGTAGGCGCAGCGAGTCCCGGGAAGCGTATGACAGATCGCTTGATCCTCGGCTTCGCCCATTGCCCCTTCATAGAAATACACGTGTTGATGTCCATGTTCTGCCGCCCACGAAGCTGCTGCTAAGAGTGTCCCCTGTTGAGTGTCCCGGCCACTGTGGTCCCAGCCAATCTCGTCCACGGTGCTCCCTGATATGTGGAAGTAGCCAAGCGGCCCTGCTGCACCGCAGGCCACCACGTAAATGCCTTGCCAGGGCCGGCGCAGCGACCACCGACGCCAGTACTCGTCCGACCGGATAACGGGGCCGAACCGTGGTGTGTTGAGTGCGGTGTAAAGCTGCGAAAGGAAGGGGATGTCCTCGTCCATGACCGTGCGAGCGCGTATTTCGTTGTCTGTGGCTCGGGTGGCTGGCGATATGTACTTCCGGGGCAGGGCTGGAAGCTTGTCGCCGCACGAGCGCCATCCCAAAGAGCCCGAGTAGCAGGCCTGCGCACCCATCAAACCGCAGAAGCACAACCCACACTCACGCATGAAGCTGTGCGTTGCCATCATCAGGTGGCGCATGTGGCCTTGTCCTCTGTAGTCAGGATGGGTGGCAACCATGCTGATCCAGCCCATCGCCGCGTGGTTGCCGTGAACGTAAGCCTGTCGCCGCAGAAGGTGGACGACGCTGACGATCCGGCCATCCACGAGCAGGACGCGCGTATTCTCAGCGCGATGATCGAGATCCATGGACGATGAGCCTATATCCTGGGCCGGCTCCTCAAGGCTCGGCCCGTAGCTCTCCGCGTCGAAAGCCAGGGAGATCAGGTCCCGTACGGCCTTTGCTTCCTCTCGTCTTGCCCCTCGGACTTCAACTCCCATACACTTGGACCCTTTCGTTGTGCGGCTATCTCTCATTTCAACGTGCCCTGCAAACAGAGAGTAGTTTCTTCTTCCGAATAGCTGCGGAACAATGCTACACACTCTTCTTGTAGCACGCCACAAGTGTATCGGCGTACACGTTTCTTGACATAGGGGACAGCGTCAATTGCAAGTCGTCCCTGAATGTAGTTGTCTGGCATGCCAAAAACAATCTCTCGAATATTTGACATGATGATTGCGCCCAAACACATCACGCAAGGTTCGCACGTTGTGTAGATGACGCAGTCGCGACCATGTTCTTGGAGGTACGATACACAGGAAAGGATGGCGCTCAATTCTGCATGGGCAACATCACTTTGTCCTGACTTGAAAGTGTTGGATGCTCTTGCAATGACTTGAGTACCATGTACGATTATTGCGCCAATCGGTCTATCGCCCCTTTGGAGAGCCGCTTCCGCTTCCAAAAGGGCTTCTTTCATGAATGCTTCATCTTGGGGCAACGAGGTGATTATCATAGATTATCCTTCCAGGATTTGAGCGCAAGGCATATTCCTGTGGCAACCCATGCGCTAGCCGCTTAACGAGACTGTCGAATAAGTGATGACAAAAAGGTGTATAAAGATTTTCTTCCCACAATCAGGGAAAGTTTATAGTTTACCCTACCTCGACCCAGAAAGTTGTATTGTTTTGAACTTTTTCTCCCACGAATTGCTCTGAAACAGGTTTTTCGACAGGCTCAACGTTTGGGGTAAGCGACAGGGCGATAGCCCCGTCTGAATTCATCCTGTGGTTAGGGTATTGGCGAAGAAGCGGTTATAAATATCGTAAAGTATCAGGCTATAACGTGTTTTCTTTCATTTTGGATGAAGATTTTGGGATCTGGATTTTGAAAGGGTACTGGAAGTCCTTGTTACTTCAGAAGCTCAACATGTTCCTTCATGCCCCATTTAGCCTTGAATAAACAGTCCTCTACAGAGTGACCTATTCCTGAAAAGCCCTCTAAGTCGGGAGAATAGAACCCGAAATAATCGGATTCTTCAGTAGCTTCGATTACTAATGAATAAGGTATTTCAATCATCTCAACTTCCCTCTAAGTTTGTTCTATTCCTGCCGCTTTGAGAATATGATGGCAAGTGTCTGTGGGCGCTTCCTTCGATCCATGATAGTCAACTCTTATCAGTTTATCCCATCCGGGTTTCCCATAGTATTCTTAATAGAGCCTTTTTCTTTCACGATTTTGAAACCATTCTGTTCCAGTAGTCTTACAAGCTCACTAAATTTCACTCTGAAATATCCCTAATAATTAGGCCTGACGGCTGGGGTCAGGTCCGCTGTTAGGCGTCCCCTGCACCCTCTTGTTGGCCATCCGCTTTGAATCCCTCGCGGAACGTGACGGCGCCCTGCGGAGTATGCCCATCGAAAGACAAAGCGAGGAAGACCTCCTGTGGTACTCCCTCATGTACAAGCCCGGATACATTATCGAACCCAAACTTCCTGTAATAAGCCGGATGTCCAACGAGGCAGCACCCCCGGGCATTCAGGTCTTTCAGTCGTGACAAGCCTTCTCTTATCAGGGCTTTGCCAATCCCTTTCCGTTGATACTCCGGCAACACGTAGACAGGTCCAAGTCCATACCAGTTATGGGTACCGTCCGAAATTGTCACGGGAGAGAACGCAATATGCCCGATCACACGGCCATCCAATTCTGCGACCAGCGATACCGTGAGAGCCTTGGCTTTACGCAGCGCCGTAATAATGAACTGCTCCGTGTGGTTGTTGATCTCCAAGGTCTTGAACGCTGCGATCGTCACCTCAGTTATCGCGCCAATATCGGCGTTAGTCTCGCTCCTGATAGCGATCTCCGGATTCATGCTCTGTTCCTTTCTATGTGGCCAACGAGACTGTCGAAAAAGTGATGACAAAAAGATGCATAAAGATTTTCGTCCCACTTAGACGCGCAAAATCAGGAAAAGTTAATGGTCTCTCCTACTTCGACCTAAAAAGTGGTGCTATTTCAATCTTTTTCTCCCACAAATTTTTCCGAAGTAGGTTTTTCGACAGGCTCAACGTTCCGGTTCAGCGGCGGCGGTACGCCGTCCGCTGGAACCGGTTGTGTACGCCCGGCATGGGCGTGATCTTATGGGGTCCCCTATACATGAATCCAGTCTATAGCAATATAGACACAAGTATTAGCCGAAA
>CAZTBA010000094.1:0-16438 GCA_964611725.1 uncultured bacterium
GGATAAGGTCCTAACACGGATCGCTGCAGAGAAACAGAAGTGGATTCAGGGACACGGAGATGTACAAGCTGATTGGCCCACCTCGGAGCTGAAGATGTTCACCCACGGACAGGCATTGCTTATATGCGATCTTGAGACCAACAGGTTGCGACCTGCCACCGAAGCCGATCTTGTTAAATGGTGCCACATAGTTGACGCGATGGGTATCGAGCATAGGACGCATCCGACATTTATTCCAACTGATGTGCCCAAGGCTGCTGCAGCGTTTCACGCCTTTGCCGATATAATTCTCAACAGCCGTAAACCTCATCGCGTCTCCGTCTACTCGTCCAGACAGTTGCCGTTCTTTATCGAAGCCTGTAAGATTGCCAAAGGGTCCATGGAGGAGGTTAAACGCGACCCGGTCTTTGCAACCAAGTGCTGGGTAAACTCGCCCTTTATGATTACCCGGGAGAACATAGAGATTGCTATGGATGCGCGACGGTTTCTCGGCACACCGATAACCTTCGGTCAGATGCCCGTGGCCGGAGCGTCAACCCCCGTTACGGTAGCCGGCGGCCTAACCCAGAATACCGCGGAATCCCTGGCCCTAAATGCAATGCGTCTGGCCATCGACAACAGAACGCATGGTATCGTAGGTAGCTCGACGATTATAGATATGAAAGATGCCTCCCACAGGCAATCGGGACCGGACCTGGCATTACATGTGCTGGCAGGATCGCAGATGCATGCGTACCTTTTCGGTGGCCACGCCGGAACAGCCATCATGGGGGTTGCTGCCAAGACGGTATCACCACAATCCGTCTATGAGAAGGCCATGTCTGCTGCTTTTAATATCGCTGCGGGCCAAAGGCAATTGGGGATCGGGTGTCTTGCCTTCAGCGATGTTGGCAGCGTGGTACAACTGGTGTTGGATTATGAAATGGGACAGTACTTCCAGCACCTGTTCCGCGAGGTGAATGCTGATGATGAACATATTGGGCTTGAAACAATTCTGAAAACCGCTCCGCGCGGAGGGTTTTTCCTGGAAACCGATCATACAGCCCAGTTCTTCCGCGAAGAATGTTGGCTACCGGCATTTGTGGATCACCGAGTTCCGCTGGCATGGGTGCAAAATCCATCGGATATGATTCAACCTGCCCGGAAGCGTGCCAGAGTGCTGCGCGATACTTCTGAGAACCAGTGTCCCCTCACTGAACACAAAAGACAGCAGATACGAACACTGATTAAGGAAGCGGACGCAGTTTCGGGAGACATGTAAGCCAGGATAACAGGGAGTCAGGTTGTGAGAAGGACAAAATATATGATTCTGTCAGCCCTTTTCTCAGGACTGACCGCGATTGGGGCGCATATCAAGCTCGATCTTCCGTCAGGCACCCCCTACACGTTTCAGACAGGCGCCGTGGCACTGGCAGGTATCCTACTTGGGGGAAGATACGGTGCCTTAAGTCAGCTCTTATATGTAGCTATGGGACTTATCGGGGTTCCTGTCTTTGCTTACGGAGGAGGGCCGCATTATGTGTTCAGGCCATCCTTCGGATATATAGCAGGTTTCATTCCGGGGGCTTATGTCACCGGGTTGGCTGCAGGGAGGAACATAAGGATCAGCTATCTCAGAACCTTTATCGCCATGGTCTTGGGCCTTTTCATAATCTACTTTTTCGGTCTCGCTCATCTTATGGTTCAGAACCTCTACCTGGGCAATGGCAAAGGCTTCTGGGAGGTGCTTGCCCTTGGCACCGGTATCTATATAGTCCCTGACCTCATAGTTCTTTCCGCACTCGCAAAGCTGGCTGTTGAAATAAGGAAGAGGGCTCCCGGCTTTGCGGGTGAAAACTTAACAGACAGGATTTAACCGCAGCCGCTTTTTGTGAATAGAAAGAATAGCTTCACTAATAGAATGAGTATTATCTGAAAGGTGTGACCAATATCCCCCGCAATCCCTGCAATTACGGCTTATTTAAAAGTTTCCTCCAAAAGTCCTAATACAGAAGATAAGAAGAACGACAGATATGTCAAGCCCGATTATTCTGAAATAGTTTTAGCCATTGGCTTTGTCCGTCCCCCTTCTCACTTTCGGCACCTGAGATGACGAAGGAGAATCCCTTCACAAGGTAGAGGCTTAAGTATTGGCAAGAGACCATCAGGGCAGATCAAGATAGGCAAAATTTATTAGATATGAACTGAAACCATATACTTTTTAAAAACAAAAACTTATTTTATTCATAATGCACTGTTAACAAGCTAAGAGACCTGATATGATAGAGTTTATCCTACAGGGCTACACGGCCATGAAACTTCTTGACACATAATTGACTTTGTATTAACTTTAGTTTTACTCAGATATGGCTGGAAATTGAATCCCATAGAAAGAAAAGGGGGGAAACAGGTGAAGGATTACAACATAGAAGCGATCAGAAATATTGGACTTGTAGGCCATGGGACTGTGGGCAAGACCACCCTTTCAGAGGCCATCCTCTTCTCAGCGGGGGAGGTAAACCGCATGGGGAAAGTTGAGGATGGCTCGACGAGATCAGATTACAGTTCCAGCGAGATATCGAGGGGCATATCTATAAATGTTTCGATGCTCCATTGTGATTGGAAAGGCAAGAAGGTAAACATCCTCGATACCCCGGGGTATATTGATTTCACGGGTGAGGCGAAGGAGGCCCTGAGGGTTGTGGAAGGCGCTGTGATTGTAGTAAACGCCCTTTCCGGTATCGAGGTCGGTACCGAGAAGGTCTGGCAGTATGCTTCCGATTATGGGGTTTCGAGAATCATCTTTGTAAATATGTTAAGCAGAGAAAATGCACTGTTCGATTCAGCTCTGGAAAGTATATCCGAGAGGTTTGGCAACTCGGCTGTTCCTCTTCAGATACCTTCGGGTGAAGGATTGGGTTTTAACTCCATAATTGACCTCCTTAAGATGAAGCTTTTGACCTACCCAGATGAAGGTGGGAAACCGAAGGAAAGCGATATACCTGCTGATCTTCAGCCTAGAGCTGAGGAGTTCAGGGAGAAACTGATAGACGCGGTTGCCGAAAGCGATGACGCATTGCTCGAAAAGTACTTTGAGGAAGGAGAGCTCTCCCACGAGGAGATAGCCTCAGGGCTCAGGAAGTGTGTGATCGATGGGAGTATCTTTCCCATCCTCTGTGGTGACGCTGCAGGCAACATAGGGACGGACAGGCTCCTTGATATAGTTTGTGATTGTTTCCCGTCCCCTGCTGATAGGGAACCCATAAAAGGGAAGAAACCGGGAGCCGAGGACGAGATTTCAGTGGAGCTCTCCGAGGATTCTACACTTTCAGCGCTCGTTTTCAAAACCATATCTGAGGTACATATCGGTGAGCTATCATATATAAGAGTCTATTCGGGCACGCTGAGCTCAGGAGATGATGTCTTCAACTCAACCAAAAATATAACTGAGAGAATAGGCCAGATATACCTTTTGAACGGTAAGGAGAGGAAAGAGGTCGGCCAGTTGAAGGTCGGGGACCTGGGTGCGCTCGTAAAACTTAAGAACACCGATACGGGGGACACCCTCTGTGACAGGAGGGAACCTCTCGTCATCGAAGGCATAGACTTCCCAAAGCCTGTGATAAGCATCGCCGTTGAGCCAAAGGCAAAGGGTGATGAGGAGAAGATAAGTACCGGCCTTTCGAAGCTTCACAGCGAAGATCCGTCTTTCGTTTTCAATGCGGACAGCGAATTGAAACAGACGATAGTCTCAGGCCAGGGAGAACTCCACCTCGAGGTAGTGGTTGAAAAGCTCAAGGAGAAGTTCGGAGTGGATGTAGATCTCACAAAACCAAAGATACCCTACAGGGAAACAATAAGGAAAAAGGCTGAGGGACATCACAAGCACAAGAAGCAGACAGGTGGGCACGGTCAGTACGGCGAAGTTTATATCAGGCTTGAGCCCCTCGGACCTGGGGAAGGCTTCGAGTTCGTCAATGGAATAACCGGCGGTGTCATACCTTCGAAGTTCATCCCATCGGTCGAAAAAGGGGTAGTCGAGGCCCTGCCACAGGGCGTACTCGGAGGGTATCCGGTAGTTGACGTCAAAGTCACCCTCTATTTCGGCTCCTTCCATTCAGTTGATTCCTCCGATATGGCTTTCAAAATAGCCGGATCAATGGCTTTCAAGAAAGGGTTCATGGAGGCTAATCCGGTACTCCTCGAACCGATATACGAAGTTGAAGTGGTAGTTCCGGAGGAGTTTATGGGAGATGTTATGGGAGATCTCTCAGGACGCCGGGGAAAGATTATGGGGGTTGACTCCGATGGGTACTTCCAGAGGATAAAGGCGCAGGCCCCACTTGCAGAACTCCACAAATACTCTACAACTCTGAGATCCCTTACCCAGGGACGTGGACTTTACACGATGGAGTTTTCCAGATACGAACAGGTCCCCCAGGAGATAGCTGAAAAGATAATTGAGGAGGCTAAAGCAGAGAAAGAAGGGGAGTGAAAAGCTTTCATCTTCAGAGCTGCGGAGAGGCGACATCTGACGTGCAGATGTCGCCTCTCTTTTTTGAAATCTACACGTGAACAGACGAACCCACCTCGAGATGTTAACAGTGACAAGATTTCGATTGCTAAGATCCTGATTTTATGCTAAATTATTTCGGTGGCAAGGTAGAAGACACCTCCCTTGAACTACTATGGAGGTCTACACTCAGGAGCAAAACTTCCCTAAGGAGGTCGATCTGCGATGTCAGGGCATTCCAAATGGCGCACCATAAAACGTAAAAAAGCCGCCACAGACGCGCGCCGCGGCAAGGTATTCTCGAGGATCATAAAGGAAATAACCGTAGCCGCCCGGTTTGGAGGCGGTGATGAGGAGGCAAACCCGAGGCTCAGGACAGCCATACAGGCCGCAAAGTCCGTAAATATGCCCCAGGCAAACATCGAGAGGGCCGTAAAGAGGGGGACCGGTGAGATCCCTGGTGAATCCTATGAGGAGTCAACTTATGAAGGTTATGGCCCAGGTGGAGTGGCGATAATAGTTGAGGTACTCACCGACAACAAGAACAGGACCGTAGCCGAGATCCGCCATATATTCTCCAAGAATAACGGCAATTTGGCGGGGAGTGTGGCCTGGATGTTCAAGAGCAAAGGGCTGATATCGGTTGATAAGGAGAAGGTCTCCGAGGATGACCTTATAATGATAGCTCTTGATGCGGGAGCTGATGATATAGACAGTGAGGGTGATAATTACGAGATAGTTGCCCCTGTTGAGAGCTTTGAGAATGTGAAAAAGTCACTTGAGGAAAGCGATATCCCTTACGAGCATTTTGAGATAACAAGGCTACCTCAGTCAACTGTGGAGGTCAAAGGTAAGGAGGCTGAACAGGTCCTGAAGCTTCTTGAATCGCTTGAGGATCACGATGACGTTCAGAAGGTTTACTCCAACTTTGACATTGATATTGAAGAACTTAAAGCGCTGGCGGCGGACTGATCGATGTCAGCAGCTATCATCCTTGGGATAGATCCAGGGAGTGTAGTCACGGGCCTCGGGGTGCTTAAATGCGAGGGTAAGAGGGCCGAAGTCCTCAGCTATGGATGCATAAAGGCTAAGAAGAGCCGGACCTTCCCCGAGAGGCTTAAAGAGATATACGAAGGGATCATGGATGCCATAGACCAATATCATCCGGATCATATAGCTGTGGAAGATGTCTTTTACAGCAATAATGCTAAAACGGCTCTCAGGATCGGCCATGCCAGAGGAGTTGTGCTCCTGGCTGCGGCTAATAAAGGGATCCCTGTAACAGAGTACTCACCGAGAGAGGTAAAGCAATCAGTTGTCGGTTCCGGATCGGCATCGAAGGAACAGGTGCAGTTTATGGTCAGGGCTATATTAAACCTTAAAGAGGTGCCGGAACCTTATGATGTCTCGGATGCCCTCGCTGTAGCGCTGTGCCACACGAACCGTTTGGAACTCCCTACAGGAAAGTAGTTCCTGTAGGGGTTTTCAGGTTCAGGTTAGGCCCAGGTTAGGGAGTTTGGCCATTTGATATCACATCTTAAAGGAAAGCTTCTCAGGAAGAACCCAGCACAGATTGTCATAGATGTCGGTGGGATTGGCTTCTCGGTCAACATACCACTTTCGAGCTATGAAAAGATAGGAGATATTGGGGAAGAGGTAGAGATACTTACCTATCTCCACGTCAAAGAGGATAGCCTCTCTTTATTTGGATTTTCGAGAGAGGAGGAGAGGGAGCTTTTCGTTGAGCTTCTTTCGGTTTCAGGAGTAGGGCCGAAGCTTGCACAGAACATACTTTCGGCTATGTCCGTCTCCGAATTTCAGATGGCCATCCTCGATGGGGATCTGAAGGCCCTCGGAGAGACACCTGGGGTTGGGAAAAAGATGGCCCAGCGGCTCGTGGTCGAGCTTAAGGACAAATTCGGGAAGTCCGAATTGGCCGAGGTGTCCGGTTTCATATCAGAAGGGAGTAGGGAGCTCACCCCTGTGCAGGAGGCAGTCCTCGCGCTCATACAGCTCGGATTCAAGGGGACAATAGCCAGGGGTATAGTTAACAGAGTTGTGTCGGAATTTGGGGAAGACCTCCCAGTCGAAGAGATAGTGAGGAGAACGCTAAAGCAGATATAGTTTAAGGCGGAAGGTAGCTGACATGAAGAAGGCAACGACTCCGAAGCCGATAAACGATGATCTTGAGTTTGATAGATCGCTGAGGCCATCGAGGCTCGATGACTTCGTAGGTCAGGAAAAGCTTAAGGAGAACCTCCGAATAGCAATACTCGCAGCCCTTGAGCGGGGTGAGGCACTCGATCACGTGCTATTCTATGGGCCTCCGGGACTTGGAAAAACAACCCTCGCCAACATAATGCCCAGAGAACTTGAGGTCAACATAAAATCGTCCTCCGGACCGGTGATCGAGAGGCCGGCCGACCTTGCCGGGATTCTCACGAATTTGGGCGAGAGGGATATCCTCTTCATAGACGAAGTTCACAGGCTGAGCCACGTTGTAGAGGAATACCTATACTCGGCCATGGAAGACTTCACCCTTGATATAATGATAGATACCGGACCAAGTGCCAGGTCCGTCAGATTGAACCTCGAGAAGTTCACGCTCATAGGAGCCACCACCAGGATGGGACTCATAACATCACCCCTCAGAGCCCGGTTCGGAATAGTGGGAAGGCTCGATTTCTACGGTCCGGATAACCTCTCTCTGATAGTCAGAAGGTCGGCTAAGATACTCGGGATCGAGATTGATGATGATGGGACTCTTGAGATTGCCAGGAGGTCAAGGGGCACACCGAGGGTGGCGAACCGACTTCTCCGCAGGATAAGGGATTATGCCCAGGTCAGAGCTCAGGGGATCATAACGAGGGAAGTCGCCGCCGAGGCCCTTGAGCTTCTTGACGTCGATGAAAGTGGCCTCGACGAAATGGATAAGAGGATACTTCTAACCATAATAGAGAAATTCTCAGGCGGTCCTGTCGGCATAAAAAGCATCGCGGTGGCCGTAGCGGAGGAGAGCGACACCATAGAGGAAGTCTATGAACCCTATCTGATTCAGGAAGGATATCTCAAGCGTACCCCCAGAGGGCGAGCGGCCACGGAACTGGCATACAAGCACTTTGGGATGGAAGGGGGAGGTAAACAACTCAGCTTGATCTGACAGGAGGTATGTATGTCGGAAAATAGATCGCAGGATGACAGGGAAGAGCTGCTTTTTCAGGGGCTCATCGACATATTCAGAAGCTATGCCAGCCCGATAGATCCGCTGGAGATGCTTGATATGCTCAAGGTTAAAACCGGTGATAACCTGACCGAAAGGCAGAAGGAGGTCCTCGAGAACGCTATCTCCGAGATACGGAATTACCGAATCAGCGGGAGCGAGGAGATGCTCCTCCACCTTATCCTTATGTTTCAGGGCGCTGCGATGCAGCATATGGGGAAATTGCAAAATCCTATTACCAAGAAGATAGAGAGGGACATTGCGGCCGCGAGGGATTCTATAGACACCCTCAGGATGCTTGAAGCCAAAACCAAGGACAACCTGAGCGATGAAGAGAGTAAACTACTCTCCCACATTCTCTTCGAGCTTCAGCTAAACTATGTCGATGAAGTGGAAAAGGACAAGGCGAAACTTGAAGGCAGGGAGCCTGAGGGCGAACCTGAAAGGAAAGGATCTGAAGATAGATCCGAAAAGGAATCCAAGGGTGAACCTGAAAAGGAATCTGAGGATGAATCTGAAGGGGATAAAGAGGAAGAGAGCTAATGGAGCCCTACCCCCTGAAGTTCGAAAACATATTCAAAGAGAAGATATGGGGTGGAAGGAGGCTGGACGAGGTACTCGGCAAGCATCTTCCCAAAGGCAAGAAGGTGGGGGAATCCTGGGAAATATCCGACCACGGAGAAGATGTGAGCACTGTAAAGAATGGCCCGTATGAAGGTTTCAGCCTGAGAGAGCTCGGGGAAAGCTTCAAAGGGGAGTTCCTCGGGACCCTCAACGGGAGCGGTTCTTTTCCCCTCCTCATAAAGTTCATAGACGCTCAAGAAAGGCTCTCGATACAGGTTCACCCCGACGATCTATATGCATTGAAGAATGAAAATGGCGAACTTGGGAAAACTGAGGCGTGGTATGTAATATGGGCTGATCCCGGATCGGAGTTAATATACGGCTTCTCGAAAAAGGTGTCTCCGGATGATTTTCTCGGAAAAGTGGAGTCCGGCGAGATAGAGGATTCCCTTATGAAAGTGAGCGTGGAGCCAGGGGATGCCGTGCTCATCTCACCAGGGACCTTGCATACCATAGGCAAGGGTATAGTTATCTACGAAGTGCAGGAGAACTCCGATTTGACCTACAGGGTTTACGATTGGGGCAGGGTTGGCCCCGACGGGAAACCAAGGGATCTCCACA
Organism: uncultured bacterium; assembly: GCA_964611725.1. Taxonomy (GTDB): domain Bacteria; phylum Latescibacterota; class CAZTBA01; order CAZTBA01; family CAZTBA01; genus CAZTBA01. The sequence continues at coordinate 8,898 of CAZTBA010000094.1, forward strand.
TCGATAAGTCCGTTGAGGTTATCGATTTCAACCCAAGGGCCAAGGCGAAGCACAGAGGGATAAGGGTCGAAAGAGGTGGAAGCCACCACACTTATCTGGCATCGTGCCGTTACTTTTCGATGGAGCTTCTGGAGATTCGATCCTCCTGGAAGGATAAAACCGGATACAAGAGCTTCCACGCGATCTCGGCCATAGAAGGAGAGGGACAGATCCGGTGCGACGGATCTGTCGAAGTCCCTATAGAGAAAGGTGAGTCGGTGCTGATTCCGGCATGTGCGGGAAATTACGTCATAGATCCACTTGACAACCTTAAAATTTTGAAGAGCTACGTTCCGGGTCTGTCGGAGGATGTTGTAGAACCCCTCTTATCATCCGGTGTAAAGCCTTCAGATATAGCTAAGCTCGGAGGGCCGGGGAGAAATGACCTCACAGAAATCCTTCCCTAAGAGTTTCGGGACGGGACTCAGGAGCGTGCTGACTCCGCTCGATATCGTCCTCATCGTTTCTCTCTTCGGGTTCAGCCTTATAGGTTTTGCCCTCCCCGTACATCACTCCGAGGGTGGATATGTCGTGATCGAGATGGAAGGATCTGAGCTCTACAGGGTCGCCCTTAACGTTGAAAGAACCATAAAGTTATATGGGAAGCTTGGATATATGGAAGTCAGAATTGAGGATGGAAAGGCAAAGATGGTAAGATCTTCATGTCCGCTCAAACTCTGTATAAGCTCTGGGCCGATTGAAATGCCGGGACAGATGATCGTGTGCGTTCCAAATGGCATTGTGGCGAGGATCGAGGGAAAGGAAGGTTTCGATGCAGTACTCAGGTAGGCCCTATTCGGATCCCCGCAAAATCACTGTCATAGCCGTTTTGGCCTCTGTCGGAACGATACTTTTTGTGTTTGAAAACCAGATTCCCCATCCGATTCCATGGTTCAGGCTCGGGATCGGAAATGTGTCGATTCTGTTGGCACTCTTCATATACGGACCGGCGGAAGCGATTATGGTGGCGCTCATAAAGTTTCTCCTCGGGAATTTGATCTCCGGGAGGATACTTAGCCCTTCCTTTATCCTATCAGGAGCAGGCACCGCAGCCGGGGTGGCCGCTATGGTGTTGTCAGCTTACTTTATCTATCCAAAGCTTAGCATCGTCGGGGTAAGCCTGCTTGGTGCCTTCGGACACGACGTGGCCCAGCTTGCCGTGGCATCAGCGATCATAGTCAAAAGGCCGCTTCTCCCACTTGTTCCTCCGGTGGTATTTTTCGGGACCATTACAGGCATAGTAATAGGGTTTCTCTCCCATCTAATCCTCGTCAGGCTCAGGGCCATGAGTCTTGGAACGAACATAACAGAGGAGTCCTTCCGATGTTAGTCTTGGTCAGAGGATTTCGTAAGGCGATATCGCTGACGAAAGGTTTCTGGGAGAAAGGCTTGATGCGTGCAATAGGTCTGGTCATATGCCTCATGTTATCTGGCGGTGTGGTGGTAACGCTTATCGAGAAGGGGTCGAACGAACAGTTCAGATCCATAGGAGACGGTATATGGTGCTTACTCATAACCATGACTACAACCGGCTATGGCGATAAGGTTCCTGAAACTGCACCTGGAAAGGTGGCAACTGGCATATTTCTCCTCCTGGGAGTTATAACGGTCTCCCTTCTCACAGGAACTATCGCATCCGTTATGACCGAAAGGAAGATAAAGGAGGGAAGAGGATTGGAGAAGGTGAGAGAGAAAAGACACATAATAGTATGTGGATGGAATCACAATGCGGAAGGAGTTATCGATAGCCTCAACAATTCCTTCGATGAAGCTGTAGTCCTCATAAACCAGCTTCCAGAGGAGGTAATGAATGAAGTCCTTTACAGGTACCGTGGCTCCAAGGTAAAATATGTCAGGGGGGACTTCGTGCAGGAGACGGTATTACGGAGGGCCAATGTGGCAGAAGCTTCAGCGGCGATAATACTGGCGGACACTCATGGTATGCCCGCGGGCCTACCCGGGGTTTCGAGAACTGATCCGGACGAGAGGACCATACTTACCACCCTTGCCATAAGATCTATAGAGCCAGAGGTCAAAGTTTGTGCCGAGCTTCTCGATCCTGAAAACGAACAGCATTTGAGGAGAGCAGACGCCGATGAGATAATTGTGAGGGGCAAACACAGTTCTTTCCTGCTCTGTGCGGCAGCGATTTCTCCTGGCATCAATCAGGTTGTGGACGAGCTTTTTGTCAGGGACGACGGGAACAGGATACAGCGTATCAAGGTGCCACCTGCATTTATAGGGAAGACATTTGACGAGTTTTCCTCACATCTGAGGGAAAAATATGGAGCGATACTCATCGGTTTCATCTCCGAGGAAAAGGAGATGGGACTTGAGGATATACTCACGGAGGATTACTCAGCTATAGACATATTCATAAGGCAGAAGTTCAACGAGGCCGGAAAGGAACTGAAAGGTGCGGGAGGAAAGGTTCGGATTAACCTTAACCCCGATAGTAGCTATACCATAAGCGAGGGCGAATGGGCGGTTATTATAGCTAAGACACCGCATGAATGATCCCAAACGGAGGGCAGAGGACTTGTCCGGCAAGAGCATCGACAAGAACGGCAGTGAGCTTAACCTCCATCTGCTGAAGGAAGTACCGATATTCGCAGACCTCACCGAAGATCAACTTGACAAGGTCATGGGCATAATATCGAGGGAAAGCTTCAGCAAGGGAAGCGTTATCATCCAGGAGGGGGAAGAAGGAAACACGATGTATATCCTTGAAAAGGGAACCGTGGAGGTGTCGAAAACGCTCACCCTCAAAGTTAGCAGGCACGATCTCGGGCGTATGGAGAAAACTCTGATCAAACTTAAAGGAGATGAACACCCTTTCTTCGGGGAGATGGCGCTTCTGGAAAGCGACGAGCGATCAGCAACGATAACTGCCGGAGAGGACAGTGAGCTTCTGGTTATAGAGAGGGAAGATTTCGAAAGGTTGTGCGAGGAGTTTCCCGAGATCGGTTACAAGCTCATAATGAACATATCTAAGGTACTTTGCTCCCGGATCCGCAAGGCAAACAGGGATATATCGAAGCTGACAACGGCCTTAAGCTTTGCCCTTAAAGGTTAGTAGAGCAAAATTCGGATAAGCTTCATGCCCCAATTTCCCCGAACAGGACCACGATCCCCATGAGATTTTCTTTGCTATCCTTGACCGGATACGCCGAAACCTCAAGCCACTTGTTACCTCCATCAGATTTTTCCAAGACTACGGGTCGGTCCACTATCTCCTCTTTTGCCCCGATGGCCTCATTGAGGAACTTTCCAAACCCTCCGTCACCGAACACTTCACCCATACCTCGCCCTACCGAGCGCAGATCGATACCGAGGATAGCCATGGCACCCTTGCTTACTACGTCTATCGTCCGATCTGAATTTATTATGAGTACACCCTCCTCGGAGTTAGAAACAGCTACTTTCAGTTTGGCCCTTGCTATGAAGATTTGCCTGGTCTTAAGAGCATCGAAGGTCCTGAGGCTCTTAAGCATCCTGTTCAGGAAGGTGGCAAGTTCCCCGATCTCATCTTTCGAAACGTTCTCGGCATAGACACTCAGGTCGCCCGATTCAGCCTGCATTATTATGTTAGTTATCCTGTGGATGGGTCTTATTATTATATCAGGGACTTTAGCTATCATAAATGCGACTACAAAGATTGTAAGTATAACTATCGATATTATATTTCTCTGTGTCTTGAGGTTGATACCGGTAATTTCCTCCCTGTGGATCTCCATCCTTTCCCAATTACGCTCCGCCAGGCTTTTGGTAATCTCATATATTCTATCACCTGCATCCCTGAGTATGGAGGTAAGCCTTATAGCCTCGGGGTCGCCCACACCAGGTGTCAGAAGCTCAAAGGATCTGAAACGTACCCCTATTTCGGAAAGCACTGAGTCGCGTTCAGCATCTACATCGCTTTCCCGAGCAACCTTCACCATACTGTCCAGATCTGTAAGATATTCAGAGAGTTTGGACCTTATCCTGCCTTTGTAGATATCTCCTCCGGGAAACTTTGTTAATAGGGAATCGAAAGTCATGGAGTAATCTCCAAGCAGCCTTTTCACCTTCAGGAAATCCTGTCTGTCTTCCTTGGGGATAGAAACATCAGAGATAAGGCCATCCACAATGGAAGTTAAGGATCCTATACCATCCTTAACCTGTGCCACATAGGAACTGTCACCGGTTATAAGGTAGTTTTTCTCCGATTTTCTCACGGTGAGCATACCTATGGAGACATTTTCCGACATCCTGGCGATTCTGGCATCTACGCCGGCCATGATCTGGGCTGTGGAAAGCATACTGTTGAAGTAGAAAAGCGAAAGTATAACGACCGGCAGTACCATACCTGTCCACAGAAGAAGGCTCAATGATATCCTTGCCCTTATAGTAAGTGGTCGCATACCCAATCAACCTTCTGTCAAAATAGTCCTAAGTTTCAGATTCCGCGGTGATGGACTCTATGCTCTTATCATCCCCTACGACAACCAGGATGTCATTCTCCTCTATCAAATCGTCCGGCCCCGGGAAATCTTTGACTTCAGTTTTGAAATCACTCTCTCCCTGTTCATCAACTATAGGGGTCCTCTTCTTGATAGCTACGACATGGACCCCATGCATTGCTCTGAGATCTATCTCTCTCAAACTCTTTCCCAGAAATTTTTTTTTGGGTATTACCTCCGCAAGGCTGTGGCCGCTTCCTAAGGTTATGTGTTCAAGTATATCGGGGGCTATTATGCTTTTGGCAAGCTGTTCCCCCATCTGATCCTCTATCGATATCACCTTATGTGCACCTATAAGTTCCAGTATCTGGGCATGGAGGTCAGAAGTAGCTCTCGCTATTATCCTACCGACACCTATCCTCTTCAGCAACCCTGTAGTAAGGATGCTCGCTTCCCGATCATCACCTATAGCTACGATGGCGACATCGACATCCGATATGCCTATAGCTTTCATCGCAGCCTCATCTGTGGAGTCGAGACGAACTGCCTGAGAAACGAGATCCTTCACTTCTTCAACTTTCTTCGGGTTGCTGTCTATCGCGATTACCTCTCCGCCCCTCTCGGCGATAGTGACTGCAACTTTGTAGCCGAATTTCCCCATGCCGATCACAGCGTACTGTTTCATTGAAACATATCCTCCTTCCAGCCCGAAGACCATCTCAGGGATTATCCAACCATTACGCTTCCTTCGGGGAAACTATATGCCTCCCTATGACGTTTTTCCCTTATGGCCAACGCTATCGTCAGGGGGCCTATCCTGCCGACGAACATAAGCATTATTACAAAGACCCTTCCAGGTCCTGAAAGCTGAGGCGTCATTCCAGTTGAGAGTCCCACGGTGCCAAAAGCTGAGAAGGCCTCGAAAAGTATATCGGTGAAGGAACTTTTCTCCGATATAAGGAGGAGCGCAAACATAACTGTAAGGAATGAAAAGGAGATAACCGCTATGGATATCGACTTGTAAACTATCCTCTTGGGTATGGTCCTGTTGAATATCTCAACTTCATCCCTTTCAAGTAACATAGATTTTACGGAAAGGATCAGTATACCGAAAGTGCTTGTCTTGATGCCTCCCCCGGTCGATCCCGGAGAAGCCCCTATAAACATAAGCGCTATAGTTATGAAAAGCGTCACATTTGAGAAAGCCGATATTTCCAACGTATTGAAACCAGCGGTGCGGGGTGTGACCGAATGAAAGTATGCGGCCAGGAGCTTATCCTTGAGCGGAAGATCCCTCAGGGCACCGTCGAACTCAAAAAAGAATATAAATATCATACCAATAACAAGAAGAACCAAGGTGGCGGAGAGTACAAGCTTCGTATGCACACTTACCCTCGACAGCCTCTTTCTCCAGTCCTTCAGGGAAATTGAACCGGTAACCTCGTTCACCACAACAAATCCGATCCCCCCTATTATTATGAGAAAAGTGATCGTCAGGTTGACCGTAATATCACCCACGTACCTTACCAGGCTATCTGAAAAGAGGGAAAAACCGGCGTTACAGAAAGCGGATATCGAATGGAAAATGGCAGTGTAGGCTGCTTTACCATAGTTTCCGAAATCACGGCACCATCTCACAAAAAGTATGAGCGCACCTAAGATCTCAACAGTTAAGGTCATACTGATCACATATCTTATTATCCCGGTGAGGTCAGCCAACTTTACTGTTTCCACGAATTCGCCTATCATCGCCCGTTCTTTTATGCCCATCCTCCTCGTAAAGATAAGCGCGGCCGAGACTGAGAAGGTCATTATCCCAAGGCCACCAAGTTGTATGAGACACAATATGACAATCTGACCAAATTTAGAAAAGTAGGTCGGGGTATCCACAACTATAAGCCCGGTGACGCAGGTAGCAGATGTCGAAGTGAAGAGAGCGGTCAGAAAATCGGCCCCCTTCCCGTCAGAGCTTGCCGCCGGAAGCATCAGCAGAACCGTACCGAACATTATGGCGATGAAGAAACTCGACGCTATAACCTGTGCGGGTCTGAGCTGGAGCGCAGCGGAAAGCTGTCTGAGCTTTGTAAGCCTTATAGCGAAGATAACCTGTCTCAGGATGATAGGATATCTGGCAAGCTTTGGCCCGCCATACCGAGAAGGAAGGACAGAGAAGGTTATCACCAATACCAATATCAAAAGATCGAACCATTTCTCCCTCAGATATGAAATCCTTTGGCTGGAAATCAGGAAGTTGGAAATGGAATAGACCGAAAAAATGAACACAAGTAACAGATCGAGAGCCCTGAGAGGAGCCTGCCATCTCAGATCGGGTATGAGTCTGAGCCCGAATTCAACGGTTATGGAAACAATGACAACAGAAGTTAAAGAAATTAAGGCAAGCTCCGCGTACCTTAGAATTCTCTTTTGGGAAGGATAACTGTCCATAACCTCATCTCTGGGGTAGAGCTGAACCTTTTCCAAGAGCTATGGTGCTATTTTCATGCGTCTGCCATTACCTATCATAAAATTGAGCAAAAAGCTGACCACGGTTATAGCTATCGAGCCGAAGATAGCTGTCCAGAAGCCCTTGACCTCAAATCCCTCCACGAGTCTTGAGACCGCCCAAAGGAAAAAGCCGTTTATACCGAAGGTCAGGAGACCAAGGCTCAGGATGTTCAGAGGAAGGGTGATAAAGAGGATCATAGGTTTGATGAAAGCGTTTATGATACCAATAATTAGGGCGGCCACAAATACAGAACTCCAGGAATCAGTTGATATTCCACTGAAGAGGTGGGCTACAACTATGATTCAAACGACCGTAATCCCCCATCGGACCAGGAAAACTTTCATAGCTAATCCCCTTGAAGAAAACTGGCGGTTTAAAGCTCTACAAGGGCACGGTAACAGAAGCCTCGAACCTGTCCATCTCCCCGGTTAGCTCACCTGACTGTTCAGGGACATAGATGTTGCCGGAGACCAAGGCTAAAGCCTGCTATACTTTCAAAAATTGTAACTACACAGCCTATCCTTCAGATAAGAGAATAGTGTATGAAGCAGATG
>CAZTBA010000095.1:0-16318 GCA_964611725.1 uncultured bacterium
ATCTTCATCTACGAACTTCGTTCCCCTATCGTTGACTCCATCCCCGTCGCTGTCAACAAATATATCGTTTACCTTATCCTGATCTTTATCCTCAAATTTGAATCTGTGCTGATATGGCTTTCCAGTCACATCGTTTATCCCATCACCGTTTTTATCTTTGAAAAGATCATTTATACCGTCTTTATTTTTATCAACGAAACCTATAAAATCGGGTTTATCTTCCTTCTCCTCCCCACAGAACCCCATGTCCGCCGTGGAGAAAAGCAGCAAGGCCACGGCCGTAAGCAGCGTAAAGGCATGTCCTCTCATTTTGCTTTATCCTCGATTAAGTCCTCTTTATACCGTATTTTTTCATCTTATACCTGAGGTTCCTCTCGGTTATCCCGAGGGTCCTCGCTGCTTCGACCTGTACCCAATCCGATTCCCTGAGTGCCTTAACAATCGCATCACGCTCGATTCCCTCCACCATTTCCGGCAGGGAAGTCCTGGAACCAGGCCGGAGATCAACTCCCATCCCCCTTATCGTCATCGGTAGATCATTGCTTGATATCACATCGTTCCTGGTCATTATGGTTGCGCCTTCAATTATGTTTTCGAGCTCACGGACGTTCCCCGGATAATCGTACCTCATGAGCAGATCCATAGTCTCCCTGGATATTTCCTTTATGTCCTTCTCATTCTCCTCAGCATACTTCTTTATGAAATGCTCAACGAGCGGGCGTATATCCGATCTCCTCTCTCTGAGTGGCGGGATAAGGACAGATACGACGTTTAGCCTGTAGAAAAGGTCCTCCCTGAAACTTCCTTCATCCATCATCTTCTCAAGGTTCGTGTGGGTTGCAGCGATTATCCTGACATCTACTTTCATAACTTCATTGCTTCCAAGTCTCCCTATCTCACCCTCCTGGATAGCCCTTAGAAGCTTCGCCTGCGCCGATACGGGTATATCCCCGACCTCGTCTATGAAAAGTGTTCCGCCGTTAGCTTCCTCGAACCTCCCGATTCGGCGCCTGTCGGCTCCGGTAAACGCACCCTTTTCATGCCCGAAGAGCTCGCTTTCGAGGAGCGTTTCGGGAAGGGCAGCGCAGTTTGCGATCACGAAAGGCCTGTTATGCCTCGGGCTGGCGTAGTGGATCGCCCTTGCGATGAGCTCTTTACCCGTTCCGCTCTCACCCCTTATAAGTACCGTCGCCCTGCTGGGTGCAACCCTTGCGGTCGTGTTTATCACATTCTGAATTGCGCCGCTCTCACCTATTATCCCCTCGAACCTGTATCTTTCTCCGAGGAGCCTTCTGAGCTCCCTGTTCTCGGATATGAGCCTCTTCCTTTCGACGGCGTTTCTGACTATGGAATCAAGTTCGTCAAGATCTATCGGCTTCGAAAGATAATCGAAAGCGCCTTCCTTCATAGCCTCCACAGCGCCCTCAACAGTGCCATAGGCAGTTATGATCACCACCGATATCTCAGGATTTACAGCCTTCGACTCCCTGAGCACCCTGAGCCCGTCCGCATCGGGCATCCTGTAATCGGTCAGGACGATATCCACAGGCCCACGTCCATGCTTGATGATATCTATACCTTCACTTCCACCAGAAGCTGTAATGGTCTCAAAACCTCTCTTCCTCAGAAATCCGGCTATTGCCTCCCTCTGATTCTCTTCATCATCTATAACGAGTATCCTGTAATTCTCCATCTCAACCTCCCGGCAGAATTATCCTGAAAGTGGAGCCTTTCGCCAATTCGCTTTCCACCTCTATCCTGCCACCATGCTCGGAAACGATCCTGTGGGCGAGGCTGAGTCCGAGTCCAGTTCCGCTACTTTTGGTGGTGAAATACATGTCGAAGATCCTGCGGAGGTTTTCCTTCGAGATGCCCTCTCCCGTATCGGAGATATCGATCATCACGTCCCCTTCCAGACAGCGGGCACTTATCGCAATCTTGTCTCCTCTTTCTGTGGCATCGATCGCGTTTCTGATGAGGTTTATGACAGCCTGTCTTATCTGGTCCACATCGACCGAAGCTCTTATGTCATGGTCGAGATCACGCTCGAGGGAAACGCCCTTCCTGTTGGCCTCAGGCTCGACCAGCAGGGCCACATCTTTGAGCAGATCCCCTATATCAACCTCCATCGGATACAGCTTGGCAGGACGGGACAGCTTCAAAAACTGCTCGACTATGCCGTTCATTCTCGATATTTCGGATCTTACAGTCCGGGCAAGCTGAAGATACTCATCTCTCCCCCCTAAGGGCTCAAACTCCCTTTCGAGGCGCTGTATGATTACCGATATGGCATTCAGGGGATTGCGTATCTCGTGGGCCATCCCGGAGGCAAGTTCGCCCATCGCTGTGAGCTTCTCCCTCCTGTTGAGTTCTTCCTCGATCTTCTTGCGTTCCGTCAGGTCCTCTATCACCGCTATGGCACCTTCGACATCCCCGTTCCTGTCGAAAAGGGTAGAAACACTTACAGAGAGGTTAAGCTTTTTACCATCCCTGCTGCTGAACCGGATTTCCTGTCCCCCGGCCCTCCCGGCTGAACCCAGGACATCATCGGTCACCGAACAGATCTCCGGAAGCTTCTTCCTGCAATCCTTCCCCAGCACTTCATCCGTTCCGTAGCCGAATATATTCTCGGCACTCCTGTTAAAAACTGTTATACTGTAATCCCGGTCCATCACAACCACGGCATCAGCCATATTTTCGAGAACATCTTGTGTGTAGCTGCTTATCCTCCTGTAGGATTCCCTGAGAAGCGAATAGCTCTGCACGAGCGAGACGAAAGCAAATATCCCAAGCCCTGCCGCAAAAATAAAAACTGTAGTGAGGACCATCCTCAGCTTTATCTCAGATTCGAGCGCCCTTACATCCTCCATCGAAAGACCGATCCGCAAAACTCCGTACCCTACATCCCCAATGGCGAAAGGGCTCACAACCTCGACTATCTCCCTCCCATCATATTCTGCGACCTGCGAATTTATCCTGTCCTTAGCCAGTACATCCTGTATAAACGGATCGTTCGCTATCTTCGGCATCTGGGTTATTCCCCTGGAGGCGGAGATTATTCCCATCTCATCCTGGAGCACCACATACTCTATACCGCGGTTATCACCTATGTCCCGTATCAACCTTCCGATACCTATCGTCTTGCGAAACTCAAGCATCTCACGGCTATCTATACTTACAGCTATTGCCCCGCCGACATCCCTTGACACAGCGACCGTAAACATCCCTCCAGGGGAAAATCCCTGTTCCGAAAACCCGATCACGATTTCATCCGACTCTCCTGAGAGGATCGGCCCGATTGTGGACAGGAAACTATCCGAAATTTCGGAGGTGGCACTGACCCGGTTTGAGAGGATCTTCGTTCCCCTCCTGTCGAAAATCTCCGCACTATATATGCCGTTCTCCTCAGCCGTCCTTTGCAGAAGCTCCCCCGATAGCCTTCCCTCTCTGTCAATTACCCTTATAAGCCTTGCGTTATCAAGCAGCCTCTCCGCCACAAGATCCTCTACCTCGTTGTTAGAAAGCACGGCGTTTTCGCTGCTGAGCGAAATGGACTCAGCGAGGGAGACCGCCTGGTCTCTGAGGAGAGCTATCAGCTCAGCCCGACTCCGCTTCAGCTCGTAGGCGGACACCCCGATCAGCGCTGACGCCAGAAGGAGGCCGGCGATTATCAGGTAACGGGGTTTGACGATGAATTTCCTCCCCTTTATTCCCTCGACACCAGTCTGGCTTTGGTATCCCCTATACACGTTTTGAGACAAGATGGTCCTCAGAATCCAAAGCTTAAATCGGCTGAAAAAGTCCCTCCATCCCAACTATAGTATGGAATGTTTGATCTGTTGGACAGATATGAGTAGCCCAGATCCAGTCCGACCTGTGAGAAAGGAAACCGAAAGTCAAAACCCCAGTTAAGGAAAGCCGATATCCCGGAGACCCTGTCAGTTCTGGAGGTACGAGATATCGAGGTTGCCCCACCGGCTTCAATGAAAGGGTAATCCTCTCCGTACCTCTTCACAACATGGTTCAGGGACGATCTCAATCTCAGGTCAAGTGGAAATATCCTAGTGAAAGTCAACCTGATTTCCTCTCCGGAATAACTGTATTGATCCTCGAACCCTTCGTCATAGAATTCGGTATACGTGGGAGCATCCCCTGATCCGCCATGGAAGTTCCCCCTTAGAATTCCCTGGAGTGACAGACCCATGTTTTCACCAAGTGATTTTGCGATCCGCAACACCCCCACCGCCTGACCCACATCCTCCAGATCGAGAACGGTATCTCCGGACATTCCACCTGCAAAATCCTTATAGCCGACGTCCAACTCCGCCCGTAGCGTGAGACCAGCCTCAAAGAACCTGTTCACCTGTAGGAAGAGATAGTGTTCCTTGTAGCTGAAGGGTTGCGAACTTGAATCCCTGTAATCTCTCAGGCTAAACTCGTATCCGCCCCGGGCCATCGTAGCCTCGGTGAGGTAATACTTCGAGAAAATGTAGATTCTCAGCTTGGAATAGTCGTAATATCTATAATCGGGATGGTTTATTCTCAGCGATACCTCAATTCCGGTGTAGAGAAAATCCCGCGATTTTCCGATATTTCGTTTATAGGATGTTCCGAGGTTGTGATGGCTAAAATTCAGCTCCCCATATTTGCTGAAATTATGAAAATCCCCTGTATAGGAATAGCTGAAATCCGATTTTGTGTATTTGCCTACACCACCTATGTAAAACCCGATCCTGGACATGTAATCGGAATTCCCAAGGCTGTTGTTGAAAATGTTATCATCGTAGATTCCGGAAACGGTAAGGCCACTCGAAAGCTCGCAGTTACCATATGTTGTTAACGTCAAGGTCAGGGAAAAAACGGAGAAAATAACAGTCAAACTTCGAAGCATTTAAAACCTCCTATAGAGGATCGGGCCTTTTTTCTCCAGCAAAGGCCCGACCCTTAAGGGGACCGTAGCTTATTCCAAAGGGCAGCTTCCCCCTCCACAGGCGCCATCTCCGCTGCCGGAATTGGCACCGTTCCCTGCCCTGCCTGAAGCACCCCTGCGCTGACTGCCGGTCCCATTCTGAGGACGGCCTTCCGGGCCGGACCAATCCTGATCGCTGTTCCTCATACCCTCGCCAGGACCTCTACCTCCTGCATAGTTCTGGCCACTTTCACGGTTCTGTCCATTGCCGTATCCCTGTCCGTCAACACGGTTGAATAACCCGAGCCTCGAGGCTATTCTCTGCCAGAAGCCGTTCCCGTTCTCGACTGGCCGATGGCTCCCTGCCAGATCGTTTATACCATCCCCGTCTTCGTCTATGAAACCGCGTGGCCCTTCTTCCGATCCTGGCTTCACATTATCACTGTCACGACCGTTCGGCATACCACCTTTATCGTGATCGGGGGCTTTGTCGTTATATCCATCCCCGTTCTCATCAACGAAATCGGGACCGGATTTGGCTTCCTCCGGGATACCTTCTCCGGCGTAAACCACAGAATTTCCTGAGAAGGCAGGCCCAAGGGCAAGAGCCCCAACCAGTGCGAAACTAAATAAGCGTTTCATCTTTAAATCCCCTATTTTCACAGGTAACTTTGTTAACAGTCTCAAAGCTGTTCCGCAGCTTCTAAGTTCACGCAAATATATCTGCAACAAATGTGCCCAAAAAGCAGCTCCGGAAGTAATAATGGGTCGGTTTTGGATTCAAGACCTTATTTTTCAAAGATATACTATCTCCAGAAATCACATCGAGCGGACAATGCCCGACCCTACATAATCCCAAGCTTCCCGACGATCTGGATGCTCCGGATCGAATTTTATGGGCTAATATATTGGTCAACAAAACCTTAAGCCCTATCGACATTCCTGCCGGTGTTTCGACATTTTCGTCGAAGCCAGACCTGGGGTTTTATGAATAGCCTACACCCTTAATTTTACGAAGCTTTTATATTCTGTCAACTCTAAATTTTCATTTTAGTTCCTGTTTTCGGCAGATATAGCTTGACACATGGCGAATTAAGTTGTATTAGTAGCTCAGTGAGCATCCGCATTTTTCCTCTCCACGTGGGTTGGAATGCGGCAACAAAAAATTCTTCCAGGGAGGTGCGTATGTCGAGTCTTGGCCGGTTTCTTTTAGCCCTGTTTCTGGTTTTCCTCTACGCCTTACCCTCCTCTGCGGAAAGCGTTGTAGAGAAGATCGCGTCCGGGGACAAGCTTTACGAGGAATTCGACAATCTTGGAGCGCTCAGGGAATACGAACTCGCCCTGCAGGCTGACCCAGATAATTACGAGGCGCTCTGGAAGATCAGCCGTGCATATGTCGATATAGGCGAACACCTTCCTGAAAAAGAACAGCTCCCGAAGTTCGAGTCCGCCCTTGAATATGCAGAGAAAGCCATCATGTCCAATCCGGAAGGATCGATGGGATACCTGAGGAGGGCCATCGTGAATGGCAGGATAGCCCTTTTCAAAGGAGTCTGGTCGAGTGTAGGGATAGTGAAAGAGGTGAAAAAAGATTGCGAAATGGCGATCAAGCTGGATCCTGGGAACGATGTGGCGTACTATGTCCTTGCGCGGACGCATCAGAAGGTAAGTGAAAAACCGAGGGCCATAAGGTTTCCTCTGGGGCTCAGATGGGCGAGCTACGGTAAAGCGGTCAAGAACTACAATAAGGCTATAGAGCTGGATCCGGATTTTATAATGTATCACATTGATCTCGCCAGGTGTTACCTGGAAATGGGAGAAGAGGAAAAAGCCGCTACACACCTGAAATTGATCGGGAATTTGCCCGTCAGGGACGAGGATGATCTGAAATTTAAGGAAGAGGCAGAAGTGCTTCTCAAAAAAATGGGAAAATCTGACAAATCATAGTGACAAATTATACCTTTTTCACCTAAAAATGATGCTAATCGAGATAAGCGCTCAGTCATCAGCCGTCAGCTATCAGCTTTTTTGGCCAACTGCTGATAGCTGATCGCTGAGAGCCTATAAAATAGGGTCTAATCGTAGCTACCTTTTACGGATAGAAGAAATAGTTTCATTATCAACTGAAACAGATATTGCACATTGTTTAAACGCAGGGGCGACCGGCAGGTCGCCCCTGTTTCTTCCCTTTTCCGGAACTATTTCACCCTTTTGGATTTTAGATTTCGATAAGTGGGTCCAGCAGCTCCTTTGCCTTCAGTATATCGATCCTCTGCTGGGGCCCCGTTATCTCCCTTTCGATGGTGATAGGCCCCTTAAAACCTTTCTCCTTAAGTCTGGGTATCAAGAGATGGGGCCTCACGCGCCCCTCGCCGAGGGGAGTTTCATGTCCCAGATATTCATCTCGATTAGGCCACACCCCATCCTTGGCATGCATACCGCGCACGTATTCCCCGAAGATCTCGACTGCATCTAAAGGGTCAGCCTTGCCGTAGAGCACAAGGTTCGCAGGATCGAGGTTCACCCCGAGGTTTCCTGTACCTATATCTACTATCGTACGTTTCAACGTTGAGGGCAATTCCTGCCCGGTTTCGAAGCAGAATATCTGGCCATTTTTAGCACAGTATTCGGCAAGCTCTTTCATGACATCTATAAAACTCAAATAGACAGGGTCGTTCGGATCATCCGGGATAAACCCTATATGTGAGGTTATGCTGTTCAGCCCCATGTCCCTGATCATATCGGAGAACCTCTTGGAAAGCTCAAGGCGCTTCTCCCGGTAGGGAACAGGGACGAGCCCCATAGTCGCGGGACCATCCTTGAGGTTGAAAACCTGTCCTTCGAAGAGCAGGAAGAAGGAGCTTATCTCGATTCCGACCTCATCGGCAGCCTTGCGGATCTTCTGCGGGTCCATCCTGTCTATCATCCTCTCAGCAGTGCAGGCGAGTTGACAGGTGGGTATATCGACTTCGAGCACTTTTTCGAAACTCTCCTTCGGATCATCGGAAACACCCACTATAAGTCCAAGCTTCATCTTGGCCATATCAGAGACTCCTTTCTGAACCCTTCATACCGTCGTTTTAATTGCGCTTTAGAAGCGTTCCACTCCACAAAACGATACGAAAGCAGGAAAAATCTGTCAAGCTTTTTCATCGAAGCTTCTATCGATTACCACTTGTTTCCGAGTCTGCGACCTATTATAATTTAAGCGATCTTTCTTAAAACCCTATTTCAAGCCTGGAAGGCTACCGGGCGATCGACCTGGTTTTTAAATCCAAAGGGAGGACTTATGAAAACCATGCTCATAGCATCCGCAGCCCTTATCATGCTGCTTCTTGTCTACAGAACAGACACCGTAGCCCAGGACAAGACCTGGGCTGAAAGGCTCGGCTGGGGGTCTCAGGACCGGGTGTTGATCATCCATTCGGACGATGTGGGGATGTCGCATTCGACCAACCTCGGCGCTATAAAGGCACTGCAGGAAGGTGTGGTGTCCTCCATAAGCATAATGATGCCATGTCCGTGGGTAGGGGAGATAGCGGACTATCTTTCGGAACATCCCGAAGTTGACGCAGGGCTCCATCTGGCATTGACCTCTGAATGGAGCCATTACCGCTGGGGACCGGTTGCGGGAAAATCGGCAGTGCCGGGTCTGGCGGACGAATGGGGTTGTCTCTGGGATAATGTCCCGCTTGTGGTGGAACACGCTACCCCCGATGAGATCGAGACAGAGATCCGTGCCCAAATCGAGCGTGCTGCCGCCTTTGGCATCCGGCCTACACACATAGATTCGCACATGGGGACATTATTCGCAACCGAAGAATACTTCGAGCGCTATGTGAAGGTTGGGATCGAAACCGGGATCCCAATCCTCGCAATTGATCTACCTCCGGAGAAACTCGCTCAGGAGGCCCCACTGCAGGCCGACAAGGTACACGAGGCCGTCGTAAAGGTATGGAACGC
Organism: uncultured bacterium; assembly: GCA_964611725.1. Taxonomy (GTDB): domain Bacteria; phylum Latescibacterota; class CAZTBA01; order CAZTBA01; family CAZTBA01; genus CAZTBA01. The sequence goes on from CAZTBA010000095.1 coordinate 8,873, forward strand.
CGGTTTCCCTGTACTCGATGATATAATCACCGGGACCTATGACTGGAAAGCCGAGGATAAGAAGGCAAATTACATAAGCACACTGCGTAATCTAAATCCAGGACTGACAGAGATGATAGTCCATTGTGCAGCCCGCACGGAGGAATTCATGAACGTAACCCATGCCGCGGAGCGCTGGATGGCCGATGGTGAGGTTATGGTCGACCCGGAGATCAGGAAGGTGATCGAAGAAGAGGGGATCATACTGACAGACTGGAGGGAGATCAAGGAGCGCAGGGATAAGTATGGTTATCCCGCGGAGGATTAGGCATATCGGAATAGCATTATAAAGCCCAGATTCCAAATCTGCAGGGAAGCTGGGCTTTGTTTGGTTTAGAGTTGAGTTCTACCTTAAAAGTGCCTTTAGCGTCCCCCATGTGGTCCCTTCGGCTGCTGTTACAGGGATCAGATATTCCCCGCCGTCCGTCATATCCAGTCCCCAGTCATCATACGGGGTCTCGCAATAGCTTGCGAAAGCAACCGTCGAGCCGGGTGCCCAGTAATCGAAACCTTTGCTCTGCCAGTACGCCATCGCGGGTGCCAGGCTCACATGTACTTCGAGAAAGTCGGGCCCCCATCCATGCTGAACATACCAACCATATTCCGGAACGCTCAGCATGCCCGTCATAGCGAAATCGCTTGTAACCTCACCCAGACCACCGTAGATCGGTGTTATAGTGTCCATCCCCTCCCCGGTCTCTAAGTTAACACCAGAGATATCGGCGCCGCCATAAGAGATGGGGTCTTCATCACGGAGATCGAAACTGAACTCGAAAAGCTGCTCAGCTCCTATAGGCTTCATTTCGGCCCCGAGGTCGATTATATGTCCCTCAAAATAAGTGGTGAAAGCGCCGGTATCTATATCATTGTCAAGATCGACAATGATATGAACGTGTCCACGGCTGTTTGCATCCTCTGGCAGGTCCGGATAAGCGTGGTTAGGCCATACAGGTGCCCCCCAGAAACGGACAAGCGCATAAAGATCTAACCCTATTATCTGGACACTTACCTCTTTGATATCAACTATGTCGGTCCACGACACCTGCTGGTCCTCGGGATACTCGCCCTCAATGTTGTCCGGATCGAAAATCAGGATCGGGATGCTCGCCCAGTCGCTATCGTCTCCATCTATCACAATCTGGGCATGGGATAAAACCGGCAGACAGAGCAGAAAAGCCACTGTCAGAACCATTCCGCTACTTTTCATTTGAACCTCCTCGTTTGGATTACACACACCAGAAGGCCTGCGGCAGACACCCCTCCTTTCCAAATGTATTAAACTGACTATTTCATAAATATATAAATAAAAAGGCTTTGTCAAGGGAATTCTCTATAACCGGACGTGAGGATAAATTACGATCTTGAAGGGAAAACTGGCTGTGGGTGTTTTTCACTTCCAAAGGTCGAGATTTTTCTTTATATTCCGTATAGATATCAATGGGAATTTATGCTCAACGATATTCCACTCGGCGTGATCCCTTCAAACTTATACCCGGGGCTCGCATTCTCATAGCACATATGGCTTCTCAGTTCTTGCTTTAGGTTCCTTACTTAAATCGCTCTAAATCCTGTGGTCAGGCACGAGGGGAGAACTATGTCTAAGATGAAGAACGAGATCAAGGTTTCAAGAAACAGGATAAGCGTCCGGATCGATGGTAAGACACGCATATCCGGGATGGAGCTTCTAATAGGCTCAACCGATGGCGTTATGAGGTCAGGATCGAAAGGTGTCAAGGTTCAGAGGGCTGGGATGTCCTCAGATATCGACCGGATCGGGAAGCACAGATCGGCCGTGCTCAAGCTTCAGGAAATGGGGAAGGGCCAAAAGGCACTTTCGGAGGGATCGCTTGAGGTGCGCCTCTACTCCAGGCTCAAGATAATCTCAGGATCTGTCGATGTAAGATCCGACGTGCACGACCTCCTACCACAGGGCTCTGTCCGGATCGAGATCGGGGATCTTCCGGGACTCAAGGCATTCATGGGACAATATATGTTCTCGGACTGGTGGAGCCTTCCCCATTTCGGGAAGAGCCTCTCGAATGTCCCGATGCGAACCCAGTGCTTCCTATGGCGCACCGAGGACCGGGCATACGGTTGCATCGTGCCACTCGTGAACGGTGGCTTCAAAGCGGACCTTAACAGCAGGACCGGGCAACTCGGCATAGATCTCACCTCACACGACAGTGGCCGCCATAGCTGCAAAGTGGCCGCCTTCGTGATGGGATTTGGCGACAACCCCTATGATCTCGTTCGGAAGCTCTACGAGGCCGGGATGGTTTTCTCCGGAAGGCCCGGGGCGCTCCGATGGGAAAAGCCTTATCCCGAGGTCTTCGAATATTTCGGGTGGTGCACATGGAATGCGTTTTACCAGGACGTAAACGAAACCAAGATGTTGAGAAAGCTCGAAGCCTTCAAAACCGCTAGATTTCCCCTCCGCTGGTGCATAATAGACGATGGATGGATGACAAGCCGTGATCATCACCTCGAAGCCTTCGAACCCGATGAGGGCAAATTCCCGAGGGGATTCAGACCTCTTATCGACGAGATAAAAGGGAAATACGGACTCAGATGGGTAGGCCTGTGGCATACGCTCACCGCTTACTGGAGAGGGATACACCCTGAAAGCAGACTCCTCGACAAACAGAGGCCAAATGTCCTCACAGCCAAAAACGGTGGGCATATCCCAGCCCCCGATCTTCAGAAAGGGATCGGTTTTTGGAACGCCTGGCATTCCTGGATGCGCTCCCAGGGGATAGACTTCGTGAAGGTGGATAACCAGGGCACTATCTATAAATATTCCCGAGACTTAATCCCGATAGGCGAAGCTATGAAAGGCGCGCAGTACGCCCTTCAGGCCTCGGGGGCACTCCACCTCAGAGGATGGATTCTGAACTGCATGTCTATGATGTCCGAGGTCTACTGGCACTGGATAAGCTCGAACGTGTCCAGAAACAGCGATGATTTCTATCCGGGGCGGGAGGAAAATTTCAGGGAGCATGCCTTGCAGAACACCTATAACTCCTTCTACTACGGCAACCTTACCTGGCCCGACTTCGACATGTGGTGGTCATATCATACACATGCGATAAACCATGCGGTTTTGAGGGCAGTAAGCGGAGGGCCCGTATATGTGAGCGATGGAGTTGATGAGACTGACTGGAAAGTGATGTGGCCGCTGGTCTTCAACGACGGAAGAGTCCTGAGGTGTGATCAGCCTGGTCTTCCCACGGAGGACTGTCTCCTGAGAAATCCCAGATCGGAGCCTGTTGCCCTCAAGGTATGGAACAGAGGTGGTTTCTCGGGGATCCTCGCTGCTTTCAACATAAGGGACAGAGGCGGTGAGATCAGAACCTATATAAGCCCATCTGATGTGCCAGGGATCGAAGGGGACACCTTCGCTGTAAGGGAATACTTCTCGGGCGAGGCGAGGATAATGGGAAAGGACAAAAAGTGGAGGTTTTCGCTCAGCGATTCCGGGGTTAAACTATTCGTGATAGTGCCTCTCGAAAGGAATTTTGCACCCATAGGGCTCGTAAATAAGTATATTTCCCCTAAGGGGATAACCGGCATAGAACATCTTTCCGGATCGACCGAGGTCGGCCTCTACGAAGGCGGTGACTTTTTGGCTTACTGTGTCAATGCCCCGAAATCTGTAGAGTGCAAAGGCAAAAGTCTGAGGTTCGATTACATGGATGGATGGCTGAGCCTTTCTTACAGATCCGACCAACCCGTAACGCTGTTTCTGAACTGGGAATGATAAGGAGGTCAGTTATGGAGAAGCCATGTCTGGGCTTTGTAGGTGTGACGCAGTCTAATTTTGACAGGGAGCTGGCCAAGGAGAACTACCATGTAGCCAGGCTCAGCGTCCAGAGATGGGCCAGTGAGTGGGAGATAGATGTGATCGCCTCTGAGGAGGCGGTAATCGAACCAGAATCAATAAAGGACCTGTGCGAACGTTTCTGGAACTCTAAGACCGATCTCCTCCTTGTCCAGAACACTTCATTTGCCTCAGGTGAACTTGCCCTGGAGTTAGCATCCTTCGTAAAAAGGATCGGAATCCCGATTATACTCTGGGGAATACCGGAGCCAACAGGAAGTGCTCTGAGAGCAAATTCGTTCTGCTGCGAGAACTTCTACGCCAGCATATTCCAATCTCGAGGTATTCCATACAAGTGGATCTTCGGCACACCTGAAAAAGTCAAGGCGGAGATACTTAGGAGCATCAGGGCCGCGGGAGTGATTAAGAACCTATCGGGGTCAACCGTCGGAATACTTGGAAGCTCCAGGGTACCTGGTTTTTACGGCTCAAATTTCAACGAAATGGAAGTGAAGGATCGGTTCGGAGTTAGCGTAGACAGGGTGGACCTTTCCACTGTATTTAAGCTCATGGACGAAGCCGACAACATAGAAGTTGCTTCCAAGCTCGAAGAGGTGAGCTCCGAGGTTGCAGTTTACTGCACTGAAAAGGATATGGAGAAAGCTGTACGCGCTTTTCTGGCCATAGAGGGATTGTGTAAGGAGATGGGGTGGACAGGTATTGCCATCAGGTGCTGGCCGGAGTTTGTCGATAATTACGGAGTTACACCATGTGCGACAATGGCAATGCTCGGTGATATAGGAATACCTGTTTCCGATGAGGCCGACCTTCTCGGTCTCATAAGTATGATGGCTTCTCACTATGCGGTCGTAGAAGAGGGACTCCCCACACTGCTCGATATGGTCTCCTTCAACGAGGAGGAGAATACGATAGGGATGTGGCATTGTGGTGCCTCTCCCGGCAAGCTGAGCCGAAGAGGGACGAGGCCCGTCGCCACAGAGCACTCGATACTCGGTACTGCCCCCGGTGAATCCTCAATGGGGGTTGTTTACGAAGAGCTTTTGGCTACGGGGCCGGTAACTCTGCTTCGCTTCAGCGGCCTTTCCGGTGAAAGGTTGTTACTTGTCGAAGGTGAGATCATAGATACCCCTATGGCTTTCCGCGGAGCATACGCTGATATTAGACTCCGGCCCGATGTCCCCGTTATCGACCTTGTTAACACTATAATGGTAAATGGCTGCGAGCACCACTATTCGGTCGCAAAGACACATCACGGGGAAGTTATGGAGGAGGCCGCTTACTGGCTGGGTGTAGAAAAGATGAATTTCGTGCCTTTCGAGGGTGGGAAAAACGCATTTGGAATAAGGATTTGAAATGAAGAAATGGCAGGAATCAGGTTTAGGGCAGAGCCTGCCTCAATAGCGGGAAATCGAAGGGAAAAGAGAAATTCTTGTTGACCTGCAGAGGAAAATGTGTCAATCTGCGCGGGAAGGAATTTGAATTTTCCCGTTAGTGCTTGATGTCAATTATTCTCACGCTGTATTCTGAATCGTTATACCACTTAGTTACTTCATCAGGATCATTTTTCTGGTCTCGGTAACTCTGCCGTCTACTTCAAGTTGGTATACATATATATTGCTTGCGAGGTTCCTGGAATTCCAGGATATTGAATGGTAACCTGAACTCATGTCTCCATCCACAAGCACATCCACCTTCCTGCCCATTATATCGAATATCAAAAGCCTAACATGACCGTTCTTGGGAAGAGCGTATCTTATGACTGTTTCGGCATTGAAGGGGTTAGGGTAATTCTGGTAAAGGGCATATCTTTCCGGCATCGGTTTGGCTGTAGGGATAACTATGACAGGACCATACATAATTGTCCTTCCCTCGAAACTCACATCTTCAAGTTTATACCAGTAAGCTACCCCATTTGAGAGATCGACATCTTTGAAGAAATAGAAGTTCTGGAAGGTGGAATTCCCAGAGCCTTTTATTAGTTTATCGTTTACCTTGGTATAAGAACCGTTCTCTGAAAGGTTCCTGTAGATGTTAAAGCCGAGGTTATTGGTCTCACTTTCCGTAACCCATTCTAAGGTAACCTCACCATCACCAGGCTCTGCGGTGAAGGAGCTAAGCTCCACAGGCAGCGACAGGTCGTCTATGGAGTGATAGATATAGGCTGCACCTCTATTATTATCGTTCTGTCCCGAGGTACTATCCCCATAGGCTCCAACTATCGCGTAATCCCCACCTATAGAAACAGAACATCCGAAAAGGTCTCCTGCGACTCCATCACTGGCCGTTGCCTTAGATTTCTCGTCCCAGCTTGTGCCACTACGCAGGAAAGAATAGGCAGATCCTGCAGTACTTTCATCCTTCCAGGCTCCGACTAAAGCATAGTCTCCGCTGATAGAGACTGAATGTCCGAACTCGTCATTTGCCGCTCCGTCACTGGCAGTGAGTTTTGCCTGTTGACCCCAGGTACCGGCACCTCGGTAGAAGGTGTAGGCTGAACCTTTTTTGCTATCATCCTGATTTGCCCCAACTATGGCATAGTCACCACTGATGGAGACGGAATATCCGAACTGGTCACCTAATACCCCGTCGCTGGCTCTGAGCTGAGCCGTCTCCGTCATGTCAGCCCAACCTTCTCCCGGCTTTTCGAAGATATAAGCTGCCCCTCTGTCGTCTCCCGTGCCATTTTTCTGGTAAGCCCCAACTATGGCATAGTCACCACTGATGGAGACGGAATATCCGAAAAAGTCCAACGTAACTCCGTCGCTGGCAGTGAGTTTCGCTTGTTGGCTCCAAGAGGTACCATTGCGCTCGAAGATATAGGCCGCGCCGGCAAATACATCATCTTGATATTCTCCAACTATGGCGTAGTCCCCGCTGATAGAGACTGAGCGTGCGAACTGGCCGCTACCAGTGAGTATATCCTCTTGGACCCAGGAAGTATCACTGCGTCTGAAAATATAGGCTGCGGTTTTCCCAACAGCACCGACTATGGCAACGGAGTCCCCGCTGATAGAAACGGACTCTCCGAAATAGTCACCTGCTGTCCCATCGCTGGCTTTGAGTGTATCCTGTATGTCCCAAGCAGCCCCGCCGTAGTAGAAAATATAGGCTGCGCCTCTAAAGCTACTGTTCTGATGGGCCCCAACTATGGCATAGTTCCCGCTGATGGAAACTGAATATCCGAACTGGTCATTTGCCTCCGGGTAGTCGGCAGTGATCTTTACTTCTGAAGCATAGATAATAGCAGAGCAGGATATAATCAGCAGGACTGAAAGGGGTGTTAATGCCAACTCTATTCTCTTCATTCTCTTATTCCTCCATTGATATCAGTGAGTAATGCTCACCATATCTGTGGCCGATCTACTGCCATAACTCACGGAATAGACACCGACGACGGTATCAGAACAGTGGAATTGAATCAATATTTAATGTGTAAATCGGGAAATCCAAAAACTATACAAATACACCTTGGAATTGTCAAGAAGTTTTTTGAAAGAGTTTTGGGGAAATTGAGGGTGACCGTTGCATAGCGATTGGCTCCAGTTCTACGCTGCCAGGAGATTGACAGG
>CAZTBA010000096.1:0-16290 GCA_964611725.1 uncultured bacterium
ACCCTACCGTTCCTGGTTGCCGGTGGATGGAGTTCCCTCTGCAGCTTTCAGTCAGGAGAATCCCATGCGGATTTCACGACCGGGCCAAGTTTGAAAGCACGAAGGTCGGGCTTTGGAAGAGGTGAGACAAGATGAAGACAATATTTCAGGCATTGATGATTATTCTTCTAATTGGGACTTCAGCCATAGCTCAGGAGTCACAGATAGAAGTGCAGGTTCCGATTGATTCAAGTGGCACCGTGACGGAGATTACACCTGATCTGGAACGCAAACTGGGGATCTTCCCGGATGTAAAACGCTTCCTCCATGCCCGAATTTTCCAGGTAAACGACACCTCTTACGTTCTGGAAGTGGCCTACCGCGTGAACGGGAAGTTGGCAAGGCGTCGTTCCCTTATGTCACGGGAAGAGGTGGAGGCCTTCCGTAAGGATGTGACACACCGGACCCAATCCCTTGACCACAGGGTATTGATCAACCAGGAAGGTCGGGGAGGCCTAATCTTCGGGCAGACCCTGCTTTCTCTGGGCTTTTATGGATGGGCGGTGCCATTATTCCTGGACGTATCAGATTCGCGCGGCGCAGTGGCAACCTATATGCTGGTGGGTGCTGGCGGGTTCTATATACCTTATGCCATCACCAGGAACATCCCAGTCAACAAAGCCAATCAGATGATGAGCTTTTATGGCGCCACCAGGGGCATCGCCTACGGGTTGATTCTCGAGGATCTGTTGCTTCGAGATCAGGATGAGGAACCCACCCGAAGTCAACTGGCTTTTGCCACCTTCGGCAGCATTGCAGGCTCTCTCGTGGGCTTCAAGGCGGCGAACTGGCTCCACTTAAATATCGATCAGGCAGAGCTAATCGGTGTAACCGGTGATTTCGGCATTGGCATAGGATTTGGCACAGCTTATGCGATGGGCCTCTATGAAAATGAGAAGAGACAGAGGCTCGCGGATGCCAATGTCCTGGCATTTTCGGGCCTTGGACTCGGCGTTGGGAACTGGCTCTCCAGGCGAGAGGATTACACCAGGGGAGACGCCTATGTGCTCAGGGCAATCGGTATACTGGGAGCCCATCTGGCCCTGCCCATTGTGGATGCCACGAGAACAGAAAAGGAAAAAGCCTATGCCGCTGTGATAACTCTGGGATCAATTGCGGGGCTCGGTGTGGGAAACAGGCTTTTGCAGGGTCAGAATTTCAGTTTCAGCGAAGGACTTATCATCACAAGCGGACAGGTCGCCGGTGGGCTTTTGGCCCTCGGTATTACCTATCTCGTGGATACCGAAAGGAAGTTCGATGACCTGGCGTATTTCACAACCTCGGCGCTGGGAAGCCTCGGCGGATTCACCCTCACCTTCCGGGCCTTTTCGAGAAAATCCTCTAAGATGGATTCAGCACTTCAAGGGATGGACATCAAGCTCTTGCCCGGTGCGATCGCTATGGCGGCAATCGGCAAAATGGGTAGGGTTGGAGTGGGGCACTCCATACCGGTTTTGACGGTCAATCTTGGTTATTGAACCGGGGGAAATACAGGAGCGACCACCGGTTACCAGCGAGGTTATTTTTATCAAAGATTGCCCTATTCATCTTCGGCGCTCCTGCCCTTCTCGAAGTCCCACAGGGTCTTTCTCTTCAAGTCGGCCAAGGTCAGTTTGTAAGCGATAAAAGCCTCAAGATAGGCCATCTCGGCAGAAGTCAACCGTCCCTGCACCAAGGCCAGATCCTGGCTCGTGATATCGCCGTTCTCGAAGCGTGCTAAGCTGATCTGGTAGCTTTTCCTTGCCACTTCCCTGCTTTTTTCCAGTATCTGCACCCTTTCCTGGGCTTCATTGATCCTGCCGACCAGTGCCCGTATTTCCCGCCTAATGGTTTTCTCCGTTTCTTCCAGGTTCAACTTAGTCCTACGGAGATTTGCCTTGGCAGAAGCTACTTCTGCTTTGTTGACTCCCCAATCCCAAAGCGGGACGGTCACATTAAAGGAAACGCCACGATTTCTGGGTCTCCTTTTAATATTGTCCCAACTGGACTGGAAGAGATCCTGGATAGTCGCATCCTCCGGCAGATTGGCATCGCTAACCCCGGTCAGATCGTAGAAGGCATACAGATCTCCCCTGATCTCGCTTCGGCTATCTACTTCTTTGACATTTAGTTCGGCCAACTCGTAGTAAATTTGCCGTTCCCGGATTTCGGGTCGGTTTTTTAAGGCCTCCGCAACAGCTCTATCTAAATCTACATTGATAGGCTTATATTCTACAGCAGTGGACACAGCTATGTCTTCGTCCAGGTTCAATCCGATGAGCTGTTTGAAATCATCTTTTTGCCTTTCCAGACTGCCCTTAGCTACAGTGAGGTTATTCTTGCTGTCAGCCAGATCCACCTCCAACTGCAATGCCTCCACTTCAGCGATCAGCCCGGATTTATATTTGCTGAGGGCGATGTCGTAGGATTCCTGCCGCTGTTTAACCTGTTCACTGGCAATCTCAGCACTTCGTGTAGCTTTATAGAGATTGTAAAATTCACTGTTAACACTGTAAACCAACTCTGCCCTGGCGCGATCGATCCCGTGAGTGGCTCTTTCAAAATCCAACTCTCCCCTTTTCAGACCCAACTTCAAGCTATTGAGGGTAAAAAGAGGTTGTTTAAATACGAGACTCAGGGAAATGTAGGATCCATTCTGCTTAATTTTATCGTTCTCTTCGGACAGTAAGGTTGAGATGTTACGACGATATATTAGAGATTGAAGGGCAATGGAGCCGTTAGTGGGAAGCGGCTGCTCGATATTGAGTTCACTTTGAAAACGCAGGGTACCTGTAGTATTAAATACCGGAAGTTGATTTGCCACCGGGATCTCAGTTACCCGTTCCGTAAAATCGGGGAGTTGAAAACTCAGACTGGCATTGGTCCGAAACTTATTTTTCGCTGCTTTCAGATTTTCCTTAGCGCTGATTACATCCTCCTCCAGGACATTCATGTCATAACTCTTTTCAAGAGCGATAGCGATGCTCTCCTCGAGGGTCAGTACCCTCGGATTCTGTGCCCTTGCGTTCTTAGCGACAGCGCCAAGGATCAAGAAACACAATATAAAAACCCCTGAAGCTCGGGTTAAGTTCCTGAGCGAAACCATAAAAGCCTCCTCGGATAAGGTAAACGATCAGCAATTGGCGGTCAGCTTCTGGCCGATCTCTAGTAGCTAACTGCTGAAGGCTTATGAGACGAAATTTAAGCAATCTTCGAAATATTTTCGGACTTCCCGATACCTGATCTTCTTGGCCCAATACCCACTTCTTTCCCATGTAAGGGTTAAATCTCCCCTATCCACGAGCGGAGAGGGGACGGGGATGAGGTTGCAGGAACAGGCGATAAAAGCTTCGCAAAAAATCTCTTAATCGTGGCTATCTTTTTCAGGGGAGAGTTATGAAATACCGGCAATGGTAACCTTGATTCTACTCATACCGGAGTGCTTCGACGGGTTTTAACTCCGCCGCCCTTTTCGCGGGCAGGAAACCGAACGTTATCCCAACCATAACGGAGAAGAAAAAGGCTATGAAGACCGAATACGACGTAACACTGGTATTAACGTCCGTCACTAAGGAGATGGAAAAGGAAATCGTCAGCCCCCAAAACACACCTATCAAACCACCGGTAACACTGATGGCTACCGCCTCGGTCAGGAACTGGGTCAGGATATCTTTTTTCGTAGCACCGATCGCCCTTCTAACACCGATTTCCCGTGTTCTTTCCATAACCGTCGCAAGCATTATATTCATGATACCAATGCCACCCACTAACAGAGATATGGCCGCAATTGATCCGAGTAGAAAGTTATATATCCGGCGCTCCTTTTCCTCTTGTTTCAGTAATTCATACGGAATAATAATGCTATAATCGTCGTTCTCAAAATGACGTCTGTTCAAAAGATTCCCAATAATATCGGCGGTCTCAATCAATTGCTTGGAACTTTCAGTCTTAACGGTAATCTGCTTAACCTCGCTCTCCAGCTCTTTCTCCCTTACGAACCGATTAAAAAAAGTTGTTAAAGGAACGTATATATCATTGTTAAGGTCTCTGGATGCCAATTCGCCTACCGTTTCGGTGAATAGAGATTTATTTCTCATCACCCCGATGACCTCAAGCCACTGATCCTCCAATTTCACACTTTTGCCAACCGGATCTTCAAAAGGAAACAATTCTTTGGCAATAGACGCGCCCAAAACGCATACCTTTAGCTTGCGAACATAATGATCCTCGTTTATGAATATGCCTTTTCCCGCTGAATAATTAAGTATATCATTGAAAGCAGGTGTAATTCCAATAATAGTCGCTTTGCCAGATTTATCCTCATATTTTGCTTCGGTATCCTTTTCCGCCTGCGGTGCAACTTCTACGACCGAAGGCACAATTTCCTTTATTGCGTCGGCATCAGCAATGGATAACCCCTGTGAGAATTTTGCCCTTGCTTCCTCCAACTCAGAATCGCTGAGATCTTTATCCCGAATGATTATATTGTTCACACCCAATTCTTTATATTTTGCGATAGCATCCCTTTTTGCACCCTCACCGATGGACAACATCGCTATCACGGCCGCCACCCCAAAGATAATTCCCAACATGGTAAGGAACGATCTGAACTTATGCTGAAGCAATCCACCCATTGCAACGTTCATGTTCTCTTCTATCTGCATTGCATGACTCCTACAATATTTCTACTATCAGGGGCTATAACCCCACCTTCACCAGATTCTCTTCATCGATCTCGCTTAACGGCAATACTCTCTGACCTTCTCTAAAATCTCCGTAAATAACGGTGAATTTATTATTGCGAGGTCCCATCTTAACCTCACATTTCTCATTATTTCCCCTTTCCTGGATAACAATATAGTATTTCCCATTTTCCCTTATGATACAATCACTCCCAACATAGTAGACATCCTCGAGTTGAGCTGTAAATATCTCACATCTCACAGTCATCCCCGGTTTTAATATCGGGTCGGATTCATTCAGCAATATCACAATATCAAAAACCTTGGTTCGAGATTTTTCATCTTTCTTATAACTTAACCTTCCAATTTCTATAATTTCCCCTTCAAAAGGAATTGAGGGAAAAGCGTCCAGTCTGACCTCTGCTCTCTGACCCAAACCTATTTTCCCGATATCGGTCTCATTCACCGTAGATTTCACTTTCATCTGGCTCAAATCCGGGATACATGCAAATCTTTGCCCCTGGTAGAGTTCATCGCCAATTTTTACCATCTGCCGGCTCCGCCTGCTCTCCAACAGTTGCATAATACCATTTAACGGGCTTCTTATCGTGAGCTGCGACAATGCATTGTAAGCGTCTTCTATATCATTCTCCAAGCGAAATATCTTAAGCTCTTGAATTTTCAGTTCATTTTCCAGAATAGTTCGAGTTAAACGATAGTTCTTCCGAGTTTTGTTGAACTGAATCATCTGTCTTTCATATTCCAGTTCCTTTATCTTCCTCTTCCGCTCCGATTCGAATTTATATTTTTCCAACTGTATTTTGTTTAGATTCAGAGAAGCTTCAGCCGATGCAAGTTCCGTTTCCAATCCCTTCAATCGACTTCTATGCTGCGCAAGTAGTTTCTTGAGATTAGCCCTTTCAACCTCCAGCCTGTTCTGTTTTTCCATCAGGAATTTCATTACCCCCGATTCGTCTATTTGTGCGACGGAGTCCCCCAAAGAGACCTGAGCACCATGATCCAGAAGGCCAATAATATTCATACTGCTGCCATATTTCCAACCTATAAACGGGATCGTTATGACACGGGATTTGACCGCTTCTAAATCACCGGTCTCATTGAGCGCAGCGATGAATTCACCCTTCTTTATCTCATATCTTTGGGCATCCTTGGCCGATGAGCAGGCGAGCAGAAGCGCAAGGCAAAACAGAGACAAACCCATAACCGGCCTTACGTTATACTTCACTTCTTTTCTTTTTTTCATTATTCTCTTGAAAAGGATCCGATAAAGCAACTTTGTCCCCTTCCTCCAATCCTTCCTCAATTATTATATAATCATTGTTGGCAAGCCCGACAGTTACCTTCCTTTCTTTAAATGAATTACCGGATTTTACATAAGCAAAATCACCATCTTCCTTTTTAATTATCGCTTCCAGAGGTACGAATAAGACATCGTCGATTTTGTCTACTATAATCTTAGAACTGACAGTCATTCCCGGCATTAATTTCTTCGAAGTACCAGCGATCAGAATCTCAACCGGAAAAACCTTAATCTTTGATTTTTCCTCTCTATCTTTGAATTTTGCCAGTGCAGCAATTGATATCACCTTCCCGGCAAAAACAGTATCCGAAAAGGCATCTAAACGGATCTCAACTTCCTGGTCCAACTTAATCTTTGAAATATCGACCTCGTTGATCTCCGTCTCCACTTTCAATTCTCTGAGATCCGGAAGATCAATCAAAGGCGAACCAGACCAGGGTTGATCACCAACCTGCCACTTGTTTCTGGTATACCAGTTCTTCCGTATAATGGCCACCCCGGAACCTCGACTCAACACCGTCAAGTCCCTCATGGTTTTGTTAGCCTCTTCCAGGTTGTTTTCCAATTGTTTGATTTTCAGTTCTGATTGGTGCAATTCCTCGACGTGTATATTCTTCTGATTTTCTATTTCCTCCTTTGCCTTATCGAGGGAAATCTTTGCTTTTTCCAGATTAAGAGCGATTTCTTTCCTCTTTATATCAGATTCGTATGTCGCCTGTTCTAACTCAATCTGCGATATCTGGTAGGAGATTTCAGCGACTTTTAAATCTGCTTCCAATTCCTCAATCCTCGATCCCTGTTCGGCCCTTAGTTTCTCAAGCTCAGCCCTTGCAATTTCCAGCTCGGCATTCGCGTCGACTATTGCCTTTTGAACTTCCGACGGATCGAATAAAACTACCGTATCTCCCACAGAAACTTCCGTACCATCATCAATGATTTTCGTGATTTTCAATCTGCCAAATCTCCATGACATCGGGGGAGATGAGATATTTAACGACTCTGTCGCCTGTATCTCACCAGTCTCAACGACATTGATATCAAATTCGCCCCGCTTCACCGAAGCCGTTTGGACTTTCGTCTTTACCTTGGGGCTGCAACATAATAGAAGCGTGATACAGATGAGAAGCAGTTTTTTCATGTAATTTACCCCTCAATATAGTATTAATTCCTCAGGTGGTTCGGCTAAGGTTATTTCCTCATTTCCTACTAATCCCTCAGAAACAACTGCATAGTTATCGCTGTTACAGGCTAATTCTACGGTCTGTTTTCTATACTTTTCTCCATCCTTTATATATACAACTTTTAAACTATCATCTTCAAAAACCGCAAACAATGGCACGATAACTGTATCTTGGACTGACTCCAAAATGACATCGCAGGAAACAGATAAACCGGGTTGAATCTTAAAGTCTGAACTATCGACTGAAGCGAACACCTCAAAGACTTTTACCTCAGAACCCCTCTTAATCGGCTTTCCCATAGGTGTTTTCTTTGTGATCTTCCCTTTAAGTTTTATATCAGGATACGCATCAACGGTTGTTCTAACGTTCTGATCCTTTTCAATTTGTTTGAAATGCGTTTCATTAACCATCAATTTCACCTGCATCTCCGACATGTCCGGGATCTGGATCAGGGGCATGTTGTCCCACACGATATCTCCTTCTTTAACTTTATAGCCGGACGTCCACAGTCTTGAGTATATCACCATGCCGGTAATATCTGATTTAAGAATCAACTTATCCAATTTCTCTTTTTCACGGGCGACCCTGTTTTCCGCCTGTTTTATTCTCATCTCCATTTTTCTTAATTCGGACTTGTTGATAACCTTTAAGAATTCCAGTTTCTTCTGAATCTTGTTTTTTTCGATTTCAGCTTTCTCGATTTCAAGCTGAATTAGTTTTTGCTGTACCGGTGAGGCAAAGGTTAGTCGTGAGGAATCCAATTGAGAAATCGCGGTCGATGATTCTATTGTCCTGACCTGTGATTCAAGAAGCAAATATTGCAGATTCAGGTTAGCGGTACTTTTATTATATTCCGCCTTTGCCGTTTCAAGGTTCTTTACCGCTCCTTTATAGCTGTTTTCCAGTTCACTGGCTTCGAGAACGCAAACAGTATCCCCTTTGTTGACATACGTTCCTTCAGGAATCAGATAAGTAACCGTAGCATCCGTCCAGATAGCAGGGCATGCTATGGTATATGTTTTACTTGCCTCTATGACTCCTGAGACTGTTACCTTATTCACAAAATCCTTTTTTTCCACTCTGAGCGTCACAAAGTTATCAGGTTGATCAACAGAGGAGCACGATAAAAACAGGATTGAGAGCATCAAGGGCAAGATCACAGCTTTAGTATTGACCTGGTTCATTTTAGAATACTCACATCAAACAATCAGGATTAATGCGCATACAAACAGCACAGTTGCCAACCAGCGGTATCGCGCCAAATTCTCAATAACAGCATTTCCCTACAGATATTCCTCTTTCTCTATAACCCCGTCTAAGAGCTGTATTATCCTCCCACTATGCCTGGCTATATAGTCTTCATGCGTAACAAGTATTATAGTGTTTCCCCGTCCGTGCAGCTCTTCGAAGATGGAAAGTATCTCATTTCCCGTCTTACTATCAAGGTTACCCGTGGGCTCGTCTGCCAGGAGTATGGACGGACCATTCACTATCGCCCTTGCTATCGCCACCCTCTGCCTCTGACCACCTGAAAGCTCATTAGGTCTGTGATGCATCCTGTCGGCAAGTCCCACTGACTCAATTGCCCTGACAGCCATCTCCTGTCTTTCCCTGGCCGGTATTCTACTGTATATGAGCGGCAGCTCGACATTCTTCAGAGTATCAGCTCTCGGAAGGAGGTTAAAAGTCTGAAAAACGAAACCTATCTTCCTGTTGCGTATATCTGCCAATTGATCATCGTTCATATCGCCGACGCTTTCCCCCTGCAGTCCATAATAGCCCGATGTGGGAGTGTCCAGACATCCGAGTATATTCATAAGCGTAGATTTCCCCGATCCCGAAGGACCCATTATGGACAAATACTCATTTTTTTCTACCTCCATGGATAAACCTCTAAGTGCATGGACTTTTTCCAATCCCAGATCGTATATTTTCTCGATATCCTTTACACTTATCAGATTACCTTCCAAGGGTGTCCTCCAACCTGTATGTGATACTTGTTATCAACTCTTCCAAAACTCCATATTCAGTCCGCAACTCCCGTGCCACAAACATTGAATCTGACTCCAGGGAAAGAATATGTTAAATATTATCAATAGCTTACATATACTACCAAGAAGATACTGTCTCACTACACAAGAGACATGAAAAGAGAGAAAATGCGTAATAACTACCCAATTTAAATCACAGGAATAATTTAAGGTACTGTTGTGCAACTACTTGAGGGTGTGAGTAATCTTTACCCATTTGCAGTGACGGGCCCTGAAATCACTGTTTCATTCAGACATTATTCTAAGGTTGAAAATGAAAGGATCTCTGACAGTGGGAGATAAAGCTATTACATAAGACACCGTAAAGGATACAAAAGTTCAATGAAAAAGTAATGGAAACATGATAATAGCAAAAAACTTGTCCTCCGAAAAGGAAAATTTCTATCTTTTCAAATTTTGCATCTATCAGCTTAACCCGGGTGTTCACGGGTCCAAGCATTTTTCCTATTCGTATCGTTCCTTTAATACTCTATGAACTTCACTTCCTTTTTGAAGCGTTCCATATTTATTTTGCCTGACTGATATTGTTCCAGAACTTTTTCCTTCACCCGTATTATCAAAGTCGATTTCACCCATTCGCTAAGAGTATGACGGAATATTACCACTGTCAGCCAATCATCCTCCTTGAGTCCCCTGATAGTCGGGCCATATCTGGCAAATAAATCAGAGAAATGTTCTTTCAGTATAGCAACCTCGTCTTCGCCCAGTTCAGGCGGCTGTTTTCCCTTATAGGATTCCAGAAGTTCTCTGATAAGCTCGGACTGCTCTTTCTCCTTGGAGGGTTCTGAGGGTTGTCGTACAACCACGCTTACCTGGTTTCTTTTGGAAGATCCAAGGAGCTCTACCATAGCCCTGTCGGACGCTTGGATTACAAACACGGCGCCATATCCATCCAGATAGAACCCCCGACAGTTCTCCTTCAGGACTATTCCCATGGGGCTGGTCCTTTGACCGATAGTTGTCCTGTCAAAGATGCCACACATTATCTCAATGTCGTCTTTCAACTGCTCACTACCCTTTGCATAGATTGGGCCTGCCATATAGACTACTGTAGTCAACACGAATGACCTTAAAATCCATTGTCTCATAATTTCCTCCTTCCCCTTCACATCCTTAGAAGCGTTATTCAGAATGTTATGGCAGATTAGTCCTTTTCAGTTCTATCACGTGGTTTTCCAGGTTATCTAACCGCCATTGTATAACTTCCTTATCACCCTGGTTTTGCCTCTGTAGCTCCTCAAACACCTGTCCCAACGCCAGCAGGAAACTCCTCCGTTGCCGCTGCTCACTAGCGTAGATAACGGATTCCATAACATAGGCCATAGCCTGAAGCTGCCCGATATATCTTTCATCCATCTCCCTTTGTCCGGCCATCAGGTAGATTTCACCCTCTGGGGTCTCCACAATCATGTGCTCCGGCTGTTTCGGTCCGAACAGGCTCATTTTCACACTCAGCGACCCATTTTCAACCCTCCACTCCGTGTGCAAAGCCGAAAGTATTGTCAGAAATGCCATGACGACAAAAGCCGCTATACCCACAGTTCGGACCGCAGGCCGAGGGAGCCATGACAAGCCACCCGAAATACGTTCCTTTAAAGGAGACTTCTGATCTACGAAGATAAGATCCGTCTTCGGCTCAACATCTTTCCAATTTTTCAAAACTTCCATCGTCTTGCCCAACGACGCCTTTTCCTTAAGACAGGCCTCGCAATAGGCCAAATGTTCCTCCACTTCCATCCGCTGCTCATCAGAGAGTTCATTGTACAGAAAATCTAACAGATATCCTCTTACCTCATCACAATCCATAAATCATCACTCCCCTTCCACATTCTATTAATAATCATATTCGTCTATTCCGTAACCCTGCAAGATCTTTCTCAGGTGATTCAGGGCATAATGCATTCTGGATTTCACCGTGCTTATCGGACAGTCCAGTACCGAGGCGATCTCCGCGAACGGTAGTTCCTGATATTGACGCATAATCACCACTACCCGTTGATCCTCCGAAAGAGATAGGATCGCTTTCTTGATCAGGTGCTCCACCTCCCTCTGGTGGATCTGCGCATCCAGGGACGGAGATGGGTCCGGAAGCGTATCCTCCAGATTATATGCTTCACCATTACGATCCTCAAAGGATTTATTGAGGGATATGAGCAGACCTAATTTTTTCTTCTTAATCCAGTTTTTACAGAGATTAATGGCGATCCGATACAGCCACGTCGAGAACTTAGCAGTAGGCTTATATTTCCCTGCATGCTTGTAGACCTGGAGGAAAACCTTCTGGGTAATATCTCTTGACTCCTCCTCATCCCCAATGAACCTGTAGACGAAGTTCGTTACAGCCTTCTGCCAACGCCAGACCAAAAGGTTGAAACAGGTGCTATCCCCCCTTTGGAAACAGGTCATAAGCTCTTCGTCGGTCCGCTGCATTAACCGTCTCCTCTATACCTCACTGGGTTTCTACTATATTAAACAGCCCGATGTTCGAAAAGACTTATCTTCCAGGCAGTTTTCAGGTAAAGCTCTCAAATTTTCTGCTGTACCCATCGATGCTGCAAATTCCCTATTCTCTATCTCACCGGATTTCCTCTGCTACCCTTTCCCATTCTGAGTAGAGATCCCCAAGTTTTGAGGATACCCTGTCCAGTTTCTTAAACAGATAGGACGATCGGTCGTCATCCCCGCGGGCCATAGCTATTTCTATCTCACCTTCGATCCTTGATTTCTCCTTCTCAAACCATTCTATCTTCTTCTCCAGTTCCACCATACCATCTGTGGTAGAACGCAGGCCAGGACCCCTTTTAGATTTATCTTTCTGTATAGAGCGGGCAGGCCTATCTATCCTGTTTTCCTCTCTCCTCTTTCTCCAAAAATAGGAGAAATTGCCGTTATAGCTTATCAGGTCAGGATTCTTTACCTCCATTATCCTCGTGCAGACCTTATCGAGGAAGTATCGGTCGTGTGAAATCACAAATATCGTACCTTCAAACTCCTCCAAAGCATCCTCCACCACCTCACGTGATTTCACATCAAGATGGTTGGTTGGTTCATCCAAGAGGAGGAAATTGGGTTCCATGATCAGAAGCTTGGCGAGCTGAAGTCGGCTTTTCTCACCCCCGCTCAGGCTCGCGACCTCACGGTCGAGATCCTCCCATCTGAACAGGAACCTCGCGAGATACCGCATTGCCTCCCCCTTATTTGTCAGGCCGACTTGCCTCATCTCTCCGAAGATGGAGTTTTCGAAATCGAGGGTCTCATGCTCCTGGGAATAATAGCCGATTTTCACCCTCGGCCCTATCCTGAAACCCGGGTTTTCCCAATCGGCGTCCCTTGTGATATCGTTGAAGAGAGTGCTTTTGCCTGTTCCGTTAGCCCCCACCAATCCGATCCTTTCTCCATATGTGATGAAGGCATCAACGTCCTGAAAAAGCACCTTCTTTCCGAAGGATTTAGAATAGCCTTTTATATCGAGCACAATCTTCCCTGTTGATTCTTTGGGGTTTATATCGAATGAGATTGCTCTGCGCTCCAAATTAGGCCTTTCGATCTCCTTGATCTTCCCGAGGCGTTTCTCCCTGCTGAACGCCTGTTTGTAATTGCCCCAACTTTTAAGCCTCTCTATCAAGCTTCTGAGTCTCAAGATTTCTTTCTGTTGTGTCTCATAGCTTGCCTTCTGATCGAGAAGCTTCCTCAGCTTCTGCCTGCGGTAGTCCGAGTAGTTGCCACGATATGCCGTTACCCTGGTATCCTCGAGTTCAAGTATGTGGTCGGTTACCCTGTCGAGGAGGTACCGGTTATGGGATACGATGATGACCGTACCCTTGTACGATCCCAGGAAGTCCTCGAGCCATTCAAGCCCTTCGAAGTCGAGGTGGTTGGCCGGCTCATCGAGGAGGAGAAAATCCGGATTCTGGAGGAGGGCCTTCGCAAGCCCAAGGATATTCTTCTCGCCACCGCTAAGCAAAGTCACCTTCCTCTTCCTGACATCCTCCGAAACCTTTAGCCCATCCAGGATGGAACCGATTTTATATGTGTAAGAATAGCCTTCGCAGCTCTCGAGTTTCCCAATGAGTCGTGAGTAATCCTTCATCACCTTTTCCAGCTTTACCTTGTCGGAGAAGACTTCCGGGGCAGCCATGGACTTCTCACACTGTTCTATCCTCGACTTCAGGTCTTCGACATGAGAGAAGACTGTCAGCACCTCTTCGTAAAAGGTGTTATCCTCCTGATAGTCCGGTTCCTGAGGGACATAGCCGACCACGAGTCCTTTTGGCACAAAGACAGTTCCCATAGTTAGCTCCTCGATCCCTGCTATGATCTTAAGCAGGGTCGATTTCCCGGAACCGTTCTCCCCTATCAGTCCGACCTTTTCGCCACGGTTTATCTTAAAGGAGACATCGCTCAAAATCTCGACATCACCGAACCTTTTCGTCAGCTTTCCCACATCCAGAACAGTCATATCTCACCCCTACAAAGCAAAAAAAGTCGTGAGTCTCAGTATGCCCACGACCTTCCGGAAAAACAAAAGCCGCCGTTCCCTCCGGCGGCTTCATAAGATTCTATATATCAAGAACTTAAATATCAGAGACCCGGAACGGAGTGGGCATACTACCCCCCTGCAAGTTTTCTCCGGCCATTATTACAGCCATTTCTGTAGAGATTCTGTTAAATTTCATCGCCCACTCCTGTGATTTAATCTGGCTGTTTCATAAGATGGTGCAAGATACTAAATTCATATGAAGTTTGTCAAGGAAAAACAGCGGCATCAGTGCACATCAGTGTCATCGGTGGTAAGTACAGTCACCGTTTGACCAGTCACCTCCGAATCACTGATTGCACTGATAGGCCGCTGATAACACTGACCTAAGGCAGTTTTACCTCGGAAGTGCAAAAGCTACAATTCTATTATGAATCAATCCTTGCCCAGCTTATTCGATACCCATAGGGCGCAGCGCTGAATCAGTATCTGAAAAGCCAGGTTTTCGAATGCCTCAGCCCCGTGTCCGAGGGCGTTGTAGCATACCCGGGCATTTCCATATTCCCGAAGCCACAGGATCGGGTGTGCCTTCCCTTCCCATTCAGCTTCGATCAGAGGATCGACTGAGTCCGTGATTCTGGGATTCGTATACAGTTCGTCCATAATAGCAAAGTCCCCGATTCCCTCGACAATGGGGTGGTCATCCGTCCTTACATGCATCGCGTGCTCCCGGAGCGGGGCATGTCCAGAGTATCCCCAATCCCACCACGCACCGAGGATCTTCTGATATTCCGGCCAATCGTCAAAGCAGATAGTGGCAGCATGGAGGGCAAGCAATCCTTTACCCTGGGCGAGAAAATCCAGAAGACCTTTCCGAGCCATAGTTGAAAGCTCGAAATGCCATTCATCCCGCCAATCGGGAGTCTGATCACAGGTCCAGCGGACACAGTTTAGCGTAAGCATGTCGAATTTCAGGAGACTGCCATCCTCAAAAACATCGAAGTCTTCACGGACCTCCGACTCGATGCCAACCCGGGCAAGGATTTCGGACAGGATATGTGAAGTTCCGGCATAGTCGTGCGCTACGCCGCCGCTCATGATCAGGTTCCGAATCATCTCACAGGCTCCTTTTTACAGCAAAGAGTAACCCAAGTAGGGAGACCGCCGACCACATCTAAATTTTTGATCGGTAGTTATAGCGGGCTAAATTAAGGATCTCCAAAACTTCTTCTCTTTCTTTTGTCCCCAGTGAATCGCTCGGGAAAGATTCAGCCGCAAAATCCGTTACAGCGGTACCTTCCATCACATTCTGCATCCAATCAATGTGCTTCAACAGGGAATCAACAACCTTCTTCCTGATTTCGGAGGTTTCGTCAAAACGGGCGAGATAAAACGGAGAGGTATGTGCCGTTATAAACGGCGGAGAAATGCGGCCGCCTTCAGGGGAAAGTGTCCTCTCACTCTCGCCAAAGCACCTGGCAGCGATCCACTGATAGGGACGCGGGTCCAGTTCGACCTCCCACATTTCATCCTGGTAATCTCCGGATGAATCGAGGCTTTTGTCAGCGATCACCTCGCCGTCACCTATCCATTGCAGGAGTTTTACAGGGCGGTTAGAGATGACCCGCAGCGATAGAGAACTCCTGTTTCGTGTGGCCCCGATCTTATCCGAAGAAGGGCTCATGCCGTCAACGGAACCGATGAGTATCGGACCGTTGGTTGCGAACGTCCGGCCCCGCCGCCAGTTGGCGAAGATGTCGTCCAGGGAATCCCGTTTCTCGGACCGGACGTAGAACCGGTTCATACCCACAGGTCCGCCCCCACCACCTCCGGGGTATGCGCTCCCTCCGGAAACCGGCAGGGCGATCCCTGCGTTGAGCACACGGTAGTAGTTCTGGAATATCCAGAGAGCTATACCGAAGGGTTCCTGCTGAAGTGGATCGTGAACATCGAATTGTGTATATCCCCAGGGGCCACTGTTCGGTTGAGCGATTGAAAAGTAGTTATCGCAGACATTCACGCTGTCGATCAGTCCCAGGGCTACATCAACCGGAAATTGCGCCCATGTGGGTGCCTGGTACACGATCATGGAGCAACTCCGCGCTCTCGCCTCCCTGAAGAACGGAGCGTTCATACGGTATCCGAAACCCCTGCGTAAATCTGGCAACCTGTCTTGCAGGGCCACAACGGTCGAATCCTCCCAGGGACCCCAGGGCGAGTGCATTTCCACCTCTTCGTCTGAAGTTGCCAGAGCATTTCCGATGGCAAAAGCGGGGCGGTCGGGAGGTTGTTCAACATGTTCCCTATCGGCATATAATCCCCAGTACTGTATCCCTGCGAAGTCGATTTCCTCCGCCGCGAAGGCCGTTGCGAAGTCGTCCGGCTGTCTGCCCCGCCAGGTATGCAGGTGGGCATCGCCGGAAACCCAGCCATTCGCATTCGGATCGAAGATCCTTTTCATGGAGATCTCGACGGTGATTGGGGAATCTGCTACGGAGAAATCTCCGCAGGCGAGCGTCCAGGACGGTCCGGCTGAGATGCAATAGAAATAGGTTCCGGG
>CAZTBA010000097.1:0-12329 GCA_964611725.1 uncultured bacterium
AAGGATGGCATTCCTCCGCCGCTCACGAGCGGCGGTATCCTGCCATATATTTTATAAAAATCTTAGATTTTTTTGCATCATATTCCGCAAAAAATGTTTTGACCTTAGTATATCGGAGAGATTATCATGGCAAATATAAAAATCGGATGGGCCGAGACCGACCTGACGCCTGAGCAGGCCGTACTTATTGCCGGACAGTTCCATGCCCGCGTTTCCGAAGGGGTCGCGGATGCCATCACGGCGACAGCCTTGGCGCTTGACTCGGGGAGCGATCACGCGGTCATGGTCAGTTGCGACTTCGTCTCCATTCCGGATGCTTTGCGTGATGCGGTCCGTTCGCGCCTGCCAGCGTCGTGCCCAGGGCTAAACCCTATGAAGGTCGTCCTCAATGCCACGCACACGCACACGGGGCCGGAATTGCGCGTACCGACGGTCGGGGCAGCCCATACCTCTGCGGACACGGGCGTAGACCTGAATGCCATGCCCGTCGTGGACTACGTTGAATTCGCTGTCGAGCGAATTGCCCGAGCCATTGCCGATGCATGGAATTCTCGACTGCCGGGAGAGGTCGCTTTCGGACAGGATTACGCTGTCATCGGGCGCAATCGGCGCTGGGTGGACAGGGACGGCGCATCCAGGATGTACGGCAATACTGACACGCCGGCATTCTGTAACATCGAGGGCTACGAAGATCACAGTGTCGGTGTGCTGGCTACTCGCAATCACGAAGGGACCCTGACTGGGCTCGCCGTGAATGTGCCATGCCCCTCCCAGGTCAGCGAGACCACCCTTGTCCTGAGTGCCGACTATTGGTACGAGACGCGCACAGAACTGCGTCGCCGCTTCGGTGATGAGCTTTTCTTGCTCCCTCAGTGTAGCGCGGCAGGTGACCAGTCACCCCATTTGCTCTACGGAAAGAATGGGGCTGAGCGGATGTTGAAACTCAGGGGGCACACCCCCCGCCAGGCAATCGCCCGGCGTATCGCCAATGCTGTGGAGGAGACGCTTGGCTGCATTGAGAGGGAGTTCAAGGGCGACCCCATTCTGAAGCACGAGGTCGTGGACATGAACTTGCCCATGACAGTGCTGACAGAGAGTGATGTCCAAACGGCCACAGAAGAGGCCGAGCGGCTGCACGACGAATATCAGGAGGAGAAGCGAAAGCTGGCGGCTGACCCCGCGTCCCGTCAGGAGCTGCATTGGTACTTCGCGATCACTCGTGCTTATCGTCGCATGAAGTGGTTTCAGGGCGTGAGTGAGCGATTCGAGGCGCAGAAGCGCGGGGAGACTGTTCCCGCGGAAGTGCATGTGCTGCGGCTTGGCGAAGCCGTCTTCGCGACGAATCCATTTGAGTACTACCTCGATTTCGGGGTCTATATCAAGGCCCGCAGCAAAGCGACCCAAACGTTCCTCGTACAGTTGGCTGGCGCAGGCACGTACGTTCCCAGCACACGCTCAGTATCAGGCGGCGGATACGGGTCGATCCCGGCCAGCAATCCTGTCGGTCCGGAAGGCGGATGGCAACTTGCAGAGATGACCACAGTAATTATCGAGCAACTTTGGTCGGTGGCATAGTATTTCACTGTCGAACAAGATGAATGCAGGCGGCGGCAAATAGATGCGCCTGATTCGCAGTATTTTGTGAAAGAGAAAAGCTCGGAGAAGACATGTTTAAGCAACTTGAAAAAATCAACGCCCGTCCTAAACCTTTCGAATTCTATACGGCAAGCGACCTGTGGACGGATGAGCATACGTCAGAGCAAATGCTATCTTTTCACCTGAACGAGGAAATCGATGTTTCATCCCGTAATGCGGCATTTATCGATCGATCGGTAGAATGGATAGCCTCCCATTTCAATGTCGGAGCTGGGACGAAGATTGTCGATTTCGGCTGCGGTCCAGGATTGTATACGACGAAGCTGGCTATACACCAGGCGGATGTGACCGGGATAGACTTCTCGAAAAGGTCAATTCAGTACGCACAGGAAATCGCACGCAAAGAAGAACTGCCCATCCGCTATGTAGATAAGAACTACCTTGAGTATGAAACAGATGATCGCTTTCATCTCGTTTTAATGATCATGTGCGATTTCTGTGCCCTCAGCCCCACCCAGCGGAAAAAGATTCTGAGCAAATTTCATACATTCCTGGAGCCTGACGGTTCCGTTCTCCTCGATGTGCATTCGCTGAAAGCATTTGAGCAACGCGAAGAAACGGCAATGTACGAGGCCAATCTCCTCAATGGATTTTGGTCAACAGGCAAGTACTACGGATTTCTGAATACCTTTAAGTACGACAGAGAAAAAGTAGTTCTTGACAAATATACGATTATTGAACCAGGACGCACTCGAACCATCTATAACTGGTTGCAGTATTTCAGTCCCGAAGCGCTGGAGAGGGAATTTGTGGGGTGCGGGTTGTCAATTGAAAAGCTTTATTCAGATGTCGCAGGTTCACCATTCGATTCGGAAAATAAGGAATTCGCAGTCGTTGCCGGGAAAATACAGAAAAGGCAATAAAACGGAACGAAGCCATGCACACGGACGGGAAATCCGCTGTGCTCCATTCCCGTCCGTGATGCCAATGTTATGTTGCTTAGATTTTCGAAAGTAATAAATAGACAGGTTCTGGTCCCTGGGAAGTAAAACTTATTTCAAGGTGGGGAGTCCCGAAAATGAGCTTAGACACGGAGCAAAAAGCTGATCAGCCGCTCAGTGCAAAAGATCTGGCAGAACAGATCCTGAATGAAATCTACGCACTACCAATCCGCAACACGACAACCACAACCCCTATTAGGCGCAAGTATTTAAGAGGACTTAAATCCGCTTCTCCGGCATATGTCCTTTCCGTCACCAAAGAAATCTCAAAAAACCCGGCGTATCGATGGTTTGCCTGGCAACTACTGCAAAATCACAAATCAGCTTTCTCAGGTATAGGAGAAGACGAGCTCCTGGAACTGGGTAAGAAAATTGAGGATTGGGGAACCGCAGATGCTTTTGCGCGTATTCTCTCAGGACCGGCATGGTTGAGAGACCAAATCTCGGATGACATAATCCGCAAGTGGGCCACGTGTGAAGATCGCTGGTGGCGTCGAATTGCTCTTGTGAGTACGGTCGCTCTGAACGTAAAATCGCAAGGTGGTTTCGGAGATGCTCGCCGAACACTTGAAGTGTGTTCTCTTCTAGTAGAGGACAAGAATGATATGGTAATAAAGGCAATGTCATGGGCACTACGCGAACTGGTACCGCATGAGCCAAAGAAAGTCATAGAATTCCTGAACGAAAATGAAAAGTCGCTGTCAGCGCGCGTAAAACGGGAAGTCAGAAACAAGCTCAATACAGGCTTGAAAAATCCCAGACAGCAAAAGTGAGTTTATGACTTTGGTGCGAGAGACATATTAAGATAAGCGCCGGGTGCTGCCCAACTCTCAGCATGATCAATCCTGCTGTCCCACTTCTTCTTCAGATGCCTTCCCGGCGTTTTTGCCATAATAACGGATCGCCAAAATGGCGATATCGTCCGACTGGGGTACACCTTCTGTGAAGAGTTTGACTTGCTCAAACAACTGTTGGGTGATAGTTGTAGGCGGAGTAGCTTCGCGGTGCGTTTGAAGTGCCTGCTTGATGCGCTCGGCACTGAACAGTTGTCGCTCCCCGTTCATCGCTTCCGTCACGCCGTCCGTGTAAAGCACTATGGCATCACCCGGACGTAACTGAATTGTATCGAATTCGTAGGAAAAATCATCGAAAAAACAGAGTGCGGGGCCGCCTTTCTTCTCCAAAATCTCCGCCTCTTCGCCAACCCGAAGGATGAACGGCGGCTCGTGACCAGCATCGCTGTAAATAACCTCACCTGTCCTGAGATCCATAATACCTGCAAAGGCCGTTACGAACATCTGCCACGGGTTTTCCCGCAGAAGTTCCTGATTGACTCTGGACATAACCTCGTTAATTGTGGCGCTCGTGGCAAGGGCATGTGCCTGAAACAGTGTTTTTGTAACCGCCATAAATAGCGCGGCGGGGACTCCCTTGTCGGATACGTCCCCGATCAGGAAAAAGAGCCGGTGCTCATCTATCATAAAATAGTCATACAGATCTCCGCCCACCTCTTTCGCAGGCTCTATAATTGCGTGCAGATCGAATTCGGCCCGGTCTGGGAAGGCGGGGAACTCCTGGGGTAAAATGCCCATCTGGATATCTCGGGCAATGGAGAGCTCACTCTCGATGCGTTCCTTGGCCGCCGTCGTTTCCGTCAGGTTCACAATATAGTTTTGCAGCGTTGATTCCATCTGTGCGAGCGCTTCCGCAAGTCTACCTACTTCATCTCGTTTGTTCTCACAGATGAATCTGATCTTGCTGCGAATATATTCACCCCAGTTGAAGTCATGATCGACGAGCACTTTCGTGTAGCCGGTCAATTCGGTCAATGGATTCATAATCCGTGAAATCACCAGATACATACCCAGAAAAGAAGCCAGGACGATGAGCAATCCATACAGTATGGAGCGCACCGCCGTATCACGTAACCTACCCTCGACAAAACTCACTGGAATATCGGCTCCGATGACAAAAACCTTGCCCTTAGCAGTTCTAAAAGGCAAAAAAACGGAGCGGAACGTTCCATAGGCATCGGTGTATTGTGCATAACGTATCTTTCCATCAATTAATGATTTCGCCAGCGAATCTGGCGCGGTTGGGTATGGTGTAAAGAAGGGATCGATAGTCCCTTTCCGTATATCTTCCATTGATTCACTGGTTGAGGTCGTAATGACACGATCTTCAAACTTCATACATGTATACAGATATTTCAAATCCGCCTGAAACGCATACTGTGTCAACATGATCACATTTCTCAAGTGTTCTTCATATGAAATAGAATTCCGATCTTCAATTCTGTCATGAAATTCCGATGGAACGATGTAGGAAACCCCGTACGCTGCTGTCTCTAAAGTGTCATCAATATCCGCCAGAATATCTTCTTTTTGATCATCGTAAAAGTGCAAGGTGTAGACACACATGGAAACCAGATTGATCAGAAAGATCAGCCATAAGAGTTTCCACTTGATGCTCAGATTTCGAAACATCATCATAAGGCCAAATCCTTGAGAGATTCACTCGGTTTGATCAGCAGATAGGCGATGGACCACCAGAATACTACGGTTCCGCTCGCCCGCACGTTCGTACCTAAAATCGTCCACTCCCTGAAGTGCCAGGAACAAGCCCAGGCCACCGATGGGACGTTCTTCAAGAGGCTGGTTCAGATCTTCGTCATCGGGCAGTCCGATCTGTCGTGGATCAAACGGGTCGGCATCGTCCTCTATGGTCACCGTCAGCTCATGCTCGTCCATATTGGTGCACACATCCAGCATGCCCGAGCGCCCCACCTCTTCATAACCGTAAAGGACTATGTTGGTGGCGATCTCGTCCACGGCAAGGCAAAGATCGTATGTGGCTTTCTTATCCAATCCGGCAGTAGCGGCAGCAGATTTCACATATTCGCGAATGGGACCGAGGGAATCCAGGTTACCGGGAAAGGTTTTACATTCCATTTTCGACTTCCCAATGTTCAACAACGTTATTGAATTGCCATACACCGTGAGTCCAGTGGATGGCGCCAACTAAGTTGAAGCTGGCCCCGTGCTGTGCTTACGTACGCCTACACCTCTAAGCATCTTTCAGGAAACGTTTTTCTCTTTTTCTGTTTTAGAGATGACTCGGTGAGGCGTCTCTACAGATAAATATCCGAATACCGGTTCCTGAGGGCCAGGATTGTGCTGCATCCTCGGCAGTCACGCTCAGATTGCCTCGATTCAGTCGGCATAGTCAGAGGCGATGTGCACACTGTGGTGAAAACCGGTTTTCTCCAGCGTATCGAGAACAGGCTCCTGGGGACTGATGACATAGATCGAGACTTCAGTACCAAGCTTCTGCTTGGCAAAAATCAACACCCTCAGTCCCGCCGAGGCCATAAAATCGAGATCCTTGACCATAAGCACCAGCCGTTTCGGTTGTTTAGCCGACACCTTTTCTATTTCCTCCCTGAACACGCCGGCAGAGCTGGCATCCAGTTCACCCGAGAGGGTGAGTTTCGCAACATCGTTGGTTATTTCGGAAGAAACTTGGAACGGCATCTCTGACTCCTTGTTCTGTAAATTGTAGATGCATAAAAACGTCTAAAAAGGTCATCTTCCCACCAGCACTACTACCGAACGGGAACCGACCAGGAAATTGCTCTGATCTCCAATCCCGGGTTCCTGGCCGACCTCGTAGATATCCTCCGGCGATGGCATGCCGGTATTGGCGAACACATGCCACCGCATGCCTTCAGGCAATGGTGGCGGCTGAAAATTGACCGAATCCCAGTGCATGTTCATCGCGACGTAAATGAAATCGTCTTGTACCGTACCTTGTCTGGCGTGTTTCCCACAGAGCATAAACGCAAAATTACTGCTTTCAGAAGACCAATCACAATTCCATGGTTGGGTACCATGAAAGCTGATATCCTGGTAGCCACTGCCGGCATAGTCGCAGTGCCGGAAGTGGTGTCGCCCTCGAAGGACAGGGTGCTTTTGTCTAAAATCGATCAGAAGCTTTGTGTAACGGAACAGGTCGGCATTACTTTCGAGCAGCGACCAGTCCAGCCAGTTGATTTCGCTGTCGTGGCAATATGTGTTATTGTTGCCGTATTGTGTCCGTCCCATTTCATCACCCATTAGGATCATGGGTACACCCCGGCTGAGCAGGAGAACAGTTAAGGCATTCTTGATCTGCCGCCGCCGAAGGGAGTTGACTTCGAGATCATCGGTTTCCCCCTCCCACCCGCAGTTCCAGCTATTGTTGTCGTTGGCACCGTCATTGTTGTTTTCCCCGTTTGCCTCATTATGTTTGTCGTTATAGGAGAACAGATCGTACAATGTGAATCCATCGTGGCAGGTGATAAAGTTAACACTGGCTGTCGGGCCACGGCGGTAATATAGATCGGGCGAGCCCTGAATTCGCTGGGACAGTTCACCGACCTGGCCCGGTTCGCCTTTGAGGAATTTACGGATCATATCACGGTACTTGCCGTTCCACTCCGCCCACCTTCCATAAGCCGGAAACGAACCGACCTGATACAGCCCTCCCGCATCCCACGCTTCAGCGATCAGTTTGCATCTAGCGAGAATCGGGTCGTGGGCCAGGGTTTCCAGGAGCGGGGGATTCGGCAGTGGACGCCCCCTTGGGTCGCGTCCGAGGATGGAGGCAAGATCAAAGCGGAATCCGTCTACATGATATTCCGAAGCCCAGTAGCGCAGGCAATCCAGCACAACATTGCGCACCACGGGGTGGTTACAGTTGAGCGTATTGCCGCAACCTGAAAAGTTGAAGTAATACCCATCTGGCGTGAGCATATAGTAGGTTTTGTTGTCGATCCCCCGAAAGGATATCGTGTGTCCGCGGTGGTCGCCTTCGGCGGTGTGGTTAAACACGACATCCAGGATAACTTCGATACCATTACCGTGAAGCTCTTTGACGAGATTCTTCAGCTCATCCACCTGCATCCCGAATTTCCCCGTAGCTGCATATCCCGCCTTGGGAGCGAAGAAGCCGAGGGTGCTGTAGCCCCAATAATTCACGAGCAGTTCGTCCGTTTCGGGGTGTCTCCGGTTGTTTTCCCACTCATCGAATTCGAAAACGGGCATCAATTCAATGCAGTTGACACCCAATTCTCTCAGGTAAGGTATTTTTTCGCGAATGGCGGCGAAGGTGCCCGGATGCCTGACACCCGAAGATGGATGACGGGTGAAACTACGAACATGCATTTCGTAAATGACCAGGTCCTCGATTGGGATTTCGAGCGGGTGTTCGTCTTCCCAGTCAAAGTCCTCGAACGCAAGCCGTGCACGATGCTGGTATATATCGTTCCAATCCGGCTCCTCGAGCCAGGTGTCACGTCCACCGATAGCTTTGGCATAGGGATCGCAAAGGATCTTGGTTTCATCAAACCGGTACCCGGCATCGGGGTCCCAGGGGCCGTCCATTCGATATCCATACTCGATGTTTTCGACGTCCAGATCGAATACGATCATGCAATAGACATTGCCGATGCGGAACTCCTCAGGGAATGGAATTTCCACCAAAGGTTCCGGTGCCCTCTTTTCGAACAACACGAGCGTGCACGTGGTCGAGTAACTGGAAAAAACGGAAAAATTGACCCCGTTGGGCACGAGCGTCGTGCCGAATGGAATCGGTCGTCCCCGCCGAAATCTGAAACCCTCGTATTCGTGTGTGGGATAGTAATCGATTCGCTGATCAAGCATTTGATCGAGCATTATGAGAACCTCCTCATTCAGATATCTATTCCCAAATTGGTATGGAAGACAGCAATATTACATCATTGATGTCTTCTTGAATGATCTACCACAAAAATAAAAAAGAGTCACAGCACAGCTCATTCGAGCGCCGCAATGCCGGCGTCAGGGCTATCTGCAACCAGGAAGAACTTGATAAGGCCCGTATTTGACATAACATCTTTGATCTCTTCCGACATCCCGACCAGGACAATTTTTCCGCCCTTAGCTTTAAGCTGACGGTACAGCAAAAGCAGTATTCGGAGTCCTGCACTCGAGACGTATTCAACCTTTGTCATGTCCAGAATAACCTTGCCATGACCCTCGGCGCCAGGGAGCACCTGTCTCTGAACTTCCGGAGCGGTCTTCCCGTCCAGACTGCCTTCCAGCTCGATCAAAGCAATATCTTCGTTGGACTTAACATTTACACGCATAAACAATTCTCCTAAAATGAGTCAAGCCATGTGGTCGGAGAGACCTTGACTTTGACCTGCAGACGCTCTTTGGTATCTGGCAGTTTTACCGTCAAGTCCCTGGGATCGTAATCCTTGTACAGTTCACCATCGATATGGCATTCTTCGATGGAAATGCTGCCCGGGGGCAGGATATCCGGGGAAACGCGCAGTATGTTGTCCTTGAATGAGTTTGGATAGGGTTTGAAGTAAAGGTACAGCGGCTCCTTCGTGATGAGAAGGTTAATGTAGGTAGCCGAGAGGTAACACAGTTCCATCGAGTGGTATCCGCTCATGGAATGGCTTCCCTTGAACCTCTCATTGCCGAGAAGGTAGGGCAGTCCATTGGCCAGAGTGTTGAAATAGATGCCGCCATCATCGTGGTCGAGGAAAAATGCGCTGTAGAAAGCTGCCGCTTCACGGGCCAGGCGCAGGTATTCTGCGTCCCGCAAAATGCCGTGGAGTATGAGATAGGCCAGAATCGCCTGTTCCTGCTGCCACCATGCCTTGCGGTCATGCCAGACGAAACGGTATTGTTTGTCGCCAGGTTTGATATGCCTCTCCACAACATCGTACCACCCACCGCGCTGGAGATCACAGCCCGCGGCGGGCATGACCTCGGCAATCTTGCGCGCAAGGTTTACGTACTCCTCTTTCGGATTGAGCGAATGCATGCGGATGAGGTTCCAGGCAATCTTGAGATTGTGTCCGACCACAGAGCGGTCCTGCTGCCAGCCCCAGCTTTTGTCGTGGCTCCAGTCCTCATGGAAGCGTTCCTGTACAAACGGACTGCTTTCGTAGTCGGGGAAGAAGCGGGCTATGGTATCAAAGGTGTACTCAAGGAAATCCCTATATTTCGGTTCGCCTGTAGCCAGATACAGGTTAATAAGATATGCCGGGGCGTGATCGCCAACCGAGTTCCAGTTTTTTCTGGCGCAGTTATGACCCAGGGACTCCGCCCGAGGGTCCAGAGTGATCGGGTCAATGTGTGAAAAATACCCTATCTGCTCGTCGTCCTTGTAATACTTTTCGAAAAGATCCATGGTGTGCTCGATGTCCCACAGGATGCGTTTGTCACCTGTGGCCCGGTAGGTCTGTGTCGGACCTGCCAGGGCGTAAATCTGTTCGTACATTGGAATCGAGTCATAATCGTCGCCGAACTCGGATGTCAGTAGCTTGGTTTCCCTTTCGCCCTGAACTTTGATTCCGTGGTACCAGTAGATCAGATCTTCATCCTTGTCATAAAAGCGCATGTGTTCCCGCAGATATTCGGTTCCCTTCTCCGCGCCTTCCAGGAATTGCTCCTCGCCGGTCAGCATATAGGCTGAAGCAAGGCCATAGACAAGGCGTGAAATCGTATCTGTTTCCTGAAGGTAATCGCCTTTCTTCGCTCCGGCAAGGTGGAGCATAGTACGATAGTCTCCGTAATCTATCTCCCCTGTCGGGTAATTGAATTGCCATGTCATGTAGCTGTTACCGACCGAACGGATTTGATTGATCCACCAATCGGGTTCTTCATGACGGAACATACCCGGACCTTTACCCGGGAAGACCAGCCACTGAGCCTCGAACTTCAACCCCTCCTCTCCAGCCGGATAAAAGGTACCGTAGACGAAAACAAACTGCCGATGGAGTGACAGCAACCTGTCAAACGATGGCGTAGCATCCTGGTACGGTTCGTCAAGGTTTTGCACAAACCGGCCATAGGTGGATGGCGTCAGGTGGACCTTAAAATCCCGCATGTCAGAGGTCCGGATTCCGAAGCAAAGCTCTTCCCGATTGTAATCGGTAATGTATCCGGCAATGGTGTCCGAAAAGGTGAAGTCGATTTTCATGGCCTGAGTCCTCCCTGAAAAACTGAGCCCGAGATGTTAATTACGCCAAATGTGATATATACGGTCAATAGTAGGAAGAGGAACTTCTTCCTGATAACCATTCTGATTACCCCTTGTTTTCATAACACAACCGAAGCCCACTCGTCCCGAATTGCCGGACACGACAATCTATCAGGCTATCGTTCAGCCAGCATGTCAATAATCTTACGCGCAAAGAGGTGACAATGGCCGCCAGTACGTGCCGTCACCAGGTCGCCATCGACCACGGCATCCTGGTCAACATAGATAGCGCCCATGTTCCTGGCGTCGCCGATCAGGTTGTTATGGACGACGACCCGCCGGCCCCTGACCAATTCCGGCGCGGGCGCCACAAGCCACATCCCGTGACAGATAATGCCCTTGATAATATCCTTCTCTGCAAAGGCCCGTTTCAGAAATTCAGTGGCAGGTGGAAGCTTGCTGACATCCTCGGTGTATCGCAAGCGGTCAGAAACCATGCCGGCCGGGACGATGATGGCCGAATAGCTCCTGAGGGTTTCGTCATCCATATCCTCGAAGCTTTCGGAGCACTCGAAAGGCGTTTGGAATTCATGTCCCTTGAAGGTTAAAGAAGGTTGTCCCCACAGGCGGGTCAGAAAATGGAGTTCCGCACCTTCTTCGGCAAAGCGGAATTTGTAGTACCAGATTTCTGGATCGTAGAAGTCACTCTCAATCAATACCGCAATTTTCTTCCCTTGAAGCTTCATAGGTTCTCTCCGCACAATAGAAGTTGTCGGGCACGCTACGTACCGGGTTTCATGTCTCACCACCCGTAACGCCTCAACCCATTTTCCAAGACTTCCACCAGCAACTCACCACAGCGGCGGGAGGATGCGGTCGAACGACCGGTGATGAAGGGGTAGTCTACAAGCGCAGAGATTTTCCTGCCAACACCACTGTGGAATCCCCCCTCGGGGCCAGTGGCATCGCGGAGGATACACTCCAAAGGATACGGAGGCGGTCCCATGTTGAAGTCCGTTCCCATGAAGCCTGTCCCATCTTTGTAATCATATTCGAGGGGATGGCCGGTGACATGTTTGCCCCAGATGATGCTCTTGCGATCATACCAGTCGCGGGCAAAGGCGAGGCAGGTAACGCCGTAGCACTCGGCTATGATCGGCCTGTCCGTCTTGTAGAAACCAAGAATGACATCGTGAAGTCTCTGGTTATTGACCATATCAACGATCGGGCCGCTGCCACCCACTATCGTCAGGGCATCATACTTCACCAACGATGCCTGCGCCTCATCCAGCGCATCGTTGTAAGCTTCCAGCTCGCGGAGGTAATTCTCAGCACTGAAATAGGGTCGCTCCGGGAACCATCCGGAGAGATTGATGGAATTGTTCAATCGATCCGATTCTTCGATTTCGCGGGTTTTCTTCGCATAGTGCTCATTGACTACTGTCCTGTTCAACGGAGGATCGATGTACTCGGGGTCCATACTGGGTGTGAGCGCCACGGGTCTCTTGCCGGTGGGCGTCATGAAGTCGACCTCGTACCTCTTCTCGTCGAATACTTCCAAAGGACCTATCAGCTCCTCACCCCAATAACCCCATTCGGACAATGCCACCAGGATTCTCCTACTCATTTGATCCCTCCTTCACCCAGGTTGACCTCAAGATATACTCCTGAACAACTACACGTCTGAAAACGAGTGATGTGGGGCCGAGAGGA
>CAZTBA010000097.1:12339-16268 GCA_964611725.1 uncultured bacterium
AGATCGACCCTCGCAACTCTGCGATACATCCCTTCGGAATCTCAGATCATGAGCCCAACAAAAAAAACGAAAAAGCCCACTAACAATCCCCCGAAGAGTAGCTAGTAGGCTGAAGTCTGACCCTCCACCACCCCGTTGTAGAAATTAGGCATAGCTTCTGATATAGTCTATTCAGTCATAACCCCACGACAACAGCAGTCTTAAAAGCCATCGAAAGCCGCCAAAAGCTTGCCACGATTGTTCTACTTTAATCATACACAAAGTATTATAAAATGATCATACTATTTTGTCAAGTTATTTCGGAATGGCTGTTGGAACTCGCTGTTTTGAACCATTCCACCCATCATAAACGAGTCCAGACTGTAAACGGTGTAACTGGCTATTTAAATACGTCTTTCAGTTTCTCTCTCGCTTTTTCTTCAAGCTTTGACTTCTCTGAGTCAACCTGCTTCTGCAATTTCTGATTCAGGACTTTCTTTTCTTCTTCAATCCTATCTTCGAGTTCCTTCTGTTTCTGCTGTATTTTACGTTCGGAATCTTCAACTAATTTCTTATATTCATCAGCACGGTCAGCTACCTGCTCTATTTTTCTATTATATACTGTTAACAATTTCTGGCGTTGTTCTTCCGCGATCCTGTCAAAACGCTCCCGTATCTCGCGTTGTGTCTGTTCTATCTGTTTCCCAACCAAAGAACGAATGCGTCCGGACAAGGCTTCATCCACGTTGGAACTCACCCTATAATCCAATTTTGAGAGCACGCCTTTCACGTTAGCCTGAAGCTCAAGACGGGAAAGCCCCGTAAAAACATCCCGTATAAATTTGGCAACTCGCGGGTCACCCTTCGATACATCAGAGAACTCAAATTCGAAATCGGGAGCAACCATTTCCATGCTCAGATCAAGCTGTTTGCCCTCCATCGCAAAGCCCAAGCTGACGTCTGCCTTTTGCAGCTTCAGCTTATTAGGAAGATATGCGACATCTACGAGGTTCACCTTTCCCAGACGAATTCCCTTTGCGGAAAACTCGAATTTATCAACAGGCACCTTATCACTGTGATCGAGCACCCCGTTAAATTCAAAGATGCTGCCGCCAGTCGCTCTGCCCTTCAGATTTATCATTGCGGGCTTGCCGTAAACCGCTGGATCTGATGTCAGACCTTTGATCCCGCCTGAGAAACGCCAACCCAGGGAAGTATCAGCATTTGACGAGATTCCGGATATAAATAACTTATTTATTAACCACTTAGGCAATTGGTTTTCCAGTGGGAAAATGATATTCTGTCCCTTACCGCGTGGTGGTTTCCTGACCTTTCCTGCCAGGATGACCCGGCGGCCTTTTTCAATATAGGGCATTGACTGGCGGGCGTACTGCACATACTGGATTGATCCCAGTATTCGCTCGACAGAGGCCTTCCCAAACAACATTTCTGCAATTTTCGATGGCTTCAATTCCGGAATTCCGATCTTATTCTTCACCCTTTCGATGTCGGCCTTGGCCCAATCATCTACTCGTAATATTCTCCCCTTATTATAGGCTAAGTCCTGCCTGATTGATTTATACGCGGTTTCTACTTCCCCCTTCAAAGTGACAACGGTATCTCGAGCTTTCTTCACCCTGGCCAGAGTATCCAACAATTTCTCTAAAGATCTAATCTCACCGGGCTGTATGGGATCGAGAATTTTTTGGACTTCGGACAGTTTTGGCCTTGGGTCAAGCTGAGGCAAACGATCTGCCCAATATCTCCCCGTGGAATCCATGCCTGCCTGTAAAACCTTAACGCTGTCAAAAACGCTGAGTTCAAGCACCGCAATTACGCTGTCAACTTTTACGTCCCGATTGATAAGCCGGGTCAAATCATATACGGGAGTCTGCTGTAATTCTGCCATCAAATTTCGTCTGGCTTCCTGAAACACTTCGAGGGCCGGACTCTTCTGTCCCCCGGGTATGGATCCATCTGTCGAACGCGGGGTATTAATGCGGATATCTTCTATACTGAACTCGTTAATTATATAACGATTCCAGAAGAGAGGTTCAGATGCCACATCGAGATGGCTTGGACCCAGCTCGAAGAGGTTTCTCCAACCGTCCTCGGGATTGGTGACCTGTAATCGCTTGAATCTCACGGACAAATCCAGAACGTCTAAGTTAAGGTCATCAACCTCGATTTTGGCTCCCATGACAGACGTGCCAGTCGATTCTATACCGGACTCCACCAGGCGATTTCGAAATATGTATAAAGTCACGAGCCCGATGATAAACAGGGCAATGAGAACCTGTAACGCTCTTTTTCTCATCTTTTAAGAACCCATATCCCGCAGTCCAAGATACAGTTGGATAACTTTAGTCCCTCTGGCAAATCTCATGGCTTTGCTGTTCTGGATTTTCTCCGCCCATCTCGAACGGTACAGCTCCACACCTCTCTTACTGAGCCAAAAGGCCAATGGCGAAGCAGCGATAGCGATCACCATGCTTCCCATAACAACGGTATTGTTAAAACGAGTCAATGGAGCAACAGGAAGGTTATAAAAATAGGTATAGAAACCCTGAAGGAACTCGATCTTCACCAGAAAATAATAACCGATGTCGTGAAAAATCGAGTCAAACAGGTAAGCGACAAAACTGAAGATTAAGACAGCGAACCCAAGGGCGGTTATATTTAAACGTATAATGGCAGCCAGTACAAGCAGTACAGCATTTTGCAGTGTGAAAAGAG
This sequence comes from uncultured bacterium, assembly GCA_964611725.1. Classification (GTDB taxonomy): domain Bacteria; phylum Latescibacterota; class CAZTBA01; order CAZTBA01; family CAZTBA01; genus CAZTBA01. Next base: position 15,055 of record CAZTBA010000097.1, read on the forward strand.
GCACCAAACCAATTATGAACCCAAACGTAAAACCACCGGCGATGGCCTTTGGTGAAGCCCCTTCGCGTAGAATTTTGATCACCTTAGCGATGAATTGAAGCCAAAACATAGAAATGTCCCGGATAGCTTTTCCAATATATTCTGAGATCCCCCCGCGGATCTAAATCTAATATAGAACTCTGGAGCGTACTGTCAAGCATTTTTCCCTTCTGGCTAATCCGCACACGACGCATTCCACACAATATCGCCGTGTTGGTCTTTGAGGATCAGCCTCGGCACGTCGTCAGGACAAGACATAAACATAGCTCGAGGATTGTGGGATTTGTCCGTGAAGATTAGCTTGGGATGATCTTTGGAACACAGTAAAAACCCGACACAGAGCTCGCCATATCTATCCCTGAAGCCGAAGGCCGGGATTCCGCTTTCCGGCACCACCAACTCAGCGCGCACGTCAATTTGATCGAGAAAGAATAAGACTGGTGTTCCGTTTCCTAATAAGCCGATTTCGGCGCGAGTCCTATCAGCCTGGTCCAGCAAATCCAGGCATGGACATCCATTTTCATCTATTTGAAATACAGCGCGCAAATTATCTTCCTTATCTACGAAATTGATTCCTCTCAACTGTATGCCCTTAACAACTAAATTGGAAAGTCTCCCACCTATAAATCCACTGAGCAATCCGACACCTAAGGCCAATATTACTGTCAACACAACTTGTTTCCAACTCATTTCGTTCTCCCTGTCTGCTTAGATGGGCCAATCCCTGTGGTGGAATATCCTTATCAACTTCTCTCTACGGAACTGACCAGATAGCCTTACCGTACTGATCAAAGATCTCCAAGTGTGGATTTCCGTCGGAAGACAAGCCAAGTCTTGTACGCCATTGGCCGGTCTGGTCCGCAAGCGAAAAGATCGGATTCTCATCTTCACCTAATGCGAGCATGGTGCGCAACTTACCGTACCTATCCCTGAAACCAAAGGCAGGGTTTCCATTTTCCATAGCTAACTCAGCGCATGCGCCCGTCTGGCTTGTAAAGATCAGGATTGGGCTTCCGTCTTTCGTCAGGTGAAGATGGGCACGATGATTGCCATCTTGATCCAGGAAGGCCATGCATGGACATCCGTCCGAGATCTGAAGCATAGCACGTACACTTCTATTCCTGTCCACGAGTTCCATACCCTCAACAACTAATGTGCGGTCTCGCAATCTAAGC
>CAZTBA010000098.1:0-16148 GCA_964611725.1 uncultured bacterium
CGAGGTTAATGTAGTATGTTCTGAGCTCGGGCGGATGCATCGGGTGATATGCCTCCAAACCCAACAAACCATCCGTGGCCATACCCAGGATCAGCTCATCCCTGTTTGCCGTGCCCGGGTGGGAAAAGACGGGTATCCCCCCGGCTGACATTATCATCCCTACGGCATCTTTTGGAGAGAGTACATATTTTGGGACATAGGCCGGGCCGCGGTAACCTATGTAACGGGCAAAGGCCTCAGCATTATTGGAGATAAGATTTTCCCTGACCAAAGCTTCGGCGACATGCGGTCTCCCGAGTGCGCCGCCCGCAGAGACCTCGACAACCGTATCAAAGCTCAGCTTCAGGCCAAGTCTGTTGAGACGATCGACCATCTCCCTGGCCCTTTCGAAACGCTTCCTCCTGAAGATCTCAAGCGCCGATAGAAGATCCGGGTTTTTCCAGTCTATGAAGTAACCGAGTATATGGATATCGGTCTGCTCAGATATCGTGCTCAGCTCCACTCCTGGGACTACCTCTATTCCGGCCGATCTGCCAGCTTCAATACCTTCCTCCAAACCAGCAATACTGTCATGGTCAGTTATCGATATCGCCACAAGCCCGATATCGGCGGCCATTTGGGGGAGATCTTTCGGCCTTATAAGGCCATCTGAGCGGGTGGAATGGACATGGAGATCAACGTAGTCCAAAGTCAAGCTCTCCTTCCTGAATGAGCTATCCTTCCTGGTAAACGGAAACCCATATTAACCTTCCCAGATCATCTATGCTATTGAGGAGTTTTCCGTCAGGGGATAGTTTTGCTATTACACCTAGGGTAGAGTCGGCGACCCAAAGTGTCCCATCTTGGCTGCTCAAAGAGATGAAAGGGAGAAGGAAACCCTTAACCTTAACGTCCACATCGCCATTCGGAGATATCCTGATAAGCGAGTCTTCCTCAGGGGAGTGGGTCCTCCTCGAAACCCAGAGGTTTCCCCTATTACTGTCTATATCCATGGAGTTGACACTCGTAAGCTCAATATTAAACATGACATCCATATTGACGTCCAGAGCGATGATCCGACTCGAACCCTCGCTGAAGACCCAGGAGATCCCCCTGGACTCGTCCGCCACCAGGAGTCCGGGGAAGGGGATGTCCTTCACACTATCCCTCTGACCGTTGATACTGCCAAGCGGATGTCTTATGACTCTTCCGTTGCCGCTATCTGATATCCAGATAACCCCCTTGCTTAGGTAGACGGAAGTCGGCTGGTTCAGCGGAACTCCCCTGAAACCGACAAGAACCTCCTTCCTGACACCGTTTATGGAAAGTTTCACAAGCTCGTTACCCAGATGATCGAGGATCCAACATCCCCCGTCCATAGGATCGGGAGCTATATCTCCTATAAGTTCAAAATCTCCGAGATGCCTATCCAATTTCCCATCCGACCTTATCCTCACGACCGCTTTTCCCTCATCATTTATGGCCCAGACGCTTCCATCGGCTGGATTAACAGATGCCTTTAGTATACCGGGCACATACATCTTGGAGAGGATATATCTACAGTCAGGGTTAACCTTTATAAGCTCTCGAGTGCCGAAATTGGTAGTCCAGCAAACTTCCGGGCCGGGTTCTGCATCAGCAATGACGGACCTCGATATCTCTTTCGAGCCAGATATAAAGATCCCAAGTTGATACTGGTAAAATTTCCCGTTTTTGACCTTTCTGTCCTCGATGTCCCTGATATTTGGGGAGATAAGATCTTCGAACATCGGTGAGAAATCGCCACCATATTCCCTCTTATACATCTGAAATCCCGATATATCGCTGAAGTCAGGGAAATCCCAATTGAGGTTTACTACATTGTTCCCCGCTATGGCCCAGAACTCTTTGCCGACGCCTCCCGTATCAGGGTTGGAGGGGTCGATAGGGTTTAACCTCTCCCTTTCCGAGCATGAGAAAACGGAGAAGGCTATCAGTATTGCTATCGCTGGAGTGATTGATCTCATTTTTAGAATATAGCGAAATAGAATGTCACCACAAGCCCGATTTCGGAAAGCGCCCACATCCCGCTCGCGATCCGGTCATATCTCTCGGCGCGCTTGAAGTAATGATTCATCTTCTCGGGATCTCCGGAGTTGAGATACCTTTCATAGTTCCTGTCGGCGGTCTTCTTAGCGAAATAGGCCCCGACACCGGAGGACACGGCTATGAGAGCTGAGGAGAAGGCAAGCTTACCGTTGTGTCCGAGCCAAAGACCTTTGTCCTGCTCTGGTGAGGACATTGAAGCGGGTGCGGTATGCGGGAGGCTTATCCTCTTGAATTCCCCGGGCGATATGTCAAATTCGAGGCTATCCCTCCTGCCAACGCCGTAGCCGGCAGTGAGAGATTCGAGCATATGGGAGCCCGGATTCAGCCCTCTGATCAGGATCGGGGTCTCCCCCACCTTATCGCCGTCGAGGTACACCTCGGTGGGCGAAGGTCCTGAATTCACAAACAGGATACCATCGAACCTGGCAAAAACCGTATCAGAGGAAAAGGGCTCAACTTCGATCTTGAATTCCATATCCCTTGCGGGCCAGTTCCTGTCAAGTGGGTGTCTCACAAGTACCGAATGCTTTCCGGCACTATCCACCTCGATCTCAAGTGGCGTCCTCCCTGAACTTTGCCCGTCAAGAAGGACCTCCAGGCCCACGGGGTCTGAGAGAACCACGACCCTTCCCATATCAGAGCCGTCAGCTTCTGCGATATTAAGATATATAAGCGAAAGCACTAGGGCCAAAACGGTCATAGCAAGCTTTGTCTTCACCTTACACCCTTTCTCCCGAACGCATAGACAAACCTGTCCTTGGAGCCCACATAAACCCCTTTATCAGTGACAGCGGGCGATGAAACTATAGGTCCGCCGGACTTATACTTCCATACCAGGTCACCGCTATCCAGGTCAAAGGCGTAGAGGATACCATCGTAAGAGCCGATATAGACTACGCTGTCGGTAAGTGCCGGAGAGGACTTTACCACTCCCCCGGTGCCGGACCTCCAGAGGAGCCCTCCCGAGGTGGCATCGAGCGAATACACATTTCTGTCATCCGAGCCGAAGAAAACCGCCCCATTGGCCAGCGCAGGGCTCGAGTATATCCCCCCCTCGGTTTTGGAACTCCATACAATCTCCCCGGACGAGGAATCGATACAGTAGAAGCTTCCGGATGAACATCCGACATAGAGCTTCCCCTCCCACAGGGCCGGGGTTGAAAAGATACTCCCATCAAGCTTTGACTTCCATATAAGCCCCCCGTCGGATTTTCTGAGGGCATATATGCTATCGTCGTCCGACCCACAGTAGAGAGCCTCTTCGTCCAAGGCCGAAGAGGTATGTATCTGACCGGAGGTCTTATATGACCATATCTTCTCCCCGTCAGATATCCTGAGGGCCGTAAGCTGCCCCGCCTGGCTCCCTATGAAGACAGCGTCCCCAGACAGTTTGGGGGACGATGAAATATCCCCCAGGTCGGCCTTCAAAACCAACTCCCCGCTGTTCATATCAAAGGCCACAAGTGAAGGTTTACCGTGGGACATAGGGATAAAGAGAAACTGATCCGAAACGGCGGGGGTCCCTTCTATCCCAAATTTGAATTTGTAGCTTCCAACCTTATCTCCACTGATTTCATCTATCAGGTAAAACCTTCCCTTCAGGGATCCTACAAAGATGATGCCTCCCCTGGCCACCGGAGAGGAGCTTATCGATGACTCAGCTTTAAGCTTCCATCTCAGATCGAGAGGAGGGTTTACACCGTCCGGAATGTATCCGGAGGATTCAGGACCACCCCTCCACTCAGCCCACACAGCCTTCCCTTTTTTCCAGACCGGAGGAGAGAGTCTCCCGGCGCAGGCCGAAAAGCAGAGGATGCATAAAAGTATAATGTGTCCCCAGATTCCCTTTATCCTCAAAAGCTCCACCCGAAGAAGAAGTCCGAATAAGTTTTTTTGCTCAGTTTCCTGAAATCGGTCCTTTTCGAGAGATCGAACCTGAGCACAAGAAAGTTAGACAGCCCCATCCTGACCCCAACCCCGAGGCTTCCGCGCGGCCTTGTGATCGTGCCCTCCCAGGCCTCACCCACATCGGCGAAAAGCGCACCCCTTATCGCCCGAAAACCTATCCTTCCGAACGGAAAACCTATGGAAAGATCATCTATAAGCGGGAATCGCAACTCGTTATTCCAGAGGAAAAGCCTCTTCCCCCATATCGAATCCCAACTATAACCCCTGAAAGTCCAGCTTCCACCCATATAGAACCTCTGTGGCTCCTTCCCATAGCTCGACCTCCATATGAGCCTCAGTGCAAAGCTTGATCTGCGGGATATCCTCAGATAGCGTCTCCAGTCAAGAAGAAATGTGGTGTACTGTACATCGGACCTTTTGGCGTCTACCGTATGGCCAATGGTTAAATTACACCTCTTACCATCTATAGGACCGACCGGGCCCCAGAGGCTCGTATCAACCGTATAACCGAGGTAATTGGAGATCAGAACCGCATATCTGGATCTCCCCTCAAAATCGACCCAGTCCTTCTCGGAGCTCCTTATAACGATGTTAGCCTCGATCCTTCTGAACTTCGAAAACGGATAATTGAGGCCAAAGAACCCCCCGTACCTCCTCTCGTCGAAGAACCCATCGTAGTCGTTGTAATACCTACCCACGAGGTGAAAGACTCCCCACGCCAAGTTTGCCTGCCTCGAAAGGTCAAGCTTCGTTAGCGCAAAATTGAAGCTCTTAAAGAAGTCCTCCCTGGTCGTTGACACATTCGACAGGAGGAAATAGTAGTGATGGTCCCCGAGCATATCGGTAACTGCGAGCTGCAGTCCACCGCTTGTTCCCAGTTCGGGATCATAGGCTACCTGGCTCTGCGCTATATCGAGTCCGTATTTTCTCCTGTAGCGTATGCTGGAACGGGAATAGCTCTCCGAAATCCTCGGCGGGTTCCAGAGGCCACGGTTCCTGTTGAAGGTTATCCTTTCCGCATCACGCTGCTGGAGATCCACACTAACCTCATATATCCCAAAGGAATACCTTTCAAATCCCGAAAAGATAAGCGATTTCCCGTCGGGAGTCCAATCCGGATCGAAGGCCCCCGAGAGAAAATCGGTGAGCTTTGTCATATTGCCGGACATATCGATGACATAAAGGTTAGAAATTCCATCCCTGTCGGAACTGAAGGCTATCCATCTCCCGTCGGGCGACCAGGAAGGGGAAAGGTTCTTATGTGTACCCCAGGTTACGTAAGATATCTCTCCGGAGCTGAGATCGTAGGTGAAAATGTTGTAGGCCCCATCATGTCCGAACTCGCACCTGTCGGAGCTAAAAGCTATTTTTCGCCCATCGGGTGACCAGTCGGGATCGAGATCGTCATACGTGTCGTTGGTGAGCCTCTTCAGGATCAGACCATCCGAGGAAGCTATGTATAGATCGCTTCTTCCGCTCTGACCGATGCCTGAAAAAGCGAGATAATTTCCGTCAGGTGACCAGACAGGAGAGGAGATCGAGACTATGCTCTCAAACGATAACCTGCCAAGAAGCTCGCCATCCACGAGATCCCAGAGGTATATGGAATCCCTCTCTTTCGTCTTCGAAACGAATGTGAGGATGCTATCTTTCGAGACCGAGATCTTGCTGCTCAGGAAGTGGAAGGACTCGAAATCCGCGGTCCTTTCTCCATTTACCACCCTCTTCGCCTTCGAATCGGAGGATGTCCTCTGCCTGTATATGTCGGAGTACCCTGTGAAGTTCGACAGGAAAACGAATTCGACGGTGTCATCTGTGGAAGGCATTACAGCGGGCTTGACGCTACTCGATATATTAGTGAGCTTCTTGGCGGATCTGCTTATAGTGTCGTTACTGCCGATATCGGGAAAATACCTCTTTTTGAGATAGTAGATCCATTCCGAATCGAAGTCTGAGAGCTTCTCACCAGTGGTAAGCTCAAAAATCTCGCTGAAACTTTCATCCTTCCACCAGTTATCAAACAGGAGAGCGATCTTGTCCTCGCCGTACCTTTCGGCCATAAATTTCACTATCGACTGGCCTTCCTTGTACATCTTGAAACTGCCATTTATACTGTATATCGAGGATATCGGGACAAGGGATTCGGAAAAAATAGCATCCTTTATCACCATATCCGCCTGCGAGCTCCATCCTTCCGACCAGTACTCCGCCAGGCCTTCGGTAAACCAAAGCGGAGGCGCATAAAAGTTGTAGATGTTACGGTCTTTGAGGACAGAGCTTATCTTATCGAATGTGAAAACATGTACCAGCTCATGGGTTATAACCTTTTTAAAGTCAAAGAACGACCCGCTATTAGGTATCACAACCCGGCCCTTTATAAACTCCATGAATCCACCCACGCCTTCAGGTAAAAGGCTCGATGTCGTGTTCGTTTGCTGGAAGTGTATAGGGGAGCTGTAGAATATGAGCGGTATTCGCTTGGATATGCTATGGCCGAACTTCCTCTCCAGAAGGATATAACTCTCCTCAGCCAAGGCCGCCCCGACCTCAGCGATCTCCTTCTCCTCCGGGTAGAAATAGATATCGAAATGGGGGGTCTTCATAAGCTGCCAATCGAAGTTCTCGTATTGGACCTTGTTCTTGCCGAAGTAATACTGCCCCTCAGCTTGCTGAAACGTACCAAAGGACAGTAAAAGAACTGATAAAAAAGCGAAAAGTAATCTGCAGACCATGATGGAATCACTCCTCAATGCGGGCGTCACTTATAACGATACTTAAATTAGCAATAAACCCGGATCAAAGTCAAGCCCCTTTTCCCACAGACTTATAAAAGCAAAAAGCGGGGCCTTAAGCTCCGCTTTTCGAACAACCTCTCTGAATTGGGGAGGATAATTAGACTATGGTATCAAGCTTTGAAGTGAGGAACTTCTTCGGGACAGCGCCCACAACCTGATCTACTATCTTTCCATTGCTGAATACAAGAAGTGTCGGTATACTGCGGATTCCATACCTCGCAGCTATATCGGGGGAGTTGTCGACATTGACCTTACATACCTTGAGTTTACCCTCATATTCCCCAGCAATTTCCTCCACAACGGGAGCTATCATATGGCAGGGACCACACCACTCCGCCCACAAATCGACCAGTACAGGAAGAGAAGATTGGATGACTTCACCCTCGAAATTGCTGTCTGTGACTTCAATAGGTTTTCCCATTTCGTACCGCCTTTCCTTAAAACACGTTGAACTTTATGACCTATCCATGAAGGGGGAATATATAACTCTGGGAGGGAATATGCAAGTACTTTTAATCCACGAGAGCATAAAAATGTGGGGGCAAGCAGGCTCCCGTAAGGAATCTCTTTTGGGGAAACAGTTTAATTTCTCCCACTCTGCGGTCGTGAGAAATTGTCCTGGCATTGATCCTCCATAGTTAAAAAAACGACCGTTTTCTTTACCCTCCGAATTTACTTGCCATAGCCATGTATTTTCTTATTTTGTAGGTAAGAAAATCTGTCAGATCGTGGGGATCTCGAAGCCGACCCTTTACAGCTACATTACGATAGAGAAAATCTCAGTAACGCAAAATCACGTTTTTCGTCCACTTTCCGGAAAGAATTCTGTCTGGAAGGGAGTGATGCCTATGGATCATTTCAGAGGTGATGCGGTATTTCTTGAAATCCGGATTTTTGAGAGCATGACCACTACCTTCATCCCTGAACATATATGAGTCCAAGACTTAATATCTGAGGGGGAAAATGATGAGAAAGTGTTTTTGCTTTCCTGTTTTCGTTGTTTTCATAGACCTGGCTATGGCGTTATCCTGCTTCGCCAACAATATCTACGTGGGAACCCCTGTTCTTACGGGCCAGAATGCCACGGATGACTATGCCTTTGTCCAGTTTGATCTCTCCTGGGAGAACTCCTGGCGGGACGAAGAGAACTGGGACGCGGCATGGGTGTTTGTGAAGTATAAGGAGAGGAGCGGCAGCGAATGGAAACACGCTTATCTGAACACTACGGCGCCGAACCACTATATCCCCTCGGGATACCTGTGCTTGGTAGGGGCCACCGGGGGCTATGGAATGGGGGTGTTCGTCTACCGCAGCTCGATCGGTGCGGGAGATGTCAACCTTTCAAATGTAGGGCTCCGGTGGGAATATGGGGACAATGGGCTTTCAGATGATGCGATAGTAACGGTGAAGGTGTTTGCCATTGAGATGGTGTTCGTCACCGAGGACACGCTCTCTCTGAATCCCAGCCCCCTTGAGTATCTGAGCAATGAGTTTATCGATGATGGGGGAACGACCACACAGATTACCAGTGAAGCCGCTCTTCCCGAAGGAGCCATCCGATGGACGAAGGACTCGCTATGGGGGGCAGGTGGAGGCGGCATAGGAAACGATAATGGCACATCTTATGGTTCTGATGCGCTCGGCGCCACCTATCCCAAAGGGTATAACGACTTCTATTGTATGAAGTATGAGATCAGTGAGGGACAGTGGGTGGACTTCTTCAACACGCTCACACCCGCGCAGAAGGCCAATCGAGACTTAACCGATAGTTCCGGCAAGACCACTGATGAAGTCTACTTCCGAAATACGGTGTCGTGGTCATCGGGCGATGCGACGTGCACCCGACCGGAGCGTGCTTGCAACTGGCTATCGTGGGCGGATGGATGTGCTTATGCGGACTGGGCAGGACTCAGACCGATGACGGAGCTTGAGTTCGAGAAGGCGTGCCGGGGGAATGTAGCGGCGTATCCCGGTCTATACGAGTATGCCTGGGGATACGGACTCTATTCGTTTACGAAAGCGACGAGCTTAAGTGGCACCGAGGACGGTACGGAGACGGTTACGGATGCCGGGGCAAACTGCTGTTGCGATCTCTCTTCAGGAAGCTTCTCCGGCGGAGACGGGGGACAGGGGCCGTTGCGCTGTGGGATCTTTGCGCAACCAGGTACACTTAGACATGAATCCGGAGCCAGTTACTGGGGAATTATGGAGCTTTCCGGGAACCTATTCGAGCGGTGTGTAACGATAGCAGACCAGGACAAAAATGGTGTTACAACCAGCGCGGGGTTGTTCGATGGCAGCCATGGGGATGGTTCGTTGAGCGCAGATGGTTATGCGACCAATGCGACGTGGCCGGGATATAGCGGGGGTGAGGTGACGGGCGCCCTGGGTGCCGGCTTTCGTGGCGGCAGTTGGAATCACACTTATTCCTTCATGTTGGTGTCGGACCGCGTTGGCGCTGCGGACACGTACGACATGCGGGACCCGAGCCTTGGATTCCGTGCGATACGGTCGCTGCCGTAAAATTTCGAGGATAGAGGGTTTTCGATGATCTGCTCAGCAGCGTAAGGGGGAGGATCAGATGAAGAACAGGTTGGCTATATTGAGCATTTTTTTGGGTGTGATAATGGTTTGTCAGGGAGCCTTTGCTCTGGATCTCAGCAAATACGGAGGGGGATTCTACGATGGATATGCGCTTTCCGCTGCTTCTGAGTATTACAGGCTGGATGGCAGCTTGCCCATTAGTTTGGCCAGGTATGTAGGGGGCGTCTACGACGGGTATGGGACGGCGACATCCATGTCAGACATATCCCTGCCCGTGACACTCTCCTCTTTCACCATCCAGGCCGGAGATGGTGAAGTCAGCTTGCGCTGGGTCACCGAGAGCGAGACAAGCAACTTGGGCTTTTATGTCTATCGATCATTGGAAAAAGAAGGTGTATACACGCGGTTAACTTCGAAGTTGATCGAAGGTGCAGGCACAGCTACAGGCAGGCGCAATTACATCTTTATCGACATCCGTCTAACGAATGGAGTAAGCTATTGGTATAAGCTGGAGGATGTTTCTTTCGATGGCACAACCACTGTGCATGGGCCGATCTCAGTCACTCCGCAGACAGGGAAGTCCAGGGCACTTCCCACGAAGTTCGCTCTGCCTCAGAACTTCCCCAATCCCTTCAATCCCACTACAGAGATCCGCTACGAGCTTCCCGCGATTTCCTCTGTAGTGCTTGAGGTGTACAATGAACTTGGACAAAAGGTGGAGGTACTGGTAGATGACCTTGTAGAAGCTGGTTATCATTCGGTGGTGTGGGATGCCCAGAATATGGCAAGCGGTGTATATTTCGTGAGGATGGAAGTAGGAGACTCCGAATTTATCGAGGTTAGGAAAACAGTGTTGATTCGGTGAGCGAGCTGAAGGCCCCGTGATCCTTGTTCTGAGATAAGACTCCTCCTAAATCTTACCTGGGGAAGCTATCCAAACATCATTAGGAGCAATCCTGCTGCGGAAGCCTTGGAGAAATGCCAGTGGTTCCGCTTACTTCGAAGCCCCCAGATGTCGCAATGGGGAATGCCAAGCGCATGTACGAAAGGCAGGACTCGTTTTGACGTTCGGATTCAGGGGAGGGATTTTATGTGTGAAGTGTACTCGGCTGAGGAGAGAAAGGGCATTCTTGATCTCATAATCGATCAGGCTAAGGCGGATGAAAGAATAGATGGTTGCATTCTTGTCGGCTCCGGTTCATATGGCTTTGCCGATCAGTATTCAGATATTGATATCTGTATGGTCGCAAGCAATAAAATAGATATCCCGGGTCTCTCCAGTGATTGGAAAGAAAAAGTGAAATCACTATTGCCAGTCTTCTGGTATTGTAAATCCGAGAGAGGACCGGATATTCTACTCGATAACTTCTTTCTAAATAACTGCCTGGAGATCAACATGTGCTTCCTAAGACATGAGGATTTGGAGGCTACAAAACCCAATTGGAAAGTAGTTTTTGACCGCACAGATAGTATGGACAGCAAAATGTCTGCTACCTGGGCGAGAAATCGGGCAAGGAATAATCTCAGACAGTATTATGAGGAGAGGATAGCTGCTATCTGGCATTACATCAATCATGCGTTCGTCGCATCAAAGAGAAAGCGCTACTGGCAGGCTTTGTCTGACATCGAGGAAATCAGGAATCAAACCATTAAACTACACGGGCTGAGAAAAAGACTTGTGACAAAAAGAAATAGAGATGTAGACAAAATGGATAGCGATTTTCTAAAAGAGATAGAGGGCACTCTCGTCGCTGAAATGCGAAAAGGGGCGATTAATAGTGCAATTGGGAAGGTAGTTTCTTGCTTTTTTGCAGAGGCCCATTCTGTAGAGGAAGAACTCAATTTAGACAATTCCGAATTGTTGGAGAAGAAAATGGATTTCTTGTTGTCCAAGTTATAGAGACACAAAATGGAATTCAAGGAATTGATGAGGACATTGAATCAAGGCGATATTGTTTTCGTTAGGTCAACACTTGAAGCTGAAGTTATTAAATACTATTTACATGGAGAACATTCTAATTTGATTCGCCCCTTGATGGAACCAGCGAGATTCATGGTGAGAGAAGGTCAATTTGGGAAAGCCCAGGAGTTAATAACAACCCTGACGATTTCGTATGGCATAGGTGTCAGTGGAGACGATGCTCAAGAGGATGATCAGGTAGGTAAATGCAATTGCTCACGAAAGGTAAACATGATTATCGCTTTTCAGGCTTGACAGCCTGATATGGTGGATAATGATTACCCAATGTCCAAATACTTACCCGACAATCCCTTACATCATTGCAATGATCAGGAGTGAGTAGTCTCTACGCAATTTACCTCTATGGCCTTCTCCCTGCATTGAGATTACATCCTCCAAGAAATATATCTAAGTTATTGATAATCAAACATATCTTCTATTCCCGGGAGGGTTCTCAACTTTTGTGGCATGGTAATTGCGGTCTTAATACTATATTTGGAAACAGGGTTTCTCGAAGGATATACTTAGCACTGTGAGAAGAACTAAGGAAGGGATCCTGTGGTCTGGACAATTGCAAAACGCGAGTTTTTCGACAACGTTGTGAGCTTCCGCTTTGCAGCGGGGTCTATCGCCTGCATCATATTGGTTGTTTTCTCCACATTGACCGGCATTGAGCGATATGAGCTGGAGCTTGAGAGCTATTCATCTTTAGCCAGACAGAATGAGGAGAAACTTCAGACCAAGGTAGACCTCGGAGGACTTCAGAGAATAAATCTGACAGCGTTACGGAGACCGAGTGTTCTCTCGGTGATTACCAGGGGAGGAAGCGCAATTCAGCAGTATGCGGCAGATATAACCCCCGAAGAAGTTCCTGTGCACCGTTGGACCGGAAAGCGCGAAAATGAATACTTGAGTGACCTGATCGAGTTCGATGTTACCAAAGCCGTAAGCGTAGTTATGTCGCTCCTGGCTCTCCTTATCTCTTTTAATGTTATTTCCGGTGAGAAGGAAAGGGGGCTTTTGAAGCTGCAGCTCTCAAATCCTGTAGGCCGGGGACAGCTTTTCCTCGGCAAATACATCGGAGCTTCGATAACTCTGGCATTTCCTGTCATGCTCTGCCTTGGCCTTTGCCTTCTCATCATCTCACTTTTCTTCCCGATTCCTCTTACCTTTTTCGACTATCTGCGATTAATAATCCTTTTTGCAGTATATATGGTTTTTCTGTCAGTTGTACTACTTTTCGGGCTCCTCTTTTCATCACTGGCACACCGTTCATCCACCTCGCTTGCCTTTTCCCTCATGGCATGGCTCCTATTTGTGCAGATCGTCCCTAATGGAGGGATATTCCTGGCTGATCGGTTTATCTATGTGCCTCCGCGTGACTCAACTTATGAGACTATAGAGAAGATGGGTGACGAACTCCGGGCCGAGACGAGGAAGCTCTGGGAGTCGAACCCTCAGCCCAGCATGGAAAAGCGGGCCGAGATAATAGTTTACATCAACTGTATGTGGACCAAGACTCACTCGGAGAAGAGGTATGAGATAGAGAAGGAGTATATTCTTAAGCTTCAGCGACAGAAGAAAGTAGCTGAAATCCTTTCCGGGATCTCACCTGTCTTCCTGGTGGAGAAAGTCTCTCAAGCCCTGTGCCATACCTCGGTAGAAGACTACGAGCGCTTCCTCGAGCGGGCACGTATCTACCATGGAGAGATTCTGAAGTTCGAAAATGAATGCTTTTCGGAAGAGAAGATCCTTGAGCTGATCAAAGTCTGGATGGAGAGGAAGGGGGAGCCCAAAGGGATAGAGTTGAATCAGATACAGCCCTTCCTTTATCGAGAACTGGATCTGGGTGGATCCCTCAGGGCGACGTTTATACCTGTCGCTGTGCTGATATTGCTGAACAGCGTGCTGTTCAATCTGACACTGGCGATCTTTATGCGCTACGATGTGAGATAGGAGTGTGAAATTGAGGATCCTGTTTCTACGGGAGATTATGGATCAGTTGAAGAGCATCCGCTTTACGATGTCACTCGTGGTCATCCTTGTGCTGATGCTAATGAACGGCCTTGTATATATCAATCGATACCAGGTGGATGTAAACGATCATGATTACATTATAAGACATCATGAAGATAGGATGGGTGGCGAGACTACTTCGATCTGGTGGGTCGCAGACGGGATACTTGCTATCAAAAGGCCCCTCACTCTGATGTTTGTCTCGGAAGGCGGTCAGCGAAATATCCCCAACCTCGTAGGAGTCAGAGTCGCACACCCCCACCAGTCTTTCCATCCCCATTCATCCACCCTCAGAAGAAACTACATGCTACCATTTGCAGATCCACTGGACTGGGAGTTCATAGTCAAAGTGATCCTTTCACTCATGGCGTTAATACTGGTCTATGACTCGATCTGTGGTGAGAAAGAAGACGGAACGTTAAGGCTTGTCCTTTCGAACAATATCTCCAGACCGAAAGTAGTGATAGCCAAATTTTTAGCCAATTGGACGGTGCTGGTAGGGTCGTTCCTGATCGGGTGTGTGCTGAGCCTGACCATTATCATCGGCTCCAACAGGGTCCCGCTTTCAGGCAGTGACTGGGCGGGGCTCATGCTTTTCCTGGCTCTATCCACGGTATATCTCAGCCTCTTTCTCCTGATAGGCATGGCTGTCTCAGCATCCGTGGGGCGTGCGGTGACAAGCCTCGTAATCTGTCTCCTCATATGGATTGCTGTGACCTTTGCCGTGCCGGGATTGGCAAGGATGGCGGGACAGCGCCTCTACCCAATCCCGGCTCCGGCCGAGGTGGAATCCAAGACCAGAATTCTCATAGACTGGCAGAACATCTGGAAGCAGTATGAGGAGCACAATGCCGGTTGGCGCTGGGGGAACAGGGAGGAGGCACAGAAGGATGATTTCGCTATGGAGAGGCGGGCACTGGAGATAGATGAGAGGATATTTTCGGAAGTGAAGAAGCTGCACGACGATTATCTCAGGAAACAATTCAATCAGCGTCAGCTCATAGGGATTCTCTCTTCGATATCACCCGCTTTTCTCCTTCGTTCTACGGGAAGGGCAATCCTGGGAACCGGGTTTCTGAGGAACAGGTGTTTTTGTGAGCAGATAGAGGACTTCCGTCCGATAGTGAAAGATTTCATCATAGAAGAAGATGCCAAGGATCCTGAGAGTTCTCACATCTTTTCACCCATCAACGACCGCTATATCTCGAATCGGAAGCTTGACCGATCGGAGATACCGGTGTTTACGGAGCATCCGGTACCGTCAGATCTAAGATTGAGGCATTCACTGGTGGGATCGGCTATTTTGGCCATAGAAACGCTGCTCGCCTTCCTCTGGCTGCTCATTGCATTCATCAAATATGATGTCAGGTAGACAAGCTCCATTTGGAAAAGGATGAGAAGGAAGGCGAGAACCATCCGGCTTTGGAGGCTGTTTTGCTTTTGACCGATTTACCTTTCAACTCCCATGATGAAGCCGCCACCAGGATATGAAGCACAAAGGGGTAAAGCTGAGGACACGAAGATCACCGTTACCGGGTATTTTCACGGCCCAGGATTAAAAGCAATATCCCTCCGAGTATCATGATCCCCCCACCCACCCAGATCCAACCCACAAGTGGATTGATAAGCACCCTTAGGGCAACCCGTTCGGAGTGCGGGTCGTAACCTTCGAGTATGAAATATATATCCTCAACAAGAGACCATTTTACCGAAATTTCCGATACGGTCATATCCCTTTGAATGCCATGGAACTCCAGAGCAGGTCTGAACTTTCCGAGAAACCTGCCATCCCTGTAGGCTGAAATCTCCGCGAGAACTATATCCTTATGAAGGCTGCTTTGGGTCTTCAGACCTTCGTACACGAAGCTATAATTGCTCAGGTCCAGTGAGTCCCCTTCCTTCAAAACACCCCTTGACCCGACATTGAAAGCAGACCCCGTCAGGCCCACGTAGACGAGTATGGCTCCGAGATGTATGACCTGGGGACCGTACCTCCGGAGAATGGATTTCAGAGGCAAAGTAAAGCCCACGGATATCCCATCCCTGAAGATCCAGTATATGGCCGATGATCCCGCAAATATACACAGGGAAAAGGATATGACCGGGAATACATATCTGATACCTATAGCAATAAGCACAAGGGCTCCTACCACAGCCAGTATGGCCGATGGCAGCAGGGATTTAATAAACGAAGATCCCCTCTCGTTCCGCCGCAAGATAATCGGAGAGAACCCGATAAGCAAAAGGATTACAAGCCCCATAGGTATACTTGCCCTGTCGAAGAAATTTCTTCCGAGTTCCAACTTCTCACCCGAAACCAACTCGGACGCAAGCGGGAAAAGTGTCCCTATCAATATAGCAGCCACCATAAGGGTGATAGTAAGATTCATGAGGGTGAATACAGTGATGGTTATCCCACCTTCTATCCTGCGATCATTGATCTCCCTGAATCTTAAAGCCAAAACTGAGACCGAAAAGGCCGATATGGCACCGAGGAACAGGAGGAAAGCAATACCTATCGGAGAGCTTCCGTAAGCATGGACAGAAGATATAACACCGCTTCTGGTTATGAAGGTCCCGAAAATCGTAAGGAGAAATGAGAGGACAAGAAATATCAGGCTCGACCTTCCCATAGCCCCCATCCTCCTCCACACATGTATTGAATGGATTGAGGCTGTAGCCGTGAGCCATGGCATGAACGAAGCATTCTCAACCGGGTCCCAGGCCCAGTACCCACCCCAACCAAGCTCCACGTAAGCCCACTGTGCTCCGAGTATGTTACCGAGTGTCAGGAAGGACCAGGAAAAAAGCATCCATCTCCTCATACGATCGATTATGTCATCCGAAATACATCCTAT
>CAZTBA010000099.1:0-16062 GCA_964611725.1 uncultured bacterium
TGGCATTCCTCCGCCGCTCACGAGCGGCGGTATCCTGCCATATATTTTATGAAGATTAAGAAAATATCTGGGTAACACTTTGGTCATTGATTAATAGTGTCCTGCGAAACTTCTGTAGGGGCAGGGCATGCCCTGCCCTGACTATGAAAGGCGATTCAGTTCTCTTTCTACCTCCTACTTAGCCTCCCTCTGCATGCAAGGGAAGGTTAAGAGATTGCCTAATTTATTTCTTAATGTTCATAATTCCCGCGCCACGGATATGAAGTCCGCTAGGGCAGACTCACCTTTCGCAACCCAGCTTGCCTGGGCTTCCTACACTGTAGCAGGGGGATTTATCCCCACGCTAAAATGTCAGAATCTGATTGTCATTAAGTATAGTTCAAATCTCAAGCAGCCTTAGCCATTTTCTCGACCTTTTCTCCGAAGGCAGATTGGTGTAAGACTCGTTGGATGAGCCAACGCTGGATAGCTCCGACAGTAGTTTCTTTATGATACTAGGGCCATCCCTGAGTTGAGAGGTCAGCTTTCAGACCTCTCAAGGCTATGATTTGGAATAGACTATGAACCACACCGAGTATCATAGGCCACCTTTTTATTCCAATCTTACGCCGTCCGCGATAGTTGCCCAATCCCAAGGTCTTGCTTTCCTCAATACCCACTTCCAACTGGAATTGGCCATAGTAAAACAGGATTAGGTGTTTCAGTGTCCAGTAATGTCTTTTACACCAGTCTTCGTTGGATCGAGATACGGAGAAGCATAACCATTCTGAAGCGAATAATGGAGAGCGGCACCCTGAGCTAGGGTAACAGCAAGCAGTAGATCTTTTATAGATCTACCATACCTTGTTCGTTTGAGGATGGCAAGCGATTGCTGCCCTAATATGCGGAGTTCTTCCAGGAAGAATGATACAGGCGAGTAAATTGAATTATTTATCAACTCTTCACTTTGTTATTGGTATGAAATGTTCGTTTCCTTCCTGAGTTTCTTCATGAACATCCAAGTTATTCGGACATATACTGTCGGTGCAAGTCTCTATCAAATTTCTCAAATCTTCTGCAAAATCAACGCTACCTTCGGTAGCGAGCGTAGTATCGCAAGTTGATGTATTTTGGATAGCTGGTCCTTCAGATTTTTGGTGTGATTCAGACTTTGAGAATATAGGCAAGGCAACCACATTCACTATTATGATTGTAGTAATAATATACAGAGCATTTCTAAAAAACACTTGAGCGACCGATACATAGTTTGTTTTGCGGTTTCCCTCTAGATACCAAAAAGAAGCAAGAGTCATGACTTCTGTGGCTATTCTGACCTTGCTATCACTATCGTCTTTTATCTTCTGTCTTGGACGAGTTGCCATTTTCACCGTTAAAGGTGTTACAGGAGTTGTGACGGAGATACGCACCGCTTTACACTCCAAAGTTATAGCCATTATCAGCGACGCGATTCCAAACAGAAAAAGAACGGCAATAAGTATGTTAAACCATTGAGGGATATCAGATATGTTTGGTTTCGGCAAGAATAATAGAATGACGGCGGAAAGACCTGTAAGAACAACGTAGGCACCCGGTATGGTGGATGCTTTTTTCTCAACAGAACTCCAGTGATCCTTTGCTTGTTCGAATATCCAGTTAGCCTCTTTAAGAGCTACTTCAGGATCAACAGAATTCAGCCTCCTCTCCCAAGCCTTAATTGAAGCGTCATAGTGTCGAAACCGAATTCTCCTGCGTCGTTCTATATGTGCGTTGGCTGTGCCCATCCCCTTTAAGGGCCAAAATTCAGAAATCAGCCAAGAGATCAACGAGGGAAGAAGAGATCGGTAGGATATCATCTAGCCAGCCCCATTCACCATTTGGATTGAGTTCTAAGAAGTAGTATGTACCATTCTGAAACACAAGATCTATGGCTCCAAAATGTAATCCGAATAGTCTTACCAAGCCTACACATTGGCCCTCAATATGTCCTGGGATTTCTATCGGCTCACAGCTAATGTTATCTTTTACACGTCTCCAGTCTACATCCTGACTATCATAAACAATCCTTGCCGCAAATGTTTTCTCACCTACTACTGTAACTCGGATATCTTGCTTTTTCACTATTTGTTCTTGGAAGATAACAGGAGCTTGGTTTAAACCCGATAATTCATTCTGTTCCACCTGCTCTACTTCGTTAGTAAATATGAAATATTCTCTGTTAGCCGTTTGTATTAGAGGGCTATAGAGAGCTTTCGCAACAATTTTCCGATTACAGATTTCACTAAACTCTTTGGCCTTCGTGACACTATTTGTGATAAGGGTTTTTGGAATTTTCAGGCCTATTCTTCTCGCCATGCGAAGTTGCCATATCTTCGACTCAGCAACTGAATTCTTTGCAGGATCATTCACCCAAGTGATACTATCAATAGAGGTCAATCCTCGGATGAAGTAAATCCATTGATCATTTACGTACGTGAATATCTCAGGTGGAGTTTTTACCGAATCTAAGACCTCTCCTGGACGCCTGTACCAAACCGCTCGTATGTCACGTGTGAAGGATAGATCCTCATCATTTACCATAATTTGGGTTTTACCCGGAATTTCCATGGAGAAAAATAGATTGGGAGCATCTTCGAGGTTCAACCTCGTATAGGGAACTCCACGTTTCCTACATTCGAGTATCACTAGGTCACAACTGAGATCGAACTTGTTACTTATGATGAGGATACGCTTCGACATATTAGCGAGTCTTTCCATCAATGTTAATCTTGCTTTTGCTTACGCTTAGTGGGAGCAGGTTCACGTTTAGGTCTTGGACGAGGCGAGTCCTTCTGATCATCTCCTTTTTCTATATCGGCCTTTTTGGTTACTGGACGCCTTCCCTCACGGCTAAGAATAGCAGGAATATCTTTTTCTTCATCATTAATCATTAGTAAACCTGTCTTTCGATCATACCAAAAACTTGTATCATCTGCTTTGGGTTCTCGAGTCGAGCAAGGTACCAGGTAATTAAATAAAAATGGCTTGTTCATATTGTCCCTCCAATAATAAGACCAATAATCAAGAAAAGATTCATCTACCTCCCTCATAAATGTATTTCTATAATGAATGTGCAAAATTAATATAAGAAATTGAAAGAATTTGTCAAGTTTCTAGTCGGAAAAATCACAACGGGCTGTTTGGATTTGTTTCTTGATAGTACCTCTTTTTCTTCTTATTTTTTGAATGTTCACGGAAGCCAAAAATAGGATTAAAAAAGCGAAAGTATAAGGTATGAAAGGAGATAGCTTTCACCTCCTTGTTAATCCTTATGGGGTGTTTCCATCGACAGTGTGTCTGCCTGGGGAAGGACGTGAATTCTGATACTCATCTTGTTCGGCTGAACTCGGACATAACATATAGACCCTCTCCTTCGGACTGATGAGTTGACCTGCGCGAGGACGGCCCCAAAATAGCAAAGAGTCCTCAATCGCTAGCTCCACGAAATTTCCTGATCCGGCACAAAGCGAGTGACCTTTCTCCACAACGTTTGACCGGAACGGTAATGCGCACGTTGATAGAGAGGGCAGCGCACACCGGGCGGATCGATGTGGACAACTTCATTGCCACGCTTAGTGATCGTGTATACGCTTTTTTCTATGATTACCCGCTCTGTGATCTCATGGATAGGAAACTTCAGGATAACTTCGTCGTCTTTGCAGACCTTTCCAACCTTAGCATACCTGTCCGAAAACCCTAATTTGCGCGTCCTGCCGTTAACCGTACATCTGGCTTGCCTGGATTCTACCCACTCGGGCAGGCGGATCTCCAGTTCCTGAGCCTGCTTGATCCTCACATCCACACGTCCTTGATAAGGAATATGGCTGTCCACATCGGCCCATTGGGACGCCCGATTCATGAGCAGATTTACCGTGAGAGCGCCGTCTTTGTGAGTCAGGATGTTCTGCCAGACATGATAGAGTGCTCTGGTCGCGTTACCCGTGCAACAATGCATTATCGACCAGCCGCGACCCTGGACAAAGTCATTTGCCGATGGCCAACCGCTGAACCCCCCGACTACCCGCTCAATCACTTTGTCCTTGCTGCCGTAGTTTGGGGCATCGCAGCCCGCGCCGGCCAGGGGAATTCTTCTCCGATCTATCTTCTCCATGTGACCGTCGGTCAGCCAATGCGTGCCGGTGAGTTGGCATTCGGCGAACTGGTTTCTCACCCATCGGTCCACATCATCCCACCTGTCGACGCCTGACAGCGAGAGCTTCAAGCCCGACATGATCATGTCAGCCACACTGCAAATCTCGGAGGAATTCGGCCCTTCACCGTATGCTCCGCCTTTAAAGTTGAGCATCTCGGGGAAGAAACCGATCGATGTTTCGCCCTGTCTGACAGCATAGGCGTACGCCTTCGAGGCAAGCTTCAGTAGCTTCCTGTCGCCGGTCTCCTGGACCACCTGAAGCGTCGCCAGAATCTGGCAACTGTGCGCATGGAAGTGAATTATCTCGCTATCGGGGAATTCCTCAGTGAACCGGCCTTTATCGTCGAAATATCCGGAGTCTCGCATGACATATCGCATCAGTTTTGCCGCCAACTCGATTGCCTCGCCATCCCCCAGCAGGTGGTAATACTCCGCCAGTCCCTGTGCGATCCACCCGGCAATGGCAGCGCGGAAACCGATCGGTTTGTTTGCGGGCTTGAGGTACTTCATTTTTGGCTCCCACCAGTTCCGGCACAGGTAGGCAATGTCACCTTCTACCACGCAGATCTTCTTCAGGGCATCGGCAAGACGTCGGGCCGCTTCGTGCCACGGGCCAGACGGATCCTTGAAGGCGTATACAGCGAAAGCACCCAGCACACGGCCAACCATGACAACGGAAGACCAGTGATTTTCGTCCGCTGGGAGTTCATCAAGTCCCGCAAAAGCATTGGGGTTCGGCGGGATGGCCCAGAGCCGACCCTTAATCGGAATGTATATCAAACCGTCGAGGCCTTGTTTTCGCAGATATGTCTGCATCAGGCTGTGTTCGATATCCAGGTTCTGCTTGCTCCCACAGGCAGTGCGGCACTGCGGCAGAGCGAGAAAAAACTTGTCCTGAACGTGATCATCCACGGTATGATACATCGCAGGCTCTGAGGCCAGCAGGTCAACAATCCAGTAAAGCTCATAATCGTAATCAGGATCGGTCGGTGCCGTCAATGCATTGACCGCCAGTCTGGCACGTTCAGCCAAATCCAGAGTGGCCGGCACTAATGTCTCGTAATAGTGTCCGGGGTACCGGGGGGCGTTGACACGTGGTGCGTGGGGGTTGATGTAAATGAGAGCTGTTCTGCCTTTCCCGTTTGCCCGGTTCTTCGGACCTTTCGGCATCTGTTTCTCCTTAGGGCCAAGGCGTGGACTCCGATAGTTCGGAGTTTACTCTACTTGAGACTAACAGATTCAGAATAATTGAGCAGATTGGCGCAAACCCGCCCGTCATTCTAAACACCGTAAAATGTCTTCGGGTTTTCATAGAGCCAGAGACGGGCAACTTCCGTAGCAGTTGATTTCGAGCACCAACCATTGTTTATTGCGCTGGTCAGCGCCATACAGATATTGTCTTTGGCTATCTCAAGATGGGCCAGCACAGGTTCCGGGCCGAAGCTGAAGTCTCCGCCAAATCCAAATATATGATTGCTCGGCACCGTACATAATGCTCGTTGCAGAAACTGTACCGTTCCGGCTGGATCTATAACGTGAGTCCAACAGCAGTTAGCCCATGTATTCGGAAAGCGTTTCAGCACGGAGAACAGGTCATCAAACCATGGATAATTAAGGTGATAGAGATCAAATCGAGCTTCAGGATTAGCTTCGATAATTGGGGCAAAATGTCGAAGGTTGGCTTTGGGATCGGCACTTCCTACGAGATAACCTGTATGAATTACCATTGGAATGCCATGCTCGACAGATTGATCAATGATCTTCTGAAAAAGAAAGTTTGAAAGCAGCCGTGCCCCCTGCTCGAATTTCTCTCCGATCAGCAAGTGCTTTAGTTCCCTTTCAGCCTCCAACTTGTCAGGTGAACCGAAAGCCAGGCCTCGCGTGTAAGCAGCATGATCCTTCAAACCTACCACACCAGCGCTGACGGCTCGCGCTATAATAGCCTCTATTGCTTCCACCAGATCATCAAGACAGCCGATCCTCGTGGCTCCGAGATGACCGACAGCTTCCACATCGGAGCTGGTGAAAAACTCGTGCAGCGGGAGAGTTCCAAGAAGCGGGTGAAAGCCAGGATCAAAGGTTAACGATCCTGCAAAAAAATCTTCGACATTCTTTATCCCCCCGAAGGAGGGATGACCCAGATAATGAGTGATGGTGTGTTCTATTCCCGCTTTCTTATATGCTTCGCGGCCAGTCTCAGGAGAGCGTTTTTCAATCTGTTTCTGGACGATATCATATGATTTTGCAGACAGATTCTCATCAACTCCCCATGCTCTCAACATCCGCAACACCATATTCCCATAGCCCAAGGCCCTCACAAGAGGCCAGATTCGACAGAAATCGCTCCATCTCTCCCGATCTGCACGCGATGTGTCGAGTACTCTCTCAGCCAAGGACGAATCGGCAAAATGAAATATGGAGCTAAGATAAGCACTGATGATGAAATCAGTTACCCCGAAAGACCGACCTGACACATGTCCATTCAAGTGTTCATGCGCATCCACAACTGGAAGCCGGTCAATTTCTTCTCGCAGAGATTGTCGGTGGGACGCCATGATATGCCTTGCTCCTTTCCTGTCCTATTCCGGTATCACCTCATCGATTTTGCCGCTGCCGATGGCCTGTCAGGTCCGTTACCGTACTTCTCAGCGAATGCAGAGATCAGGGTCTGCTTCGGCATCTGGCAGGCAACGAAGCTGCAGTTGCGGACAATCGCTTCGAAGACCCTGTTGGCGATAATCCGGTGGCCCAGATCGTTGGCATGACAGTGGTCCTGGTCGATGATCCAGTCCACGCCGACCTCTGCGGAATAGATATCCGCCAGGATGAGATTGTTGGCCTCCGCGATCTGCTTGATTACGAGGTTATAGACCTCCGTCACATCATAGCTGCTTTCCTCCCAATGCTCGCAGTCATCGTAAAGCACCTCGTGCATGTAGTAGGTGTTGACGAGGACAATCACGGGATCGATTGAGGACCTGATACGGTCGATGAGCTGCTGATACGCCCGTCGGAAGATCTCCGGTGGCGTTCCGCCTCGCGAATCGTTGAGACCATAAGATATGAACACCAGATCCGGATTGTAAGCGATCACATCGCCATCCACTCGCTCGAGTGCCGAAGGCTTTGCTGAGTGTTCGTAGGAGGGGCACTCTGGGGTGATGACATTACTTCCGATGCCCTGATTGATCAGTTCGATCTCGATTTCCTGGAAATCCTGGATCATGCTCACGACTTGATTGACCCAGCACTTGTCCTTGGACGATACGGAATAGCCCCAGGTCGTGCTTTCGCCAAGCGCAACAACGCGCTTGACAGGTTCGGAACGCATATCTTCTTGACGCCTGAACATTCCTACCTCTCTTTCTTTACGTGACACAACTTATTGGATTTTGCACCCAGTAAGGGCCCCCATTCTATGAGGGTCCCATCCCTCTCGATGCACGTTTCTACATCCATTTGCTGCTTCCATCGAGGTCGCCAGCCTTGACGCTCTCGCGGAAGTCTTCAATGATGTGTGCGACATAAACCTGAGCCATCCCCGACCGGTCCGACGTAAACACCCCGATGCGCCCATCGTGGCTAAGCGCCGGATGCGGATGCCCCGCACGGACATGGTCCTGCGAGGCGCGGGCCTGACAGAGCGTACGGAAATGTCGACTGGGAACATGAACCAGTTGCAGGCCGTCGTCCGGCCAGTTGGTATCTGACAGTATCCATTCCCCATCCCAGGATGCACCGGAATGCCAGAAATAAGGCCCCTGAACGATCTTCTCGGGTTCCTTTCCCTCTTCAGCTATCCATATACAGCGATCGGGTGGTTTGCCGCATCCCTGTATCCTGTCCGTGCCACCGAGCATGGTTGCGTGCGCGAACGGGTCAACACAGATGAAACGCGGATCTTCGCCGTCTTCGTCAACCGACCACAGCGTACGTGTACCGGATGATTGCACAAAGCTCACATAGTCGGGGAGTTTCTCCTGGGGTATATCGGACTTCCTCACAATAATAAGTCTCGGCATTGTCGGCACGCATGCCCAGAGCAGGCCGTCGAGTTCAAGTTCCGTCACTTCGCCGGTTCCCAGATCGATCCGCGCTGCGCTAATAGAGGGCTTGCGAAACACGATGAACAGGCGGTTGCTCGAAGCAGCCAGACACAGATACTGGTATATCACTCCTGCGGGACAGACCTTCTCCAGCGAACAGAATTCTTCCAGATCGCCTGTTTCCACGTCAACTGTATACAGAATCGGATCACCATGCCAGACAACATAGAGCGTCATACCGTCAAGTGAAAGGGTCGCGGTAGGCTTGTTCCCGGTGGGCTTATCAAACAGTGGTGGATACTTCTCCTGGTCCCGCTCGGTAAGCTGGAAGAGGTTCAGTCCATCGGTATCACAGCGGAATAGGTCCCAGGGTGCCCCGTGACGCGCCTCTCGCTGGCACATCAGGATCAGTCGAGCGTTGTCCGGCGTGACGTATGGCCATGCGTAGCTGAGCGGAAGGCTCGGCGTGGGATAGCTCGTTATCTGGATGACTTTGATACCGGTATTCGGATCGATACGCTGTATCCGTTCACTCGCCAGCGGTTTTCGCAGCATTCTGTTGTAACCTCCTTATTACATTGCTATCAGGGAGCGTCTTGCTCACATCCATTTGTCGTTGGGTCTGTCAAGTACGCCAGCTATCACGCTCTCGCGAAACTCGTCGGTGATGTGCGCGACGTAGACCTGTACAATTCCGGTGCGGTCCGACGTGAATACCGCGATACGGCCGTCCTGGCTGAGTGCCGGATGGGCGTGTCCGGACTGTACGTGACCTTGAGAGCCGCGGTTCTGGCAGAGCGAGCGCCAGCGTCGCGTCGGGACGTGGATGAGCTTGAGCCCCTCGTTCGGCCAGTTCGTGTCGGAGACGATCCACTCGGCGTCAAATGATGCGCCCGAGTGCCAGAAATACGGCCCTTCGACGAGCTTGTAGGGCTCCTTCTCCGCCTCGGCGATCCAGATGCACCGGTGCGGCGGCTGACCCGTGCCCTGGATGAGCGATGTACGGCCGAGAGTCGTAGAATGGCCGAACATGTCAATCATGGCGACGAACTTCTCGTCGCTGCCATCCTCGTTCATACTGAACATCATCATGGGTTCCGGGCTCACGTTCGTGAGGATCCGAGAGCCATCGGCGCTCATTTTCGTGCCGAGCTTCTGGAGTTTCCGAACGAGGATCCGTCCGGAGGATTGGTCGCACGCGTATAGAATGAAGTCCGGATATTCCTTCACCACTCCGGTAGCGAGATCGATCCCGACGGCGTATCCGCCGCCCTCAACGTAGTTCGGCATGCTGATGAACAGCCGTTTCCCCATATTCGCCATATAGACACGACCGAGGGCGTGATTCTCCCGAATGTGCGGAGAGAGATCGACGAGCTTCTCGATGCGGCCCGTCTCGACATCAACCGAACAGAGGATACCATCCTCCCGCCAGACGACGTAGAGCATGGTCCCGTCGAGCGTCATTGTGGCCGAAGGCATGGAAGACTTTCCATCCCGCTCGGTGAGCTGAAAGAGGTTGAGCCCATCGGAATCGACGCGATAGATATCCCACGGCGCCTCCCGTGCCGTATACCGTTGCCCATAAAAAACGAGCCGTCCATTGTCGGGGGTCACACTCGGCCAGTCGTAGGAGAAATGCACGCTTGGTGATGGGTAGCTCGTCATTTGGATAACTTTGATACCGGTATGCGGATCGATACGCTGTATCCGTTCGCTTGCCAGCAGTGTTCGCAGCATTCTGTTGTAACCTCCTTATTACGTTTCTGTTAGGGAGTATTTTGCTCACATCCACTTGTCGTTGGGTCTGTCAAGTACGCCAGCTATCACGCTTTCGCGAAACTCGTCGGTGATGTGCGCGACGTAGACCTGTACAATTCCGGTGCGGTCCGACGTGAATACCGCGATACGGCCGTCCTGGCTGAGTGCCGGATGGGCGTGTCCGGACTGTACGTGACCTTGAGAGCCGCGGTTCTGGCAGAGCGAGCGCCAGCGTCGCGTCGGGACGTGGATGAGCTTGAGCCCCTCGTTCGGCCAGTTCGTGTCGGAGACGATCCACTCGGCGTCAAATGATGCGCCCGAGTGCCAGAAATACGGCCCTTCGACGAGCTTGTAGGGCTCCTTCTCCGCCTCGGCGATCCAGATGCACCGGTGCGGCGGCTGACCCGTGCCCTGGATGAGCGATGTACGGCCGAGAGTCGTAGAATGGCCGAACATGTCAATCATGGCGACGAACTTCTCGTCGCTGCCATCCTCGTTCATACTGAACATCATCATGGGTTCCGGGCTCACGTTCGTGAGGATCCGAGAGCCATCGGCGCTCATTTTCGTGCCGAGCTTCTGGAGTTTCCGAACGAGGATCCGTCCGGAGGATTGGTCGCACGCGTATAGAATGAAGTCCGGATATTCCTTCACCACTCCGGTAGCGAGATCGATCCCGACGGCGTATCCGCCGCCCTCAACGTAGTTCGGCATGCTGACGAACAGCCGTTTCCCCATGTTCGCCATATAGACACGGCTGAGGACGTGATTCTCCCGAATATGTGGAGAGAGATCGACGAGATCCTCGATGCGGCCCGTCTCGACATCAACCGAGTACAGGACATTATCTTCCCGCCAGACGGCGTAGAGCATGGTCCCGTCGAGCGTCATTACGGCCGAAGGCCTGGAAGATTTGCCATCCCACTCGGTGAGCTGGAAGAGGTTAAGCCCATCGGAATCGACGCGATAGATATCCCACGGCGCCTCTCGCGCCGTATATCGTTGCCCATAAAAAACGAGTCGTCCATTGTCGGGGGTCACACTCGGCCAGTCGTAGGGGAAATGTACGCTTGGTGATGGGTAGCTTGTTAGCTGAATGACCTTGATACCCGTGGTTGGGTCTACTCGCTGAATACGTTCACTGGCAAATGGGGTTCGCAGCATCTTCGTCAATCCTTGTTGTTAGGGTTCACGACCATCGGTTTGGAATCCGATTGTCATCCGGTTCATCCGAGGCTTCCGCGATCGCTTTCCACTCGGCGATCGTCAGCCACATGCTCGACATTGGCCGGCGCCATGCTCGCACGGTCCGCTCCGAAGGGGCGCCCGAGCTTCCTCCAGAGCTGGAGCGGCGGGCATGAACGCCACAGGGAATTGTAAGGAAAGTGTTGGAAACATCGCTCGCGGTTCGCGCTCCATACCGTCATCGGTTCCGGGCGCATGTTCTTGAACACGCGTGTGCCGTCGGCCTGCGCGACCGATTCCACACGCTGATAGTTCTTCATGATCTCGATCCGCACGCTCTTCTGGAAGCAGCCGATGACGACTGCGTCACCTTCGCCGTGAATGACTTTCCCGGTTTCGAGATCGACCCGGAAATACGCTTTCTTTCTTTGTTTGTTATATATGGGCACAGTTACTGTACCCGCGCAGATGAAATATATGTTACCCGAGACCTAAAGACATAGCAAAAATCGATTCAGTTTACCTTCCGCGCTTCCTGAAGGATAGCCGAAACGTCCACCGGGATTATCCTCGATATGGCGTGTCCACTTCCAGGTCTCACCGCCATCTTCCGAAATTGAAATCGCCAAGCAGGGGCTGTTGTTCGATACACCGAGGTAAAGGCCATACTAGCGTTTGGCGTTCAATGCTTAAGGACGAAGATCTCCTGTATAACCAACTCCGGAGCTACCAGATGGACCCAGCAGCCATCACGTTCCACCTCGATTTCCTGTTTGTCGGGAACCCGGATGATCTTTTTTACTGAACCGATCCTCTTTTCGTTGATCCAAACCGACACATTTCCCAGCTTCGGCACATTATCACGTCGGTCATAGAGAGAGGTCATATCCAGGTAGTGGTTGATCAGGTGGACTATATGTCGATCGTGTTGGCAGTTAACAATGACCTCAACTCCGGGCGGAGTTTCCGATTTCAAAAGCGGGTCATCTACCATAAGGGAGATCAGATTGCGGATTAGCTGAAAGAGCCCGCGCCTGTGTGGCGCTTCATCCTTAACCGAAGAGCATCCCATATAGATGACCCTTCCATCTCCAAAACGATTCAGCGTTATCGCCGGATCCCTGGATATCTCTTTCCTTGGTGGATTTGGTCCAGTCCAGAGCCACCGTTCCCGGGAGTGCTCAGCAATCGGATAGACATAGTAAGCCAGTGCTTCTGCCGTCGTCAATTCCAGTTTCCAGGCTTCTCCATCCGCACGGACAGGGTCCCCGCTCAGATTGTGGATGATACGCCTATCGAGTCCTCCGAGATAATTGGTGCTGAAGCCTGTTGGACCGCGGCATTCGACACCCAGGAGCCTCGAGAGTGTGAAACCATTTCCATTATACTTCTTGATTCCAGCAGCACTGTTCTCCACCAATATGTTACCACCATTGGCGACATACTCCTCCAAATTCCTCATGAAAAGCTCATTTGTGGAAAAGCCTTCTTCAATGATGACAAGGCGGTATGGGGATAGGTCTGTCGCTTCAGGAAGGAGCATGCCAAACGGAATTTGACTTCGAAGGAGTGTTATCGCCCACTTGCTTCCCCTCAATAGGCCAACATCATATACTGGCGTAGTATCGACCAGAAACTCCTGGCGCTCGCGCAGGTAGCTGGCTACCTTGCCCAGTTCATCCATCTGGTATTCCGAGAAATGCCCACTGGGTTTGACATCGAACCCTGCCAAAAGTGAACCACCATGGGCAGCCGTGGCCGCTGCCTCAAGGATAAGCAGCTCCGTAGGTCTGAATGTCCAGGACAAAACCGTATCCGACACAGGGCTATATAATTCAAATGGTCTCCCACTGGGTGCCAGCAGTCGGGAGGAAAAACTCTTATGAGCAAGTGAATGTGCCTCATTAGAAAATGTATTGCATATTTTATCAAGTTCCTCATAGCCAGTTCTAGGCCCCGTGCCGGCACCGTTATATACAATTACTCGTTCGACTCCATCGTAGGTAGCGATTTTTCTAATATCTTTGAGGAGCTCAAGGAAACGATCACGATGCCACAGTTTTACCTCATCCCTTTCCCACATATCCTCGAGCTTCTTTCCCCCACTGTCTTTAAAATATTTACTCCGGCAGTGATAACAGAAGCAACGCTCCGAAGGATATTTGAAGATGTCCATCCAGAAGCCATCTGTGTTGTAATTGCGCTCGATTTCCTCAAGCTGACCCAGCAAAAAAGCGCGATATCCCGGATTATTGATACAACATAATCCGAACAAACCAACCTCGGAGGGCCCCCATCCTACAGGAGTTCCATCCATTTCGATACAGCTCCATTCAGGATTCTCCTGGCATGACCACACATCAGGTACTGTCGAATAATAGGTTACCACATACATGCCGCGTTTATGGGCCTCTGTTACAAATTCGCCGAAGAAATCGCGTTCCGGCTGAACTTTGCGGTACTTCGATCGAAAGAAACAGACGCCATCATGATGCTTCGCATGCATCACAGCCACACGGAATCCACCCCGTTCCAGCTTGTCAACCCATTCCTTGGGGTCGAATTCATCCCTAGGTGAAGCCCAACGGGGGCTCAACCATCCGATATATGCCTTCCACAGGTCCTTCGTATACCATTCAATCATAATGGTTTTACCTTTCTCTCATTATCTCCATGAAGGGTTTGATGTTCTCTTCCGCATCCGCCTGTTACTGCCAATTCGATTGTTTCGCCATCCTCCAGGAAGTGGCAATACTCCGCCAATCCCTCTGTGCCCAATCGTTCTCCCGGCAAACACCATCTATCAGATAGAAGATACGATACTGCTTTCCCGGTGTTAGAGAGGCAGTCCATAGGAAAAACTGATCAGCGGGTAAAGCCACAGCTATGATATTTCCCAAAATTCCACGACAATGACGCTATCGATCGGATCCGGGGCTCGATCTGGCACATGGATCATCACGCTCCTGCGGTAGACATCGGCCCTCAGCGGACTGCCTGACCTGTTAGACAGCAGATAAGCCTTCCTGAACCGTTTCCGGAAGTCATAAAGGAACACCCTGCCGTCATCGGGCCATTCGAAAACGTGCAGGTAGTAGCGTCCCGGTTTTGCCGTAACCATATCGACCTCTTTGTCCCATCTCAAATGGGGGTCTACAGGATCTGCCCCGTAGATCGATTCGCCGTTAGAACGCATCCATTGGCCTACCACCTCTAAGATTTCCATAGTCTCATCCGGCACCAAGCCTTCTGCCGTCGGGCCAACGTCCAGCAGATAGTTGCCTCCTTTGCTCACGATGTCCGCCAGGTTGTGGACAACTGTTTTGGGATCCTTCCAGTTCTGATCATGTCTGTTGTAGGCCCAGTGGTCGTTCAGTGTCATGCATACTTCGAATGCAGTCTCTTGCCCCTCCCCGGGGATTCGCTGTTCCGGCGTGCCGTAGTCAGCACCAATCCCGCAGAACCGGTTGTTGATCAGACAATCAGGCTGGAGTTCATGGATCATCTCTACGATTTCACAGGCCTTCCCCTGATGACGCTCTTCGGTGAGAGCACACCCACACCAGTCGAACCACATAATGCCGATGGGACCGTAATTCGTGAGCAACTCGCGCACTTGTCCCTGGAGGTATGCGAGGTACTTCATGTAGTCGGCGTGGGGGTTAGGGAAGCCGTGAAATCCATCCGGATAAGTTCTCGTCCTGCGGGTGTAAAGCGTCGGGTACTCGGGATGGTGCCAATCTTTCACCGAATAGTAGAAACAGAGCTTAATGTCATGTGCTTCGCAGGCCACAGCCAGTTCCTTCATCGGATCCCGTCCACAAGGCGTCGCATCAACGATGTTGTAATCCGTCAATTGGGAATCGAACATACAGAAGCCATCGTGGTTCTTTGCCGTAATCACTAAGTACTTCATTCCGGTGCGTTCCGCCAAAGACACCAATTCATCCGCGTTGAATTTCACCGGATTGAACTCGGAGGCAAATCTCACATATTCCTCACCCGGTATGTTCGCGGTCTGCTGAATCCATACACCGTGCCACGTCTCTCCCTTCCACTCTCCGGCCGGTATGGCGAAGAGCCCCCAGTGGACAAACATCCCGAACTTCGCTTTGAGGAACCAGTCCAGACGAGAACTATTTTTCTCTGGAATCGTCATATTCATACCTCCTGAACCTTCGCATAGATGTCAAACCTATATTTATGTGTGCTTCTCATGTAAACAGTACACTACTAAAGTAGAACAAATTCCTATTATTTGGAAGAACAGAGACTGAATCTATAGAGTCATGAATATTCATGTACTAAATAATGTCCGGCATCCCTTTCTCTGAGCCCTGCAGGCGATTTCTCTTTTTCTGTTCCACGTTGACATCTCCTCAGTTCATATTGAATATACAGTGCTCCTTTTCCGGTGTCCACTGTTTTGGAGCAACTTCGATTTTGGGAAATTGATATTTGCCCACAATGATTAGCCAGAATCCCTAATACGAACAGGGATAAGCCTGCTCAAAGCTAAATCTTCAGCCAGCATACATTAACCAAGGTGTGGTAGAATCGCAGATCAGTCTTCCCGGCGTAAATGTTTGGGCATTGTGATAATCCTCTTTAAATACTCACGTGTCAATAGCAATCCCTATGGTCGTGCAGGGCTAATTCGGTCGGGTAGCAAGGCCATGGGAATTTCGCGTTTTTCCAGATTCCGGGGAGATTTCCTTAGTTCAGGGATAAACAGATTGAACCGTGGATCGATCAGCGGGCAATTTGTGTAATTGATGGCTTTGTTCTATCATAATATATCTATACGGTCCGCGATAAGGTAATCCGGGCCAACCGCACACACCTCCCCTTTTTGTTGCTGGGAATAGCGGATTCCCCGGGCAAAGGCCAGATGGATGGATC
>CAZTBA010000100.1:0-15991 GCA_964611725.1 uncultured bacterium
ATTTGAGACTAACAAACGGAGGGGAGGGGACATTGTCTATATTGTATCCTTCATGATTCGGGATCATTACCCGGTATGTTAGGACATTAAGGTGCTGTCCATAATGCACAGGGAATCTCGATCTTTCCGCAAGCGAACCGAAGAACAGTAGTCGTGTTGTTTTCTATGGAGACCATAAGGAGTGAAAATGAGAGTTATAATTGAGAAAGACTACCAGGCCATGAGCAAAAGGAGCGCACAGCTTGTAGCCGAAGTTATCAGGAAAAAGGCTGACGCAGTCCTTGGGCTGGCTACAGGAAGCACGCCGATAGGACTCTACAAGGAGCTTGTAAGGATGCACGAGGAAGAGGACCTCAACTTCTCACAGGCTACGACCTTCAACCTTGATGAATATTATGGATTGGCTCCGGATCACCCCCAGAGTTACCATTACTTCATGTATCAGGAGCTTTTCAAGGATATAGATATCCCAAAGGACAAAATCCACATCCCCGATGGACTGGCGAAAGATGTGGACACTTTCTGTGCAGAATATGAAAGAAAGATAGTTGAGGCTGGCGGAATAGACATACAGGTATTAGGTATAGGAAGGGATGGTCATATAGCCTTCAACGAGCCGGGGTCATCCCTCGGGTCAAGGACAAGACTCAAGACCCTTGCCAAGGAGACGATAGAAGATAATTCGAGATTTTTCAAGAGTATAGATGAAGTCCCGAAATTTGCCATAACTATGGGTGTAGCCACTATCATGGAAGCGAAAGTGTGCCTCCTCCTGGTGAACGGGCCCGGCAAGGCTGGAGCTGTAGCGGCAGCTATAGAGGGTCCGATAACCTCACAGATAACCGCATCTGTCCTCCAGATGCATCCGAATGCGATAGCGATCATGGATGAGGATGCAGCATCAGAGCTTAAGAGCAAAGACTATTATATTCATGTCGAGAAGATGGCAAAGACCCTTGTAAAGTAAGGAGGATTATTGGATATGGCAAACCTCTGCATATTTGAGGATAACGGATATGCCAAGCTTCTTCCGATGGCCTATACGAGGCCCGTTTATGACCTGAAATGTGGGATGAATAGTTTGAGGGATAAGATAGCTACAGCTTACCCCGGAGCAAAACTTTACCTCCATTGCAGGGAATATCTAGCCGAGGTGTTAAGCCAGGAAGACCCGGGTATTCCGGTGAACGTGGCACCTGAGGGGTCAACTCTTTTTGTTAACGGGAGGGCCCTCGCTGATGAAGAGTTCTCCGGGAAGATCCCGCTCGAAGGCGGCAATGAAGTCTTCACAAAAGGTAATGTTCTTGTAGCTGCAAGGGTCACTGCCCCTTCCGGAGTCGATCTATCGGCCCCCATCGGTCCAGAACAGTTCTCCGGAAATATATCCCGGGCCGATGTGGAACTGATATCTTATATATGGGATCTGGTGCACCACAATTCCGACATCCTTACCGGCGAATGCATAAGTTCTGGCAAGCTCGGTACCGTAGAGGGGAAAGTATATGACGGTGTCCACATTATCGAGAAGGCGAACGTATACATAGCTAAAGGTGCCTCCGTAAAACCCGGAGTCGTCCTCGATGCCGAAGGGGGACCGATATTCATCGACGAGGGTGCGAAGGTGTTCCCGAACGCCGTCATCGAAGGGCCCGCTTACATAGGTAAGAAGAGCCAGATCAAAATCGGTGCCAAGATCTACGAAGGAACTACCATCGGCGAGGTATCCAAGATTGGAGGCGAGGTCGAGGAAAGCATAGTCCACAGCTACAGCAACAAACAGCACGATGGGTTTCTGGGCCACTCCTATATAGGCATGTGGGTCAACCTCGGAGCCGATACCAACAACAGTGACTTGAAAAACAACTACGGCAATGTCAGGGTCTACGTCGATGGCGAATCAGTTGACTCAGGGACGATGTTCGTCGGACTGACCATTGCAGACCACTCCAAGTCCGGCATCAATACTATGTTTAACACCGGAACCGTCGTAGGCGTATGCTGTAACGTGTTCGGCTCGGGTTTCCCACAGAAATATATCCCTTCTTTTTCCTGGGGAGGCACTGATAGTCTGGCAACTTACAGGCTTGATAAAGCGCTGGAGGTTGCTGAAAGGGTGATGGGGCGGCGTGACATAGAACTGACCGATGCAATGAGAAAACTTCTACTGAAGGTATTTGATCTCACCGAAGAGGAGCGGGAAAGATTTAATGCGGCGATCGGAGACATCTGATACAATGAACAGCAAAGGCCAACGTACTCCCCGGGGTATCTGGAATCTGGAGGTTAATGAAAGTTGAAAATACCGTTTTCCAAGAAGGAAAAAGCCCCCAAGATAACAAGGGAACAGATGCTTGGGTCGAAGCCTATAAGGAACCAGGCCGTTAGCTGGGAGAAGGACGGGGACGGCGAGGTCCTTATAAGGATCCCCCGGGGAGAGTACGGTTGGAAGATAAAGCTCCTGTCGAAGTTCTTCTACATCCCCAAGGACAGAAAGATTTCCCTTGACGAGGTAGGATCTCAGGTCTGGGTGATGTGTGACGGTGAAACCCGCGTGAAGGACATCATAGACGCCTTGAGGAAAAAGTATAAGCTCAACAGGAAGGAAGCTGAGATATCCCTGGTAACTTACCTGAGAGAGCTTGGAAAGAAAGGTCTGGTAGGTTTCGCAGTGGATAAAAGCTGAGGGATATGGAAAAACTAAGCGGGCTTTCGGATTGCTCCGGAGAGTAACTGATTGCCCGCTTTACCTTCAGCCTTTGATATATTTTCTCTCAATCTCTCTTATCTTCTCTACCCTTCTCTCGTGTCTCCCACCTAAGAACTCCGATCCAAGCCATGTCCTTACCATTTCCAAGGCAAGGGCTGGGCCTATCACCTTGCCTCCTAAGGTCATAACGTTCGCACCCATATGCTCCCTGGCCAGCTTCGCTGTCAGCACATCCCAGCACGTCGCCGCCAGTATGCCCGGAACCTTATTGGCAACTATGGCTGAGGAGAAACCTGCCCCATCGACCATGATCCCCGTGCTCGACTCCCCAGAGGCAACCGATTCAGCGACCTTTAGTGCAAAGTCCGGATAATCTACGGACTCCGGTGAGAAAGTTCCGAAATCTTTTACTTCTCTTCCTTCATCGGAGAGCATCTTCCTGATCGCTTCCTTAATATCATAGCCGCCATGATCTGCACCAATTGCTACCACATCCGATGTGATACGGGATGAAGCTCTGTCGGGGTTCTCAGGTCTTCCCCTCTCAACAGTGATACCCAGATGCCTTATCGAATCAAAGGCCAGGGGGGTTATGATGGTTCCCTCAGGCACAATTATGCTCGTCAATCCAGACTTCGATATCTCAAGGACATCTGACTCAGTCAGGACCTTACTGCTGATAAAATTGGCCTGCTCAGGACTATCTTTCTCCTCCGCAACTCTAAGTCTTCTTAGCACCTCTTTCACTATCCTCTCGATAGTATCCTGATCGAAGATCATTTTTCCACCCCTTCCAGACAGAGCTATCTATGTCAGATTTTAAGTATTTTAAGGACATCGCTATCCCACAATGCATCCTCTGGGGAACTGCCCTCCAAAATCAAGTTTGCCGCATCCACCTTCGCACCACGGAAATCAGTGCCTTCTATATCAACGTGCCGGAGATCCGTATCCCTCAGGATTGCGCCATGGAAGCTCGCGCCCCTGAGGATAACCCCGCTCAGGGCAGCGCTGGAGAGGTCCGCATCGTCAAGGCAGGCTCCGGAGAGGTCTGCCCCTTCCAGGAAAGTTTCCCTGAGGTCCGATCCCCTAATGTTTGCTGCCCTCAGAATGGCGCCGTTCAATATCGACCTTCTGAGATCGATATCCTCAAGGACCGCGCTCTCCATGAAAGCCCTCCGGAAAGATGAGCCGAGGGCATTTGAGCCTGAGAGATCAGCTCCGGAAAGCACAGCTTCGCTGAAATCGGCTCCTTCAAGCTTCGCCCATCTGAGCTTCGCTCCACTCAGATCGGCCCCCCTGAGAACAGCCCCCACAAGGCTTACTCTATCGAGACCACTTGACCCCAGGCAAACGCTTTCGAGGATGCTCATATCGAAATTCAACCCCTCAAAAGACAGTCCTCTGAGATCGCATCCGGTAAGGATAAATCCCTCGAATGTGAGCCCTCTACCAGCCCTCTCCCTCAAGGAACCAATATAACTACCCCTGTCAGGGAGGTGCTTCCAGCAGAAAGTTGAAAGGCTGAGCGCTTCGCTCTTGCACCCACCTTTAACGCAAGTTGAGATAGCCTTGCGCAACTATGCCCCTCTGAAAAATGGCTAAGCTATTTCGTTAACCTCGACCGGGACCCCGATTTCAGCCGACTTTTCGGCAGCAATTACAACCCTCGTGACCTCGAGGCCATCTCTCAGCCCTACCATAGGCTCCCTGTCGAAGGCCACGCAGTCCACAAAATGTCTTATGCTCTCGGCCGCAAAACCCTGTGGTTTACCGTAGATCTCCGGAATCACGAGGACATCAGGATATGAGCCTCCGGATTCCGTATATTTCTCGAGAGCCCTATGGCGCGCAACATCGATGTAGACCACTCCCTTATCCCCTATGGCCTCGAACTTCACATCAACTATGTTTGGCGAGGAATTAGGAAGCAACCAGCAGTTCTCCACGACAGCCACGGCCCCGCCTTCAAGCTCCATAACAACTTCGTAGAAATCCGGGGTATCTATCCCCATAGACTTCAGAACCTCCGACCTCGATACGGAATAGACCCTCTTAACCCTATCACCGAGGAACCACATGACGGTATCTATCGAATGGCTTCCGACAAACCAAAGCGAGGAGGAGCGGTCGGCCCACGATAGCATCTCCGTCGGCACAAATATGGTATCATTAAGTCAGGAGTATATCAAGCGGATTTTCCCAAGGTCACCCTTATCCAAGGACCTCTTAGCCTTCACGAAGGGGGGATTCCAGCGATTGTGAAAATCGACCATGAACTTCACTCCGGCCTTCTCGACGGCAGAGATTATCTTCTCACACTCGTCTACGCTTTTTGCCATAGGTTTTTCAAGCAGGAGATGTTTACCGCTTTCGAGCGCCGCCATGGCTATTTCGGTGTGAGCAAAATCGGGAGTTACTACAGCGACTGCTTCGACCTCATCGTCCGACACAAGCTCTCTGTAATCCGTATAGGATTTCCTGACTCCGTGAAGCTTAGCGACCTCCTCAGCCCTCTCCTTGTTGATATCGCATACAGCGACCAGCTCGGAGAGAGGATATGTAGAATAGATCTGGGCGTGAGTTTCGCCCCATCCCCCGATACCAACGATTCCGAACTTGACCTTGCGCATATCGCAGCCTCCCTGAATGTCATGATTTAATCAAAGAATCGGCTTCAGCTCACCATCCAGTCTATCAGCCAGCGATATCAGCCGACCAAGGAGCAGCTTCGAATCCTCAAAGTTGATCCCTCCGGGTGAATTCCATTTGAGCTAGGCCAGATAAAGCTCTTCGACAACGCCGGCGTCCGAGATATGTCCGTATTTACTCAGGAAATCCTCGACTGACTTTTCTAAGCTATTTACGTAGACTTCCTTTAGGCTCAGGGCGGACCTGACAATCCTGAAAGCAGAGTTTATAGCAGCGTACAGTATAGCATCTGTCACCTGCTCCTGCATAAACCTCTTGAAGTCCCTGTTGAGTTCTGAAAGCGCTTCCTCCTCCTCAAGCTCGGTAAGTTTCCTGTAGCCATTTAAGTGCTCATAAGAAGTGGGCCAAGTTTCCTTTCCCGACTTAACAGTGTTTTCTTCGACTGCGCTTTCCTTGGGAAATATCTCATCCTCGCTGTAATCCGCTTCTATAGCCCTCTTGAGCAGGGACATAAACTCATCCAGGTCCACAAACTCGTATCCCTCGGGGGTGAGCCTTTCCACAACGCCCTTCAAGTACCCAAGGTCAACGGTCTCTCTGACATGCACCACTATGAAAAGGGGACCTCTGGTGTGACCGGACTCAAGCGATTTCAGGTCTTCGTAGGCATCTGAATCGGGATCCAAATAGATCTGTGTATGGATATAAGGAGGGCCATCCCCAAGGGAATTCTCCTCGGATCCCCCTACATATCCCCGTACAAAGCCCACACTATCCCTGAGCTCGTTTCTGAGAAGCTCAGCAAAATCGGGGTCATCAACCTCGCGCCAGTACCTTGGCGGGTCCTAGTTCATTATCAGTATCGATCTTATATCACAAAAGTCCGTATAGTGTCTCGAGAACCTGAGATACCATCTTCGGTCTTTGAAAAGCGAGGGGTAGGTATAGCCTGCCCCTGAAGGCCCGGCGACGAAGTAATCGTTCCCTGTCATCGTGTCGTAATAGTACCTCATAATTCCGGGGCCGAGATGGATCATGAGCGGCTGCATTTCCCAGGAGAAAGGGAAGCTCCCGCGGTCCGGCTTGAGCCAGTTTAAATTCTGGAAATTAATAAGGTCCCATATAGCATCACCATCGCTCAGGATAAACGAGACATACTTTTTGTCCTTGAGAGCCCTGCGTAACTCCGGCTTTCCCTGTTTTAAAGGTATATCAGATGCGACTCCGCTGTGGACGGTCAGGTTAGGCGATCTCAAATTGCAGAGGACAAAGAATCCGTGAGTGGCCGACCTCGCGACATTGTCCCTCTCCATATCGCGGCAGCAGTGCCATCCCAGCTCAACCCCGATATGTCCGCGACCGAAAGCTTCAAAGGCTTCCCAAATTCCGGAAATATATCCGGAACCTCCATATCAAGTCCTCCGTCTTATAGTTCAGCCTTTATGTCCGGATTTCTAAGAATAATAAGGATTGAGGGCGATTTACACAAGAGATTTTTCCCTTGAAGTTGGCAGTTTTTTACCTTATTTTTCAATTGCATAGAGTTTAAACCAAAAGTTTTCCAAGGGTTGCCCTTCTGTGAAACAGGATATTTCCGATGAGCTTCTAAAGAAGGTCCTGTCCTACATAACTGAGCACAGGATGTTCCGCAGCGGTGGAAAAGCTGTGGTGGCTGTCTCGGGAGAACCTGATTCTGTGGCTCTTCTTGATATATTGAACCTTCTCAAAGGCGAGCTCGGGATATCGCTCCATGTAGCTCACCTTGACCATATGATCCGCGGTGAAGAGTCGAGGGAAGATGCGGATTTTGTAAGATTGCTTGCCGAAAAGATTGGTTTACATTATACTATAGGAAAGAGAGATGTCCCTGCCCTTGCCTCAAGGCAGAAGCTCTCGCTTGAAGACGCAGCCAGGAAAGCGCGTTACGATTTTCTGGAAGAGGTTGCTGCTCAGGTGAAAGCCGACAGGGTGGCGACCGGGCATACGCTGAACGATCAAGCTGAGACGTTTCTGCTCAGGCTTCTGAGAGGAAGCGGCACAAGGGGGCTTTCGGGGATACCTCCCGTCCGGGATGGTTTTTTTGTCAGGCCACTTCTTTCAACTTCAAGGGATGAAGTGGAGAAATACCTCCATAGATACGGTATCCCGTTCAGAGAGGACAGCTCCAATAGGGATCTCTTCTATACCAGAAACAGGGTCAGATGGGAGCTTCTTCCTATGTTGGAGTCCTATAATCCCAACATAGTCTCTACACTTGCCAGGGCAGCGGATATAATAAGGAATCAGGAACAGTATATATCTCTGAGAGCCAATGAGGCATTACACAGGGTACTGGAAACTGAAAAACCCTGGAGGATCACCTTGAGAAGGGACGAGGTCCTCGAGTATCACGTGTCGGTTCAGAGGAGCATCGTCATACAGTCCTTTGTAAGGCTCAGCGGGAATGCCCTCAGGTTTGAGGATGTGGCGCGTGCCCTTAATAAGATAGAGGAAGGTAGCGGCTTTGTTTCACTTCCCGGGCAGGTGAAAGTCCAGGTTTACGGTAATTCAATCATATTCAAGAAAGGTAAGGTCGAACCATTTGAAGTTGAGGTTCCCTTAGAGGGGAAGGTAGAGATACCTGAGATCTCCGCACTTGTGCAGACAAGGGTTTTGAACGCAGGTGAAGCATTCCCTCTTCTGGATACCGGCTCTCCATACCTTCGTTTTTTCGATCTCGCGGCTATCTCGGGGAGGATATTTTTGAGGAGCCGGATACCAGGCGATTTTATAGTTCCCTTCGGAATGGAGGGAAGGAAAAAAGTAAAGGATATACTTATAGATGACAAGATCCCAAGGATATTGAGGGATGAGGCCCCGATCCTTTCGGACAATGAGAAAGTAATATGGCTTGTAGGATTGGTTACAAGCGACTTGTGCCGAGTAAGTCCCGGGACCGAAAAGGTTTTGGAAGTGAAATTCTCGGAACTTTAAGCTCATTAAACTATCTAAACTCATGAGGTGATTTCAAACATGGATAAGAGAGAAAAAAATGGAAACAGAGACCTCAGGGAGCCCCCTGAAGGGAAACCAAAGCGCTCTAACGGAGCGAGGTTTTCCAAAGGTCTCGCTATGTGGATTCTCCTTTTCCTTGTGGTATTCCTTGTAGTCAGGTCCCTTGGAGTAGGAGATCGCCCGAACGAGGTTCCGATCTCCTATCCGGAATACAGGGAACTTCTCGAAGGCGGTCAGATAAAGAGTGCCGTGATAGAACCGGAGTCCGATTTCTCGGTATTCCACGGGGAA
The DNA here is from genome assembly GCA_964611725.1 of uncultured bacterium. Lineage (GTDB taxonomy): Bacteria > Latescibacterota > CAZTBA01 > CAZTBA01 > CAZTBA01 > CAZTBA01. Next base: position 8,645 of record CAZTBA010000100.1, read on the forward strand.
CTCAAATCGCAGCAGAAATTTACTGTCTCCGCAACTGAGAAGGTTAGCGACAAGATTATTGTAAACCTCGGGCCGATCTCGGCTGAGGACAAGGAGGAATGGCTCAGGTACAGCCTGAGTTTCAAATTTAAGGAGAAATCCGTAAAGTGGACAGGTATAATCCTGGGTTGGCTTCCCTGGCTTCTCCTGATAGGGTTTTGGATATTGATATTCAGACAGATGCAGGGCGGACCCAAGGGTATATTTTCCTTTGGCAAAAGCAAGGCCAGGCTCGTTTCAAGCGACAGGCCCAAGGTGACATTCAAGGATGTTGCCGGTGCCGATGAGGCGAAGGAAGAACTTCAGGAGATAATAGAATTCCTTAAAGACCCCTCTAAATTCCAGAGGCTCGGAGGAAAAGTCCCTAAAGGTGTACTTCTAGTCGGCCCTCCCGGAACCGGTAAGACCTATATGGCCAGGGCTGTCGCCGGAGAGGCAGGAGTCCCATTTTTCAGTATAAGCGGTTCTGATTTTGTTGAGATGTTCGTGGGAGTCGGTGCATCGAGGGTGAGGGACCTGTTTCTCCAGGGGAAAGCGAGCGCACCCTGTATAATATTCATAGACGAGATAGATGCCGTCGGCAGATACAGAGGCGCTGGTATAGGAGGTGGTCATGACGAACGGGAGCAGACCCTGAACCAGCTCCTTTCGGAGATGGACGGTTTCGAATCGAACGAAGGGGTTATAATCATAGCCGCGACCAACAGGCCGGACGTATTGGACCCTGCGTTGCTCAGACCCGGCAGGTTCGACAGACGGGTTGTTGTAGACCTCCCTGATGTGAAGGGGAGGGAAGGAATATTGGCAGTTCACACGAGGAATATCCCCCTTGCCCCGGATGTCGACCTGGGGGTGTTGGCGAGGGGGACCCCGGGGCTTTCGGGTGCCGACCTCGCTAACCTTGTGAATGAAGCTACTCTGCTGGCCTCCAGACAGAAGCTTGATAAAGTGAAGATGGACGATTTCGAGAACGCCAAGGACAAAATAATGATGGGAGCTGAGAGGAGAAGCTTAGTTATATCAGACAAGGAAAAGAAGCTTCTGGCATACCATGAAATAGGGCATACTCTGGTCGCAAGGCTCACTCCCGGAAGTGATCCGGTCCACAAGGTCACGATAATACCCCGAGGGAGGGCCCTTGGAGTCACACACTACCTTCCCATGGATGAGAGACACACCTACCCGAAAAGTTACCTGATGACGAGGTTAATCCACGCGCTCGGCGGTAGGTGTGCCGAACAGCTTGTGTTTAATGAGGTCACCACCGGATCTATGGACGATTACCGAAAGGCCACCGAGATCGCCAGGAGCATGATCTGCGAGTGGGGGATGAGTGATAAGCTTGGGCCTGTGGTCTACGGCGAAAAGGATGAGCAGATATTCCTTGGGAAAGAGCTTGCCCGCCATCAGACCTACAGCGATAAGACTGCTGAAATGATAGATGAGGAAATTCTCGACCTGATGAGAAATGCCGAGGTGGAAGCTAAAAAGCTCCTCAGTGAGAACATTGATAAACTACATACCCTCGCATCGACGCTCCTCGAACATGAGGTTCTCGACGGCAGTCAGATAGACCAGATTCTCCGGGGCGAAAAGCTCGAGCCCAGGGTTCCCACAAAGGTAGAGCTTGAAGCCAAAAAAGATATGACTGAGGAATCCGAAGCAGCCCCGGAGGTTGTTGAGTCGGTCGAGGAAGCATCGATATCGGAGGCTGAGAGGTCATGAAGAAAGAACCTCTGGTCAGATTCATCCGTTTCAATAATATCTCCTCCGTAAAGGAAGAGATGGAGAGGATCGGGACCGATCCTGAGGGCGTGCGAAGGATGGCTGAAAAGGCCATACCCGGCACTTTCAAAATAGAAGGTGTATCACCCCCAGCTGCCAATATATTGAAGCAGGAGATGCTTGCGGCCGGAGGTGATGCTGCTGTGGCCAGGGGCGTGATAAACTGTAGTATCAAGAGATCGGACGTCCTCATACTCGGTAGCAGGAAGCAGATTAGAAAAGTCGCGAAAAAGATAAAAAAACAGCCTTTCGGCCTCAGTCTAATTGCCGATAAGATAGAAAAACAGCTCTCTATTCCGGATAGAAAGCAGCTTAATATCGGAAACAGGAACTTCGAATTCGGTTCCCGAACCTACATAATGGGGGTGCTGAACGTTACCCCAGACTCCTTCTCCGATGGCGGTAAATTTCTTCCACTGGATAACGCCGTAAGACATGCAGAGGATATGCTAAGCTCCGGGGCTGATATAATAGACGTAGGGGGCGAATCCTCCCGTCCGGGATCCGACCCTGTACCTCTCGAGGAGGAGTTGGAGAGGGTTGTGCCCGTGGTGGGAGGGATAGCGAAAAGGTTCGATGCCGTAATTTCGATAGATACGTATAAGTCTGAAGTGGCAAGGCAATGCCTTGACGAGGGAGCCCACATTGTCAACGATATAAGCGCTTTCAGGTTTGACCCGGGCATGGGAGAGCTCCTGCTGGAGAGAAAGGCATATGTCGTGTTGATGCATATGCTTGGCAATCCGAAAGATATGCAGAAGTCACCTTCCTACAGCGATGTTGTAGGCGAGATATACTCTTTCCTGGGCGAGAGGGTCAGCTTTGCCAGATCGATAGGAATAGATGAGGACAGGATAATTGTAGATCCCGGGATAGGTTTCGGAAAGCTCCTCGAACATAATATCGAGATATTAAAGAGGCTCGGCGAATTCTCGTCAATCGGCTATCCTATACTTGTTGGCCCCTCCAGAAAATCTTTTATCGGGAAGATATTGGACCTTCCGGCCGAGGAAAGGATGGAGGGTACAGCCTCGGCAGTGGCCTTAGCCATTGCGAACGGGGCGGATATAGTCAGAGTACACGACGTCCAGCAGATGGCCAGGGTAGCAAAGTTGGCCGATGCCATTGTAAGGACATAGACAATGGACACTACAATCCTCAGGATAGGCTTTATCCCGGTAACGATATTCGATATATTAGACATATTTGTAGTTTCGATAGTTTTCTACGGACTCTTCATTCTCCTAAGAGGTACCAGGGGCGGGCAGATGATGATGGGACTTCTGCTCCTTGCGGTGATATCCCTGGCCGCTCAGTGGCTGAGGATGAATGGTATCTCATGGCTTGTCAAGAGAGTGCAGACCGTATGGGTTATAGCTTTCGTGATACTTTTTCAGCCGGAGTTGCGCCGTATACTCATACACATAGGTCAAAGCCGCATAATAAGGTTCTTCTATAAGGGCGGTCAGAGCAGGGTGCTTGAAGAAATCGTTAGAAGCGCTACAACCCTCTCTGAAAAAGGTTACGGTGCCCTCATCGTTATCACAAGAGATACCGGCATAGCTGGTATAATAGAGACCGGTGTCGGGATCAGAGCCGAGGTGAATGAGCAGCTCCTTATCTCCATATTCACTCCAAAATCCCCCCTACATGACGGAGCTGTGATCATCCAGGGTGAAATTATAGAGGCTGCCAAGTGCATACTCCCTCTGTCGCAGAGCCCTTTTCTCGACCCATCCCTTGGAACACGCCACAGAGCAGCTCTGGGCCTCTCGGAGGAATCAGATGCCGTCATGGTAATCGTATCTGAGGAGACCGGGGACATATCCGTAGCTGTCGGAGGGAAACTGAAGAGGAAACTCACATCCGAAGAGCTGAGGAAAGAGCTTGCGGAGCTCCTCGGAACGAAACCCGAGGAAGTCATCCCTGCCGGTAGCGAGTCCTTTTTCCCCGGGGATTTGGCAAAAAGCAGGTGAAGTGTAATCAACCAAATCGTGTGTATAAGCTCTCCAGAATTCGAAAGGTAAAAGGTTTCACACCCGCCTTTCGGCCCTACGCTTAGACGCACCATAATCTTCTGAATCAACCACGCACTTACAGCCAAAGTACCCATGTGACATGATGTACCATTTTGTCATACTTTGGGGCAAAATGTCTTATTTTGAGCGGATACACCCAATTATGTGGGGACATTAGACAGGATTTCTTGCAGTTTAAGTAACTGTAAATAATGGCCTTACGCAATATAGATGCTCTGGCGGCACAGAATTTGCTCGGTAAGCCGAAGGGGGCAAAGCCAGGTGAAAGTTGGTCGTGGTTTCCTTTTTTCCAGGGAAACACTCCAAGGTGCATAATACCAATTCCAGATGTAAGTTACGTAATATTAAAACCTTTGAGAGATTTATGACCAACTCTAAGTCAAATAGGATCTATAGAGATATCATAATCTTTTCCGTGATCGCTATTTTCCTCATTGAGGTCTTCCACTATTTGAGGGAAGTGCTCATAGGGGGGAATATCCTGGCCTGGATTATCGGAGCTACCGTCGCTTTTGTGTTTATAAGCTATATCTTCAGAAGGGCGGGCAATGTCTACACCGAGTCTGAGAGTGTAAAGGAGGACCTCGAGTTCGAAGCCCAGCAGTTCAAATCGATATTCGACAGCATAGATGGTATCATATACATTGCTGATATTGAGACGTACGAGCTGTTGTATGCTAACGGAGCGTTTAGGAAGAGATTTGGGGAGGACGTAGTTGGAAAAAGTTGCTACGAGATCTTCAAGTCAGATCGGTCATCTCCGTGTAACTTCTGTACTAATGATAGAATATATGAGAACGGTGTGATCCAGCCATCGTATGGATGGGATTTTCAGAGTACTTCTGACGGTCGCTGGTACAGGTGCATAGACAAGGCGATAAGGTGGCCAGATGGCAGGGCGGTGAGGTTCGGGATTGCTATAGATATAACTGACTACAGGGAGGCTCAGGAGGCGCTGCGTTCCTCTGAGGAGAAATATCGTATGCTTGTCGAGAGAGCAAACGATGGCATAGTAGTAATACAGGATCAGGTAATAAAGTTTGCAAGCAACAAGTTTCTTGAGACTTATAACTTTGAGAAGAACACGGTTTTAGGGAAAGATATCAGAGAGCTTATAGCACCAGAGTCTCGTGAGGATATCATGGAAAGGTATAACGGAGGGATGGCTGGGAAAAATGGACCCGATATTCACGAGACCAGACTCATAGATGGGAATGGTATAGCAGTTGACGTTGAGATAAATGATAGTTTGGTTGATTATGAAGGCAGGAAAGCAGTCCTAGTGACCGTGAGGGATATCACTGAAAGAAAGCGTTTGGAGAAAAAGAGAAGTAGACTCCAGGATCAGCTCGCCAGATCGGAGAAGCTTGCCACGGTTGGAAGGTTGATTTCGGGAGCAGCCCATGAGCTCAACAACCCTCTTGCTGTAGTTATAGGGCACAGTGAACTTCTTCAGTCAAAGTTAGAGAAAGTAGAGGGGAAAGGTGTGAGGAAAAACCTCTCTGCGATACTTGATGGTGCCGAGAGGATTTCGGAAATAGTATCGAAACTCCTTTCATTCGCCCGTGAGGAGAGATTCGATAAGGTAGAGGTCGATGTGAACCAAGTGCTGCTCGAGGCCCTGAGCCTGAGGGAAAAGGATATAAGGGCTCTAAAGATAAATGTAGCCAGGGATTTTGTTCCCATACCACCCAAGGTCATGGGCAGTCCCGATAAGCTGCGACAGGTTTTCCTGAATATAGTGTTGAACTCGGAGCAGGCTATGGAGAAGGGGGAGAACCCGAGGAACTTGACGGTAAGAAGCAGCGTAGTTAAGAACAAGGTAAAGGTCGATATAGAAGATACAGGTCCAGGTATATCCAAAGAGAATCTCGAGAGGATTTTCGATCCGTTTTTCACAACAAGGGAAGTGGGACAAGGAAGCGGCCTTGGTCTTTCCATGTGTTATGGCGTGGTTAAGGAACATGGAGGTGAGATAAGGGTCGAGAGCGAACCCGGAAATGGAGCCAGGTTTGTAGTTGAGTTACCCCTGATCAAGGAATCTGTGAACCCAAGTGCGAGAGTTGAGTTTGATCAGTCAATCTTCCGTTCTGACCATTTCAATTGGTCGATCTGAATTCAGACCCTCTCATTTTCGGGTCAAAAACTCCAGGAAATTGCCCTCTCTTACATATAAGGTGGGAAAATACCCGCTTCCAGCAGTGCCTCGGCGAGTTTCTCCAGTACGTCCTTTCTGTTATAGTATCCTTTCTCCAGTTTTTCTGTAACTTCCTTGATAACTTCTTCACGAACATCGGGCAGTTCCTCCAAAGCCTTCTTGGCATCAGCAGTCAAGGATTGGATTTTCTGAAGTTCCTTAGCTTCCTGAGAGATATCCACCCGATCCACCTTTGAGGCTTCAGATTTACACTCTTCCATTTTTTTGGAGATAACCGGATGCTTGCCCTAAACCCGCTTACACAGGATCCCATTAATACCTCCGGCCACCCCCAACAAATCTTGTATGGTCATTGACAATCCTCTCTATTAAACGACGTCAATGAAATTGGCTCCGGACATTGGGGATGCCATGTAGCTGCTCCGCAGCAACTGCCTTCCCGCAAGTAATTTCTTCAAATCCCGGGTTATTTCTTTGCGCTTGCGGACAATCTTCTCTTTATTGACATCGTCAAGGGATAAGGTAGCCTGGAGTAGTGTCTTTATCTCTCCCATCACCGAATTGGCATCTCCCTCTTCTTTGGTCGTACCTATTCGTTTCTCCTGTGGTACAAAATCCTGCCCTGTCTGGGGGGATACCACCTCTTTGATCAGGTTTTCCCTCGCCTGCAGCTTGGCTATCAGCGCTTCCCAGTTATCAGATCTAAGGGCTTCTTCGATCTCTAAAGTTACATCATAGATCGATCGACAGCAATCCAGAAGTGCATCATGCGTTATGTGTGGAAGGAGTGGCGTGGGCTCTCCAGGGTCTACGCCGCACACCTTACGCCTCTTTCTCACATCAATCATTTCTCCAATAGAATTCTTCATAGGGGGACCTCACCTTACAGGCAAAAACTTGATATTAAGCTTTCTTGTCTATGAGCATGCCTAATATACTATCAATTTTTTTGATTAACTGCAACATCTCATCAGGGGGGATCTGTCTTATTACCTGATCGGTTTCGTTATCGATCACTTTTATTATCATTCTATCGATATCCTGGTCGATGGAGAAAGCGACCCGGGTGTTGAATATGGTGACGATCTTGTTCATCTCCTTCGCTACGTTTTCGAAATCCTTCTGTTTTAAGCTGCCCTTCCCACCCCGTTCCCCGTCCGCTCCGGGAACAGCGACTTCCCTACCTTCTGCAACCGATTTCCCTTCTTCGGATCGTTTTGGGACCTGGAGGTGTTCTATAATACCAAGATCCAGGGTTGCTTGTACCTTTTCTACTTCTACCACCACTTTTATGGGGGGGGGGGGGGGGGGGGGGGGGGGGGGGGG
>CAZTBA010000101.1:0-15920 GCA_964611725.1 uncultured bacterium
GAGGATGATAAAGAGGAGACCATAAGGAAACGGCTGCAGGTCTACAGGGAAGAGACATCTCCCATAAAGGAATTCTATCGTAAGAAGGGAGTGCTCAGTGAAATCCCAGGGGATGGAAGCGTAGAGGAAGTTTTCGGAAAAATACTAGGGGTTTTAAGGGATGATCGCTGTCAGGTCTGATGAGGAGATCGATCTCATAAGGAATTCAGCATCTATCCTTAGAAAGGTTATGGAGAATGTCAGTCAGATTATAACCCCTGGGATCACTACATCAGAGATAGATAGAGTTGTAGAGGATCTCATAGTTAGTGAAGGAGCACGCCCCGCTTTCAAGGGCTACAATGGTTTTCCCGCTGCAAGTTGCATATCTGTGGATGAAGAAGTGGTGCACGGTATACCGGGTTCTCGGAAACTTAGGGAAGGCCAGATAGTAAGCGTGGATATAGGTGTTGAGAAAGATGGGTATTTCTCCGATATGAGCAGGACTTTCCCCGTGAAGAAAGTCTCACCGGAGAAAATGAGGCTTATGAGGAAAACAGAAGAGGCCCTGTGGGTGGGCATATCTCAGGTGAAGGATGGGAACAAGGTTGGCGACATATCTTATGCTATACAGTCATATGTTGAGGCCGCTGGTTACTCGGTCGTGCGCGACCTTGTAGGGCATGGCATAGGCAGATATTTACATGAGGAACCACAAGTTCCTAACTTTGGATTCCCTGAGACGGGGCCAAGGCTCCGCAGGGGGATGGTGTTGGCCATAGAACCTATGGTGGATGCGGGGGAACCTTGGGTGAGAACATGTGAGAATGGGTGGACGGTCGTCACGAAGGATGGTCTTCCATCTGCTCATTTCGAGCATACGGTCGCTTTAACTGACGGGGCTCCGGAGATCCTGACGGCCTCACCGCAGCTTTACAATAGGATTTCCGACTTTTTACGTTCGAAAGGTCTTAGCTGAGGGTGATCTCCCTATGCCGAAAGAGGAACCGATACAGGTCGAAGGAATCGTGACGGAAGCTCTGCCAAATGCCACCTTCAGGGTGGAGATAGAGGGGGGACATAAAGTCCTGGCACATGTTTCCGGAAAGATGAGGATGAACTACATAAGGATCCTTCCAGGCGATAGGGTCACTATTGAGCTGAGCCCCTATGACCTTACGAGGGGAAGGATAGTATACCGTTACAAATAAGCTCTTATGATGTGGAGGTGGTACAGGTGAAAGTGAGGGCTTCGGTCAGGAAAATATGTTCGCAGTGCAAGATCATTCGCAGGAAGGGCAAAATAAGGGTTATCTGCTCCAACCCTAACGATGGTCCAAGGCACAAGCAGAGACAGGGATAGGAGGTAGGTTTTGGCCAGAATCGCCGGAATTGATTTGCCCCGAGACAGACGAGTTGAAATCGGCCTTACCTATATATATGGTATAGGTCGCTCCTCGTCCGGAAAGATACTGGAGAGAACAGGTGTTGATCCGGATAAGAGGGTGGGTGAGCTCACCGAGGAGGATATCTCAAAGCTCAGGGCAGCTATAGAGTCGGACTACAAAGTGGAAGGTGCCCTCCGTTCCGAGACGATGATGAATATAAAGAGGCTCATGGATATAGGCTCCTATAGGGGCCTCAGGCACCGAAGGGGCCTACCTGCCCATGGTCAGAGGACAAAGACCAATGCCAGGACCAGAAAGGGTCCGAAGAAGATTGTGAGCAGGAAGAGAAGGTCGTGACATAGATAGAGGTGGATAAAGGAGGTGTATTTTTGGCAACTCCTGGAGGTAAAAAGTCTAAGAAGGACCGGAGGATTGATTCCTTAGGAATCGCGCATGTAAAGGCTACTTTCAATAACACCACCGTTACAGTTACCGACCGTGACGGGAACGTGATATCCTGGCACTCGTCCGGGAGGGTTGGCTTCACCGGTTCCAGGAAGAGCACTCCATTTGCAGCACAGCAGGCCGCCGAAGCATCTGCGAGGGAGGCTATGAACCTCGGTGTCAGAAAGGTTGAAGTCTGGGTCAGCGGTCCGGGAATGGGAAGGGAAGCTGCCATAAGAGCTCTGCAGGCTGCGGGACTTGGGATAACTGCTATAAGGGACGTTACCCCTATACCCCATAATGGCTGCAGACCTCCCAAGCGGAGAAGGGTTTAGGAGAAGAGGTAAATCTGAGAGGTGGGTTTATGGCTAGGTATATAGGATCTAAATGCAGGCTGTGCCGTCGGGAAGGGGCGAAGCTTTTCCTCAAGGGCGATCGTTGCTACTCCGATAAATGCTCCTTCGAGAGGAGGGCCTACGCCCCAGGGCAGCATGGGTATTCCCAAAGAAGAAAGGAATCGGATTACGGCCTTCAGCTCAGGGAAAAACAGAAGGCCAAAAGGATATACGGTGTCTTTGAGAGACAGTTCAGAAACTATTTCGAAAAGGCTTCCGGGAAAAGGGGTGCTACCGGAGAAGTCCTCCTCCAGGTCCTCGAGAGCCGCCTGGATAACATAGTGTACCGCCTTGGGTTCGGAGCTTCGCGACAGACCGCACGGCAGCTTGTGAGGCACAGACATATAATGGTGGACGATAGGTTGGTAGATATACCTTCCTACCAGGTCTCCCCTGGTAGCGTTGTGAAGGTCCGGGAAGAAAGCAAAGGATTGGAGCTTATACATGAGTCCCTCCGCAAGATGGGGAGGGGGAGGGAGCTCCCATGGCTTTCGGTTGATAAAACAACCCTCTCTGGCTCCATGCTTGAACTTCCAAAGAGGGAGGATATCCCTGTTCCCATAGAGGAACACCTCATAGTTGAGCTCTACTCAAAGTAAAATAGCGCCTTAAATAGAAAGCTTGAAGGGGGATTTCCTTAAATTATGAAGGTGAAAAGCTTACAAATGCCAAAGTTCGTCGAGAAGGAGGAAGAGACCTTCAGCAGGGAGTACGGAAAGTTCGTACTCCAACCGCTGGAAAGAGGCTTTGGAATTACCCTGGGAAATGCACTGAGAAGGGTCCTCCTTTCATCCATACCAGGGGCAGCTATAAGGGCTGCGAGAATAGATAGTGTACTGCACGAATTCTCGACAATGTCTGGAGTCGTCGAGGATGTCCCGGATATAATATTGAACCTCAAACAGGTTAACATTAAACTCCATTCGGATGGCCCCAAAACTATAGAGGTTGAGAAAAGCGGCGAATCTGAACTCAGAGCCGGGGATTTACAGGTTGACTCCGAAGTCGAGATACTTAACCCAGACCTGCATATAGCTACCCTCGGGAAGGGGGTGGTTTTCAAGGCAAGCATCGATATAGGTTTGGGACGCGGCTACGTTACTGCCGATGATAACAAATCTCTCGATGACCCAATTGGGACTATAGTTATGGACTCGATATTCTGCCCTATAAGGAAGGTGAACTATCAGGTGGATACAGCCAGGGTCGGTAGGAGAACTGACTACGATAAGCTCACAATAGAGATCTGGACCAGCGGGGCGGTCTTCCCTGACGATGCTATCTCCACAGCGGCCAATATCCTGAGGGACCATGTCCAGCTCTTCGTGAATTTCGAGGAGGAAAAACCTAAAGCTGCTGAAGAGGGGGAGAACGAAGAGCTTGAAAGAATCAGAAAGCTTCTCAACATGAGTGTGGATGAGCTTGAGCTTTCCGTCCGCTCAAGTAACTGTCTGAAAGCAGCGAAAATCAACACCCTCGAGGATCTGGTTCAGAGAACCGAGTCAGAGATGCTGAAATATAGGAACTTCGGCCGTAAGTCCTTGAGCGAGCTTTCGAACATTCTTCAAAGCCTCGGGCTCCATTTCGGTATGGACATCGGAAAGTACAATTTGAAATCGAAATCAAGCGGCGAAGAGAACTTGTGATAATCGGGGGATATAGATGAGGCACCAGAAGAAGGGCAGGAAACTTGGCAGGGATGCGAGCCACAGAAAAGCAATGCTCAAAAATATGATCACTTCCCTCATGGATAAGGGAGCTATAAGGACTACCGATCAAAAGGCGAAGGAGGCTAGACCTCTCGCAGATAAAATGATAACCCTGGCTAAGAAGGGAGACCTCCATTCCAGAAGACAGGCCCTGAGGACGATAGAGGACAAAACTGTAGTAAACAAACTCTTCGATGAGATTGCTCCCAAGCTTGCGGGTCGTAACGGAGGATATACGAGGATAGTTAAGATGGGCACCCGCAAAGGTGACGGGGCTTCGGTCTCCCTTTTACAACTTGTATCTTTAGGGGCTATCCAGCAGAAAAAGAAACGGAAGAGAGAAGAAGCTGAAGAGCCGGAAGCACCAAAAGAAGAAACCCAGGAGGAAAGCTAAGATTCTTGATTTTCATTTACCTATGAGATCCGTTACGAGGGGCATTTAGCCTAAAGCTAATTGCCCTTTTTTCTTCAGAGGGGCTTATGAGGAAAGACGACATTGTGGATCTCGAGATAACAGGGCTTGCACTCGGTGGAAGGGGACTCGCCCTGCCGGGGGGACGGAGGTTTGAGGTGGAAGGATGCGTCCCGGGGGACAGAGTTAAGGCGAGGATCACGCGCATAAGAGGAGACCGCATTGAAGCCATAACCGAGTCCTTCGACTCAAGGTCCCCGCATTATGTGCCGCCACGTTGCTCCCATTTCTTCGCCGAGTGTGGCGGATGCAGGTGGCAGGATGTCAGCTATGAAAGCCAGCTTTCCTTCAAGAAAGACATAGTCAGAATGTGCCTCAATGACGTGGGAGGACTGGGAGAAGTCCCGGTGGGGGAGACGGTTCCCTCAGAAGATATTTTCTTCTACAGGAATAAGATGGATTTCGGTTTCGGAAAAGGCGTTTCCGGGGACCCGGTAATAGGTCTCCACAAGGCTGGAAGTTACGACGAGATATTTGACCTTAAGGCTTGTTACCTTCAGTCGGAGAACTCTAACTCTATAGTACATGATATCGGGAACTTCGTAAGAGAAAAAGGCCTCATTCCATATGATATTCGCGCCCACTCGGGTCTCCTCAGGATACTATCTATCAGGGAAGGAAAGTTCACCAACGAATCTATGGTTAACCTTATAGCTTCTGTAAAGGATCTCCCTGAAGCAGGGGAACTTGCCGGATATCTGACTGAAATCCACCCCGAAGTAAAGTCCTTTTTTCTGAGTGTTAACGCCCGCAAGGCAGATGTGACAACAACCTCTGAAAACTTCCTACTCGGGGGCAAAGAAGTCATCTTTGAAATGATGGGTGGATTCCGCTTCGAGATCTCCCCGAACTCTTTTTTCCAGACCAACTCCTGTCAGGCGGCAAAGCTTTACGATATGATCCGGGAGGCAGCCCGACTTGAGGGAACGGAGAGGGTTCTGGACCTCTACTGTGGCACCGGATCGATAGCTATATATCTCTCGGAGATGGCCGATAAGGTGATCGGGGTGGAATCGATCGGAGAGGCCGTCGAAAATGCCCGAAGGAATGCAAGAATGAACGGCGCTTCGAACTGCGATTTCATACATGGGCCGGCGGAGGAAGTGCTGCCAGGGCTTGTGTCGGAGAAGGTAAAGTTCGATGTCGCGGTGACAGACCCTCCGAGGGCAGGTATGCAGAAGAAATCGTTCCGGTCTTTGATGGAACTTAAGCCCCGCAGGATCATATATGTATCATGTAACCCACAATCGATGGCCAAGGACCTCCGGAAACTATCGGGCGGAGGATACCGGATCATGAAGGTTCAGCCGGTCGATATGTTCCCGCATACCTCACATGTAGAGAATATTGTGGAAGCAGAGCTTTTGAGATGAAAGGGGGAAAAGCCCTTGAGATGTTATATTATGAGCTCACTATTGGTCACTATCCTTGTAATCAGTGGATGCTCTGAAGAAAGGAAAGAATATGCAATAGGGCCGAACCGACAAATCGTCGTTATAGCGGATGAGTATGTATACGACACCACTGTCCCGCTTTTCAGAGAAGCCTTTGAGAGGACGATCGAGACGCCCAGACCCGAAAAGATCTTCAAGGTTCGCCATGGCGACCCGAAGGAATTCAGTTTTTTCAGGAGATGGAAGAGTGTAATTCTCGTCTCCGTCCTCTCACATGAGGATCATACCTCAAAACTTGTCGAATCGTTTCTAAACGAGGACGCCCTCCAGAAGGTGATGCTCGGTGAGGCCGCTGTCTTCTTCAAACCCGATCTCTGGTCGGAGGAACAGGCTGTCATCTTCCTCGTTGTGAGAGATCTCGATGAACTGGAGCTCAGGCTGCGTAGCGAAGGCGACCTTATTTTCAACCTCATACTGGAAAAGCTCGATGAGAGGATCTCGAAAGTCATATATGTGGAAGGTGAACAGTCGGATGTCATGGAGGAATTGGGGAGAGACTTCGGCTGGTCGCTCAAAATCCCCAGAGGATACACCCTCCCGATTGCTTCAAAAGATACTGGTTTCGTCTGGCTGCGAAAGGGTTTCCCGGAAAGATGGCTCTTCGTCTATCGGGGGGAGAGATGGGACGGTGGGGAACTCACGGAAGAAAAGTGTGTGGATATACGTAACAGGGTCGGTGAGCTCTTCTACGAGGGGGACCGTGTGGCCTCGGTGCGTTCCCGCAAGGTCGACTTCGCCGGAAGGGAGACAATGAAGCTCGAGGGGATCTGGGAAAACCCATCGAAGTGGGTCGGTGGGCCTTTCTTCAGCTACTGTTTTATCGACTCGACATCATCACTTATATTTATGATCGACGGCGCTGTCTTCTCCCCTGAACGGGAGAAAGTGCTCTACATAAGACAGCTTCAGCTTATAGCGGAGACCTTCCGCTACGGCCTATGATCGTTACGTAAGGCCGGGGAATTTGAGATTTAGCTTGCGATCTTAAGCTCACTTGAGGTTTAAACTGTGCGAAAATGTCTTCTCTTCATACTCTTAGCTGTGATCCTTCTGAGCCCTTCAAATTCAGAGGGGGCCGCCCCTTATCTTAAATGGAGGTACTTCCTCGGGGCACCCCTTTCCTCATCCCCTGCTATATCTGACGGCAAGATCTATATAGGTTCACCGGACTGGTACGTCTACTGCCTGAACGCCGGCGAAGGCACAGTGGTCTGGAAATATATGGCCGACGGTGATTTCCTTGAAAGACCTCTATTGATCGGCGACATGGTTATCGCGGGCTGCTACGATGGGTACCTATATTTTCTCAACCGGTCTTCCGGAAAGCTTCTCGGGAAATTCAGGACTGAGGGAAGTGTAACTTCACAGATCGTTGCGAAGGGGAACTCTATATATTTTGGGACCGCAGGTGGGCTCTTCTACTCCCTCGAGGTGGAGGTCCTTCCGGGTGATAGCGTGCAGGTTAAAACTGTATGGAAGGTGAGGACGAAAAAGTCGATCTTTTCAGTCCCCGTCCTCACACAGGAGATGGTGTACTTCGGCTCGGAAAACGGTTCGGTGAGGGGATGCTCAGTCGCGGACGGTTCGACAATATGGGTTACCGATATCAGGGGTGCTATCGATTCCCCGATCCTTCTCTGCGAAGGTTCGTTAATTCTCAGCTCCAAAGGCATCCTTTACGGCGTAGATGCTTCCAGTGGAGAGACCACCTGGAAAAAACACCTGGGTGGGAAAGTGAAGTTTATACTCCGAGCTTCTAACGGGGTATTGATATCTGGTGGTACAAACGGCTTTCTTTACGCTCTTGATCCCGGCTCCGGAAAACTTCTCTGGAAAAAGGACCTTGGTGAACCGGTAAGCTCAGATATTTTGGAGCTACCTGACGGGAGGCTGCTAATACCTACCGAGAATCGCGAGGTGCTGTTCCTCCGCGTAGAAGATGGGAGGAACCTGTGGAAGTTCGAGATACCGGGAAATGTCGGGGGAAGCTCACTCTGGCGGGATGGGACCATCTATATGCCTTCTGACGATGGCTTCCTCTACTCTTTCGGTCTGGTTCCTCCTGATACGAGGAAGGTGGAAGAGCATCCACTTTGGGACGACTGGGCAGGTGAGTATTCCTTCGGATCGAAAGTGGGATACATTCACCAGTGGGCGGAGGGATCCGGGGATCTTATCAGGTTGTATGAGGAGGATGTAAGCTGGGAAGGAAGCTTCAAGAGGGCTTCTTACGAGAGGCTTGCGGGCAGAAATGGCAGGCTGGTATCCTTCAGTGACAGAAGAGTTGAAGGGAGCCAGGTCCTCGAAGTCGATGGACAGGTACTCGGCGATAGCCTCGTGGTCGTTGAAAAACTTGCCGGACATGTCTTCAGAAAGACCGTCCCTTTCGATAGCACATCCGCCATACCTGAACTTGCGGAAAGGCTCCTTGTGGAAGAGGGGAAACTGAGTCCGGGTATGGTATGCACGCTCAATGTCTTTAGCTATAGCAGCCTCAGACCACATGGGATTTCGTTCAGGGTCATCGGGACCGATACCATAAGTTTCGGCGGAAAGTCCACAGACTGCTTCATAGTTGAGTTCGATTATGATATAGATCCCCTGCGAGGGATAAAGTCGATCGAATGGCTGGATCGGGATGGTAGGATACTCAAAAGTGAGACCCCGTATCTCGGTATATCTTACAGGCTCTTCCCTAAGGAGGAAGCTTTGGGGTGGGCGTTCCCAGAGGCTGAGGGCTCCCTCTTTATAGATACCGATCTGGGTTCTCCGACGGATGTAGATGAGCTCAGGGTGATCGCGAAGCTCAGATCGGGGGATATAAGGAGGGTTTTCAAAAGCAACCACAGGCAAAAACTCATGGTGAGTGGCGAAAGCTGGGGAGAAATCGAGGTAACCAGACCCACCTACAGTGACAAGAACGTGGCTTTTGACCTCTCCGGATATGAGAGATATATGGGATCTAATATCTATGTCCAGAGTGATTATCCCGAGATAGAAGAGCTCTCGCGGATAATTGTGGGTGATGGAAAGGATCTCTGGGCTGCTTCGTTAAAGATCCTGGAGTGGGTATATAACAATATGAAGCCTGCGGAGACTCATGTGAAATTCAGATCGGCCGCTGAGATACTCGGCGATATGGAGGGAACCTGCAGCGAATATTCGGTCCTGTTTATGGCACTTGCCAGGGCCGCCGGGATCCCCTGCCGTGGCGTTATAGGGCTCGCCCCTATGGGAGGAGGAAAGCTCGGGTTCCACATGTGGGTCCAGGTCTATCTCGGCAGGTGGATTGATATGGATCCGACGTGGAATCAGTCGGATGTGGATGCATCCCACATAGGGATCTCCGAGAGCTCACTCGATCCGGAGGACATGCTCTCGCTGAACGTTCCGCTCCAGATCGCCATTTCCAACCTCGATACCCTGAAGGTCATAAGTTACAGATCTGGTGACAAGCTCCATATTTCCGCTGTTGAGAAGCTCTTCCGCGAGGCCGAGAGGCTTTTCGATTCCGAAAAAGCCATAGAGCTCCTATCCAGAATTTCAGACTATCCTGAGAACAGCAAGAGTGACTATGCAATTCTGAAGATGGGTGATATATACTCTGCCAGTAAGGACTTCGGGAAAGCCAGAGAGCTTTTCAAAAAGGTCGTAAGCAATTATCCATCTTCCGATTCTGCGCCAAGGGCGCTCTTCAAACTTGCCAGGATAACCGAGGAGCAAGGCGATTGCACCCAGGCTGCCCTGTACCTTCAGCAGATAGCTTCACAATATACAGAAAGTGATATCGCCGATGATGCTCTCTGCGAACTCGGCGATATATATGAGAGGGATCTGAAAAACCCCCGGCTTGCCAGAAGTTACTACAGCATGGTCCTCGAGAAATATCCGGACTCAGGCTGGGCCATCATAGCTAAGGATGCTATAGCGAAGATAGATAAGGAGAGTAGAAACTAACTCCACGGTCTCTATACTAATTTCCTATCTAATCGTCTGCAGAACAGCAGTATAATTTAAAGAATTGTTTATGAGAACAGGTTACATAACCTTCTTAATGACTCTGCAATGTAGGTAACTTCACTCTTTGTATTGTATAGATACAATGATATCCGCGCTAAACCCTCCTCACCAAAATAACGTACCAGTGGCTCTGCACAATGGACTCCTGATCGAACCATTATATTGTATCGATTGCAGAGTATGGCGCCAATATCATCAACTGATATGCCCTGTATTGTGAGAGAAACAATGGGTATCCTGTGATTTGATGAAGTCTCTGGTCGAATGCATAAGCCTTTGATACCCTTCAGTTCGCTAACCAGACTCTTGGTAAGTTCCTCACTGTGACTCAGTACGTTTTCCATCCCTATACTTGTCAGAAACTTGGCGGCAGCCCCCATACCAATAGCTCCCTCAATATTAGGAGTTCCAGCCTCAAGTTTGTGGGGAACTGAATCCAGTTTAAAGCCGTTCCGGGTAACCTCGGATACCATACCACCGCCGTATAGCATAGGTGAAGCCGAGTCCAGAAATTCGCTTTTTGCATACAAGGCCCCGATCCCACTGGGACCTAACATCTTGTGCCCCGAAAAGGCCAGAAAGTCACATCCCAGATCTTTCACATTGATTGGGACATGAGGTACTGACTGTGCACCATCAACGAGCGTTGGGATTCCTCTTATTTGAGCCTCCTGAATGATCTCTCCTACTGGATTAACAATTCCTGTTACATTCGACACGTGGCCAAGAGCGATTAACTTTGTCTTTGCGGTTATTTCATCCATGAAAGAGGAAACTTTTACACGGCCTTCCTCGTTTGGTGTCACATGCTTGACCTTAGCTTTGACAAACCATGGTAGGAAATTCGAATGATGATCGCTCAGGGAACAGACTACTTCATCATCCTTTCCTAAATTAAGTATATGAGCTGCAAGATTGATCCCTTCCGTTGCATTGCGCACAAAGACAATTTCTCTTGGTCTGGCGTTAATCAGCTCTGCGATGTTTTTTCTCGCATTTTCGTATAAGCTATCCGCTTCCTCAGCGAGGACATTAATCCCACGGTGCACATTGGCACAAACATTTGTATAATAATATTCTACAGCTTTAATGACACATAATGGCTTTAAAGAGGTGGCTGCGTTGTCAGCGAATACAATGGGTCTACCCGCATTCTGGCGCTCCAGAATCGGGAATTCACGTCTGATCTCTTCCACATCAAACACCTTTATTTCCCCCTATTTCTTTATCTTGGCACCGATCAGCCTTACATTTCACACCGTGCTGACGATGTATCGGCATAGACAAATCGAAATTTCGTTGACTTTTCAGGCTTAATCTCCTCGACAAATCCGATCTCAAGCTGGCTTTCATCTCCGAACATGCGATGGAATCTTTCGAGAACTAATTGCTTATCAGCCTCATTGAAGGTCTGATCTTCCATGATGGAGACATGATAGAGGTCATCTGCGCGCTGCACAAAGCGATATGTAGCAATGCTTTGAATACCACGGAAAATCTCATCAATATCCAAGGGAGCTAGTATTGATCCATTCACTGCAAGACTATCAGAGACACGACCCCCGATAGATTCAATAATATCGCTGTTTCTACCACAACGACACCTTTGATCATTTAAGGTGATCACATCCCCAATATCATACCTGATGAACGGCATAACATTGTTGCGGAGATCTGTGACAATTGCCTTTCCTTTTTCACCTGGACGAACTGGTCGACCATCACGAATAGCTTCGACCATAACTAAATCTGTTCTGACGTGAAGATTGTGATATTCACACTCATTTGCGATGTCCATAAACTCAGATGCCCCATACTGGACATATATGTTGCAGCCAAAGACTTCCTCGAAAAGATCCCTCAAGGAACCAGTCAGCAACTCATATGCTGCAATGATCGCGATGAATTCTGGAGCCGGTTTCCTGCTTCTCCTCAGATAGCGAGCAAACGATCCGAGATATACAGGATCTGCTATAATTATACAAGGTGAAAAATAAGCGATTGTCTCTGCAAGGCTCTCCATATATTCATCCGTCTCAGAAAGAATATTCATAGATGTGGGTAGCCAGATCAATCCATTTAAATGTCGGAGAAACCTGAATTCCTGTGATAACCTCACCAATATACCTCGGGAGCTATTTTCTCCTGTGATAGTACACGTATTCGGGCCGCAACGGGGAGTCGTAAGAACCACAACTCGAATGTTCGTTGGACCACCTGTCCTTAGAAATACGTTATAATGAAGCTGTCGCTTCCATTTTTCATTGGATATGAAATGTAAACTTTCCCCTGTAGATCCAGAAGTATGGCTAATCCTGGAAGGCTTATACTTATAGTGGTTGTCAAGGAGTCGATCTGGGAAATTCTGTCTTATCTCGTCCTTTGAGAGGATTGGTATACGCTCAAGATCCTGCCTTGTCCTTATGGCCTCTGGTGTGATGCCGGCTTTGCCAAGTTTATCCCTGTAAAACGGTATCCGGTTATAAGCAAACTCCAAAATTTCCTTGAATCTTCTCCACTGGATCTCCTTAAGGTAATCAGGCGAACACCTATAAGCTCTCCGTTCTTGAGATTTCCAATAGAGGTAAAAACCGTAGATCCTGAATATCCTTTGCAGACCTATCTTAGAGGCATAACCGGTGTAGTAAAAGAAATCCTTAGAAAACTCGCTTAGGCGTTGTCGAATATCACTATGCTGGATGTCTTGATCCGATATACCTGTCTGCAGTTGATCTACTTTCACTTTCACTTCCTCCCCTTATAAAGTTGAAAGACAGTTGATAGACGCCAAATTCGATCCTGAAAATCAGCTTCTGTACATCTATATCTAACAATATGCAAAAGCAATTTCCATTCCAATTCCTAAGGGAATAAACAGGTTAATTTATAAAGATTTATTTAACATAAATATAGGCTTGTAGAAGAAGGATCAGAAGTCAGAAAATTTCTATCCTAAAAGTGTCTAATATCCAACATATCAGAACAGTGCAGATCTCCGAATACACCGAGTGCCGATATCCTCTGCAGATAGTATTACTCCACTCCTGACAGAACTACTTTCCTTTGCTGATACTCCAGTTTAGGAGTGCTTATGATTACTCTGGTGCCAGGTGGAATCGAGGATGTGAGCCAGACATTACCCCCCACCACGGAGTTCATCCCTATGACCGTATCACCACCGAGTATGGTAGCACCGGAATATATCGTCACATTATCCTCTATGGTGGGATGTCTCTTCCCGCCTTTGATTATCCTGCCATTGGCATCCTTCCGAAAGCTCAATGCACCAAGCGTTACACCCTGATATATCTTGACATTATCACCTATCTCTGTGGTCTCTCCGATCACAACACCCGTGCCGTGATCTATGAAAAAGCTCCTGCCTATCTTGGCTCCGGGATGTATGTCTATGCCCGTGGTGTTGTGTGCCCACTCGCTCATTATCCTCGGTATGAGCTGGACAGCTCTTATGTACAGCTCATGAGCTATCCTGTAGGTGGTTATCGCCACGACACAGGGATAACTGAGTATGATCTCCTCATGGCTCCTGGCTGCAGGATCACCCTCGTAAGCTGCTTCGATATCCTCCTTGAGAAGCTCCCTTATCTTCGGGATCTGGGAGAGTACGTGCATGGATATCCGCTCAGCCAGATCCCTGCAGCTCGTGCATTCTTCTCCATTCTTCTTGCACTCATGGTTCAGGCTCTTTTCGATCTGATCGCAGAGGCGCACATACACCGAATCGATCATGGCGTTCACGAAGAAGGGTATACTGGATCTTGTGAGTGATTCCTTGCCAAAGTATCCAGGGAGGATTATCGCCATCAAGTTCTTGAGTATATCTATGACCTCCTCGTTGGAGGGGAGATTGGCTTCGTCGAGACGGTTTATACCTCCCTGGAGTGCATAGCTTTCCACAATCTCCTTAGAGATCCCTGCAAGGTTATCCATATCCGCATCTTTAAAATCCTTCATAAGAATCTCACCTCTCTTCCGTTGTTGAATTCAGATAAGCCCTTAGGCTTTCAAGTATAATGCTACAGAGGATTTCATTTATATATAATACATCGCTGCAATCGAGGCCTTCTTCTGCTTGTTCTGTTCAACTAAGTCCTGAAGAGTTGTGTTTTCGAGGATTTCTGTGAGAGCTTCCTTCATCCGAGTCCAGATAACCCTTGTGGCACATATATCCCTCATAGAACAAGCTTCGGGGGAATCCACGCATTCGACCGGGGCTGTCGAACCCTCAAGTGCCTGAAAGATCTCGCTGACCTTGATCTTTTCAGGTGACCTTGCCAGCATATATCCTCCATGAGTGCCACGTATACTCTTGACAAGGCCAGCAGTCTTCAGGCTACCGACAAGGTGTTCCAGATACTTGTATGAGATATGTTGATGACATGCTATGTCACTGACACTCATCGGCCCCGCCTCGTAGTTGAGAGCAAGCTCGAGCATAGCTCTCGATCCATAACGAACCTTCGTAGATAGCTTCATTATGTAATATCCTCCTATTCCTGTAGGAATAGTTGCAATCTATTATAAAAAGCCCATTTTGTCAAGAGAAATCGAATCCCATGAATTAATTTATCTTTTTCTCCTGCCCTGAGGTTAACTTTTCTGTTCGTTAGTTTCGGCACATATTGCCCGTGAATCCCCATTTCTCAGATCCTAAGAATTCCCTATCGTTCTCCAATCCTGAATGCGCAGCACGCTCATGGGCATTCCATGAGATTTCCACCTCCCATCGGCTTCCATGTACTGATAAATCTCGGCTTCAATCCTCGATACAATAAGGTTGTATAAATCCCTATAAGTACTTGTAATACAATAATATTACTATAGATAATTTCCTCTGGCATATAATTTGCGTTTCCCCTTCCTGTGGACGGGTCAATGGGCAGGGGGTATACAGTGCATTCGGAAGGAGGTAAACTATGGTCAGATCAGTCGTATTAGTGCTTGCTTTCATACTTCTCCTGCCGAGGTTCCTCTCAGCTTCTCCGCCAGGTGAAGTTATTATAAGCGAGATAATGTGGATGGGTAGCACGGCTTCCTCGGCAGATGAGTGGATAGAGCTTCATAACAGGTCCGATGCGGTCGTCGACATATCGGGATGGACCATAACGAGGATCAACAGTGATGAGGAGAAGCTGATGTTGTCCATCGCCTCTGGCCAGATAGAGCCACACGGCTATTTTCTCATCTCCAACTATCCCCAGAACCACAGCAACACCCTACTTGCCGTCAACCCGGACCTTGTGGATGCCTCCATCTCATTACCCAATACCAAGCTTCAAATAAAGCTCTACAAGGGCCCCTGGGATCAGGGTGCTGAGCTTGTGGATGTGGCTGATGATGGCATCGGAGCACCTGCGGCGGGCGATGCTGAGCTCAGAAAATCGATGGTACGGAGTATGCCACCTGAGGATGGAACCCTCGGCTTAAGCTGGTCTACGGCTGAAATTTCGTCCGGTTGGAAGGACGGTGCTTCAGAGATGGGAACTCCCGGAAGTGGGGAAGAAACATCGGTGTCTCCTCCCATAGATGTCGATCGACACGTTTGGGGAAAAATAAAATCGATCTTCAGGTAAAAGGGCTCGCCTTAAATTTCGATATCTCAACTATCCGGAAGCCTCCTGCCCTGACCCTGGGAAGATAGGACCTACCTGAAATTAAATCCCCGAGTCCGTTTCCCCGCTCTATCACATCCAGACATGTGAACTTTCGATAGCTTTTCACTAAAGATCATAGGACTTACACCATACTGCCATCTGGGATCTCTTCACTGGCCTCTTCTCTAAGATTCAGAAAGCTTAAAAAAGCTTGACATTGCTGTAGAAGCTGTTTAATGTACCTTTGCTGCCAATCCTTTGATACTTTTCTTGGGTAGCTGAGAAAGAATCGGGGTTTGGTTGAGGATAAGGTCTTACACAATCATTTCTAAATTCAAGGAGAAGGTGGAGATGGCCGATTTCGAGGGAGATGGGATGGTATATAAGGAAGATTGGGATGAAGCAAGGGGGAGGCTGAAGGCGTGGCTGTCATGGGAAAGAGAA